>NZ_JBYHFQ010000007.1:0-159917 GCF_057669665.1 Sporosarcina sp. Y1004 | reverse complement strand
TCACGCAGGAGATCGCCGGTTCGATCCCGGTCGGGACCGCCATTTAAATTTAAATTCAGAACCAATTACGGGATTTCATTCCGGAATCGGTTTTTTTGTTGTGCACAGGCGCCTAGAACTTATTTAATTATAAATGAGTATGTTTAATGATTTTTGATATAGATCGTGTTGTGAAACTGTAATCTTCGAATTGAAAAAACAACATATCGACAATCGAAAACGTCAAGTTCTAAGAGAACTTGGCGTTTTCGATGTTTTTTTGGAACAATCATCCACCTTTGTGTCGTGTTGTAAAGGCGATATACGAGTAAGTGGATTTTTATGTTTTTACCGTAGTTTCAAGAACTTCTTTGCCTGATATGCCCGAATTAGCGAATGTAGCCATCTCATTTATCATATTGACAGCGGACTGTAAAATCGGAAAAGCAACGGCCGCACCGGTCCCCTCGCCGAGACGCATATTCAGCTGGATAAGTGGTTCTTTTCGTAAATGTTTGGAAGCTATTGTATATCCGATTTCTGCTGAATGATGCGATAAAATCATATAATCCACTACTGTCGGAGCAATCAGTTCAGCAAGGCAAGCGGACACTGTGCAGATAAAACCATCAAGAAGAATAGGAATCCGCTTTTCTGCAGCTGCAATCATCGCTCCTGCCATTGCAGCTATTTCAAGTCCACCCACTTTTGACAGTATATCAATGGCATCTGTTGGGTTGGGCTGATGCAAGCTGATTGCATCACGAACAACCGCTATTTTCCGTTCATGTTGTTCAGTGGAAATACCCGTTCCATACCCGACAAGTGTAGCGGGGTCCACGCCTGTAATCGATGCGAGAATAGCACTGCAGGTTGTCGTGTTGCCGATACCGACTTCACCGATAATCAGACATTTGACCCCGTTTTCAATAAATCGAATCCCCTCTTCATAACCGATGAGAACCGCTTTTTCTGCTTCTTCTCGTGTCATTGCCAATTCAGTGAGGAAGCTGCCGGTACCCTGGCGAACTTTTTTATGAACAACTTGCTCTTCTGTTATATCTCCCGCTACTCCTACGTCGACGACTTTGAGCTTTGCGCCTATTTGTCTACCAAATACATTGATGGCTGCTCCGCCATTCATAATGTTTGTAACCATTTGGTTCGTCACTTCTTGAGGAAAAGCGGAAACACCTTCTTTTACAACACCATGATCGGCAGCAAATACGATAATGCCTGGAGGTGTAATTTCAAGAGTTAAATTCTCAGTCATTTCTGCAAGACTAATTGCGATTTCTTCCAGTCTGCCCAAACTTCCCAGGGGCTTTGTTAACGTTGCTATGTAAGCGGCAGCTTTTTCTCCCGCCTCTTTGTTCAAAAAAGGTATGTCTGCATTCATCATCGTTTGTCCCAACTTTCTTTTCGATTTACGTGGAAAGGGATTATGGAGCAGTAAAAAAATGACTCATAACCTATTATACTGAATTATGTATTCGAAATGTTAAATGATTGCTAGCCATCTTTGATTCCACGACTGGAAAGCTTTATCGGATTGGTTCGGGAAAGGTATTTTCTAATTTTCATTAGTATTAGATAACTGTGCGCGGAACTATTCAGTAAATACAATTCTATAATAATAGAAAGTAAATCATTGCCTATGCGAATTTCTTTACTTTTTGTCTAATTACATGAATATTTGAATTGCTCGTTTTTTGTCTGGAGCAGGTATCTCTTTATCATTAAAAGGTCATTGCCTTATAGCTAATGGCCTTTTTTGTGTTTATTTTAATGTCAAGCTCTACAAGTTTGTTATATCTGCAAGCAGTTTTTAGTCGTTAATATGAAGAAATGGGCTGGTACGAAGTCCTCGTCCGCATATACGTTAGTATTTCTGGCGAGGATGTATTACAACGGCGCAACTTGTCGGGCGTTAATTGGTGGTAGCTATCGCAATTACGCAAGCGGATGAAACGGACAGAACGGCAGATGGAGACGGCAAATGCGAACTCGAATTGCCGAAGAGGAAGGACGTAAAAAAACTAATTGAATTCTAAAGGATGCATCGTTATTAATCGGCGTCGGTTTCGCATATAAGCAAGGGAGAGAACTAGTCGGGGTGTTTAAGGGCCGAGATGGCTGCGAAGGGATTACTTCGGAGTTACTATATATGCCGCAGTTCGGCGTTGTTTAGGAAATCGAGTTGGGAAATGGCTGCTGCTGACTTCCACGGATTTTAAATTATAGTAACGTGTGTAAAAATACAAACGATGAGGTGTAGAGCATGTTAAATTATACAGATGTAGGGGAAGGTGAAGAACTCTTATTAATTCATGGATTGGGAAGTAGAAGAGAAGCATGGAATCCGCAATTGTCTTTAAGCGCTAATCACAGACTGATTATTATCGAATTAAGAGGTCATGGAGATTCAGTTGAAACGCAAAATTTAACAGTAGAGCGGTTTGCAGCGGATATTATTAGGGTGTTAAACCACTTAAAAATAGAAAAAGTGCATATATGCGGACTTTCATTAGGCGGACTCGTAGCCCAAGAAATCCACAAACGGTATAAAAGCAGAGTTAAATCACTAATATTAAGCAATACACTTTTCTATATACCAAGCTTAGTGGGCAATCTCGCACTGAGTAGAACAAAGAAGTTATTAGGCTTAGATGGTCAACCTGAACAAATTAATGAATTGCTAAAAACTTGCATATACGATGATAAAGATGAAATGAAGATAAGCTTAGTCAAGGATTCTTTCCTAATTAGAAAAGATACTTATTTATCATCAGCTCAATCTTCTTTTGGCAGGAATTATTATTTAGACTTATTCAACATAAAAGTTCCTACGACAATTATCGGCTCATCTGAGGACAAAATGACGCCAATCTATAACTCATATTTAATGTATTATGCTATTCAGAATGCAAGATTAGTCGTATTCCAGCGCACAGGACACTTATCTAACGTAGATAAGCCAACAGAGTTTAACCAAGCGGTTAGCCAGCATATCGGTAGCTATGAAAGCGAAGGAGGGCGTAAGCAGTTTTTTAGTATCTGCGCGAAAAACTGTTCAGTAAATACAGTTTAATTCAATAATAATAAAAACGCCTATGCGACTTTTATTCTCTATTTATATAAACAATTAAAAACGTCAATTGTTCGTCATTGTGTCTGACACATCCTATTTTAAGTAATCAAAAAAGTGGCTAGTCGTAACATCTGTTACGACCGCCACTCAATGTTAAAAGTATTAAGAGGGGATGCTAAACCTGTTGACTACCTGTTTAGAATCATCTCTATTTGTTAAGCCATTGCAGCCTCGATATAGCCCCAAGGAATTTCCATTGCTTCTGCTAGTCCTTGTCCGTAAGCAGGATCTGCTTTATAGCAATGAATGATGTGGCGAACTTTAATGAATTCTTCAACGCCATCCATGTTACGTGCAGTGTTTTCAAACAATACTTGTTGTTTTTCAGGAGTCATCAGATTGAATAATTTTCCTGGTTGTTCATAATAGTTATCATCATCTTCGCGGAAATCCCAAACACCAGCATCTCCTTGAAGTGCTAAATGCGGATCTTTGTATTGAGGTTGTTCTTTCCATTGTCCATAACTATTTGGCTCATAAGGTAATGTTCCACCATGGTTACCATCTACACGCATAGCACCATCTCTATGGAAAGAGTGTACCGGGCATTTTGGTGTATTGACCGGAATTTGCTGATGGTTTACACCTAAACGGTAACGTTGTGCATCTGCATATGAGAATAAACGACCTTGTAACATCTTGTCTGGAGAGAAGCTAATTCCAGGTACAACATTAGACGGTGCAAAAGCGGCTTGTTCCACTTCAGCGAAATAGTTTTCAGGGTTACGGTTAAGTTCCCATTCTCCAACTTCAATAAGCGGGAAGTCTTTTTTATACCAAACTTTGGTTAAGTCAAATGGGTTGTAAGGCATATTATTTGCTTGTTCTTCCGTCATAACCTGAATATACATTTTCCATTTAGGGAAGTCGCCTTTTTCGATATTATCGTATAGGTCACGTTGAGAACTCTCACGGTCTACTCCTACAACTTCAACTGCTTCTTGGTCAGTGAAGTTTTCAATACCTTGTTGAGAGCGCATATGGAATTTAACCCAAACACGTTCGTTATTTGCATTGATCATACTGAATGTATGACTACCGAAACCGTGCATTTTACGATATGAGCTTGGTAAACCACGATCACTCATCACAATAGTTACTTGGTGAAGTGCTTCCGGTAATGATGTCCAGAAATCCCAGTTGTTATTAGCGCTACGCATACCAGTACGTGGATCACGTTTAATGGCATGATTTAAATCAGGGAATTGAAGTGGATCACGGAAGAAGAATACTGGCGTATTGTTACCAACTAAATCCCAGTTTCCTTGTTCTGTGTAGAAGCGCATAGAGAATCCACGGATATCTCGTTCTGCATCTGCAGCCCCACGCTCACCAGCTACCGTTGAGAAACGAACGAACATTTCTGTTTCTTTTCCGATTTCAGAGAAAAGTGCTGCGGAAGTATATTGAGTAATATCATGTGTTACAGTAAATTTCCCATAAGCACCTGATCCTTTTGCATGCATACGACGCTCAGGAATTACTTCTCTATTAAAGTTTGCTAGTTTTTCTAGTAACCAGACATCTTGTAATAATAGTGGTCCACGTGGTCCAGCCGATTGCGAGTTTTGATTATCTCCTACAGGCGCGCCCGCTGCAGTTGTCAATTTGTTGTTAGTTTGATTTTCTGACATTCAATTACCCCCTAGATTGTAATGTTTCTTATACGATAATAATTGTAGCATAAGAATAATTATATTGATAGATTTTAGCTGAGAAGATTTAACGAAATTCAGTTAAATATAATGAAAAAATATAACGAAAATTGCTGTAGGTGTTGATGTTAAAGGGTTTGTATAGAAAAAAACAATTCAAGTACTGACCTTAATTAATTCCTTAAAGGGAAATACATTCTCATTCATACGAGATGGAGAATTAGAACAATCAATTTAAATTCTCAATTAGATTCCCACAAGTGAGGGACCACTTTCTCTGTTGTCCAATTATCACTATCTTCTCACAATACAAACAAGTTTACATATAATTCCCTCGCTTTCTTTTGTAATATACATAGGCTTCTTGTAATTTGTAATGGACTTAAATTATAGGTTCCTATGATTGGGACTATTCAGTAAATATAACCCAATTCAATAATAATTCATAGTAAATCAATGCAATATGATTTTTCATTACTATTTGATAAATACTTGAATGTGTGAATTTTACGTCTTTTTGTCTGAAGCAGTACCTATTTTGAATAGTTACTAACAATTATATGGTGATTGAAATATACTAACGTACTTGGGTATTCATCAAAGTTTAAAGAAGAGGTGTTTTCATATTTAGTTTTTTTTAGTTCTAAGTGTGCGATTTGCAAACGTAAAGTTGATCCGTACCGACTCTATAAAGATATTTGAAACCGGGAGCTCGATTTGTTACTCGTAAGAGCGTAGGGGGCATTGAATGTTGCAGATGAATTGAGCCAGCGATTGTGAACCAGAGGGCCATAATAAGTAAAAGGATTATTTTAGTTACAAGTGAGCGGGAATATTCAGTAAATACAAAGCGAATTAATATCTATGCAATTTTCCTTTATTTTTTGTATGATTAATTAAATGTATGAATTGTTCGTCTTTATATCTGACAAAGTACCTCTTTTAAGTTTCTTGAGAGGGGACCAAAAGTGGAAGATGACCAGATGATCCTCCGGGAATAGGTCTGGGGCAAGCCGGTTTATTAAACAAGGAGGAGAGTCAATTTGGAAGTCTTATATTTTGCGGGTGGATGTTTATGGGGAGTACAAGATTTTATAAAAAATTTACCTGGCGTTATGTTTACAGAAGCCGGAAGAGCTAATGGAACAAGTCATACACTTGAGGGTGATTATGATGGGTACGCCGAATGTGTAAAAACAGGATTTGATCCGACAGTTGTAACGATCAGGGAATTAATGGGGTATTTATTTGAAATCATTGATCCTTACAGTTTGAATAAACAAGGACAGGATGTTGGCGAGAAATACAGAACAGGCGTATATAGTGAAGAGCCTGAACACTTAATAGTGGCGAAGTCGTTTCTTAGAGAGAGAAATGATTATGACCAAATCGTTGTTGAAGTATTACCTCTTACAAACTATGTGAGAAGTGCAGAAGAACATCAAGATAGATTAGCTAGATTTCCAAATGATTATTGTCATATTCCAGAAGAAATATTAAGTAGGTATAAGTAAGGGAGCCATTCTGGACTAAGATTTGGCACCCCTATTATATAAGGTTCATTTAATTGAGAATTGTTATCACTAATTGTATACTAGATGAGTATCAGATAAATATAATTGAGCAAGGAGAATATATAATGCAAATATACTGGACTAAAATAAATAAGATTATTGAAGAAACGCCCGAGGTTAAAACGTACCTGCTCGCCTGTCCGAAAGACTTTACATGGGAAGAAGGTTCCCACACCCACTTCGCACTGGAAGGTTTTAATGCCGGTGATAAACCAAACCGCGGCCTGATTCGTCACATGTCAATCTCCACTTTACCGCACGAAAATTCAATCGGTATCACAACACGCATCAGAGAGCAGTGCTCTGAGTTTAAAACGGTTTTAAGAAATCTTGAGGTCGGTAATGAAGTTGCAATATTTAAAACGCATTCGAATGTACCGCTTAAAAGAGAAAACAAAAATGTTTACCTACTGTCCTCAGGTGTCGGCCTGGCAACTTTCAGACCGCTTGTACTTGAATATTTCGAACGTGCTGACAACGTCAATCAAATTCATTCACTAAACATCGACTCATCAAAAGAGTTCTTATTCACTAATATTTTTGAATCCGCACCTGAAAAGAAATTCACATCACAGTTCGTCGATAACCGGAAAGACTACTATGAAGAAGTGAAGAATCTTACTGCGGACAAGAATGGACTCTTCTATGTTGTCGGCAGCGATGAATTCCTCGTGCAGAACATTAAAGTACTGCGTGAGCAGGGCATCCAGCCGGAACAAATTATGCTCGACAAGCGTGAACAGGCACTGTCAGAGTTTTTATCAATTGATGTGTCAATTTAATCGAGACAATATATTTTCTTGATTAATTACGCCTTGGCGTAATTGCGTCCAGATTTTAAATCGAGCTTGAGGCCTACAGGGGGAAGGATTGAACTGCATCTTTCCTTGTTGTTGCAGGACAAGGAAAGTGAACCGTTAAAAAAGATACCTTATTCTAAATCAACTCTGAATTGATTTAGAATAAGGTATCTTTTCAATTGGGCTCTGTACCGCCACTATCTATAAAAGTTGCAATTGAAACGAGCTTGTAATTTCATATAATTATAGAGCAGACGGGCATGTCTCCCTTGTTTGGTGTATGGATCTATTTTAGAGTGCAGGCGCTTAAGAAATTCTTGGTCACATTCACATGGATTACTGCCTCTTCGATAACATTCGTCATGTGTTTTACACATCGCATCTACATCATTTATGGGAGCACCAGGCCCATTATAACCAGGTCCACACCAGTTATAACCTGGGAAAACACAAAAACGAAATCTTCCATTTCCTCGATGTTGCATATCAAAAACCTCCTTTTGGTGGCTTTACAGCTACTTAATATAGATTATTCAAGGATTTAGAATAATACATAAGCAGTTACCTAGGAGTTTTATAATTAAATTGTAAAATGATGGAGAGATTTAATTTTAGGTCCCTCTTTTAATAGAGGTTATTTAAATAGTAAACCTTCACATTGATTTACAACCGCTTGATCACGAATTTTAATATAATTATCAAGTCCACGTGAAAATATATAAGTTTACAGGTTATGAAATCATTTCATAACCTGTTTTTTTGTAGTTATTTTCCATTCTAGAATAAAAACCAATTCTATCAATGAACTTTCTAAATAATTATTAATAGACGGTAATATTTGATAGGTTGTCTGAGTACAATAGCAATACAATCGTGGTCAGACCATACGACCATGATTGTAATTCTGAGGTGGGAATTTGATAGGTATGTCAGGTAACACGTTTAACAAGTACTTTAAGAATATAGAAAACCTAAAAATTGGAGGATGATTTTCATTGAAATTGCTATCTTTTATTTCTTCTGGTGAGGTTAAATTAGGTGTTAAAACAGAGAGTGGAATAGTCGATGTTGCGGCGACAGCAGCAAAAGAAGGGCTATCTTCACCTAAAGACCTTCAAGAGCTAATCAGCCAAGGAGAGGTAGGGTTTCAAAATGTGAATTCGATTCTATCCTACTCGCCAGTCATGATACCCGATGAAGAACTGCAATATGCACCTCCGTTAAATAAGCCTGAAAAACTAATTTTTGTTGGATTGAACTATGAAAAACATGCAAAAGAAGGGGGTATGCCAATTCCTGAACAACCGATTTACTTTGCAAAATTCGCAAATAGTCTTGCTGGTCACAAAGAAGACACCGTAATATCGGACTTTGTGAAAGAGGTTGACTATGAAGTAGAGTTGGTTGTAGTTATCTCGAAAAAGGCTAGTAATGTGTCCAAAGAAGAGGCATTGGATTATGTATTTGGATATTCGACTGGGAACGATTTTTCCGTGAGGGAACTTCAAACTCGGAGTAGTCAATGGCTTTATGGAAAAGCACACGACGGATTTGCGCCTTTTGGTCCATATGTTGTTACAGCGGATGAGGTGCAGAATCCACAAAACTTGAACTTAAAGTTGTGGGTAAATGGAGAGGAAAGACAAAATTCCAATACTGCGGATATGATTTTTTCCGTAGCAGATATCATTAGTGATCTCTCCAAAATCATGACGCTTGAACCAGGAGATCTAATTTTTACTGGTACTCCTGAAGGGGTTATTTTAGGGATGGAAGAAAAGGACTGGTTGAAGCCTGGAGACATAGTGGTCTGTGAAGTGGAAGGTCTTGGTGCGTTGGAGAATATGTTAGTGGGTGAAAAGTAAAGGCTTACAAGACTAAAATCAAAGAGTTAAATGAAAGCGCTTTCCGATTGAAAATAGGGTTGAATTATATAGTAGATGATTTGCAATCAAATACAAAAGGAGAGTTGCAATGGAAGGTACAATATTATCTCTTTTGCCACCAGTAATTACGATTGCATTAACAATCATTACGAAAAGGATTTTATTATCCTTAGGGGTAGGGGTAGTATTAGGGGCATTAATGGCGAATCAATGGAATATTATAGGTACCGTTTCCTCCATATATGACATCGTGCTGTCGGTATTAGGTGAAGGGAATATCTTTCTCTTCGTTTTATTGGTCGGTGCATTGAATACATTAATCTATATATCTGGCGGTGTACACTCATTTGCTGAATGGGCTATAACGAAAGTGAAAACACCCTTCCAAGCAAAGATGGCCGCAATTTTTTTAGGGTTTTTATGTTTCTTTGACGATGCTTTCAGCTGTTTATTCCGCGGAAGTTTAGTTCGACCAATCACAGATAGGCATCGAATTTCCAGGTCTAAACTCGCTTATATGCTGCACTCGACCTCAGCTCCAGTCATTATTATGCTACCGTTTTCTGCGTGGGCAGGATTCATAGCTGCACTAATTGGAACAATCTTAGTTGATAATAGCATCACGCAATATGAAGGATTTCAAGTGTATTTATTAACAATCCCAACGAACTATTACGCATTGACAACTATTTTACTCGTTATAGCGGTTGCTTATTTTAAATTAAACATTGGTCAAATGAAGCGGGATGAAAAACGTGCAACAGAGGAAGGAATTCTATTCGATACCTCTAGAGGAGCTGTTGCAGGAGAGGAAGAAAGCTCACTACCAGTTAAAGAAGGCGGAAAGATGATTGATCTCCTCCTACCTGTGCTGACGCTGGTCATATTGACCATCATTATCTCTGTGTATATCGGGGTTTCTAACATTGAAGGTAAAATTACACCTCTACAGATTCTGATGAACACGGATGTTATTAAGGCTCTAGTATACAGTTCATTTGTAGCAATAGCGGTAAGCATTATTCGCTTGTTACAACGTAAAGTTGCTATTGGAATCATAACAAAAGCAGTCGGTTCTGGAATGAAGGCAGTTTTGCCGAGTGTTACTATTCTTTTTATGGCTTTAATGACAGCTCAGGTAATCTCTCAGCTAGGTATAGGACAGTACTTGGCATCTCTTATTGATGGCAACATGTCACTTGCATGGTTCCCGATGATATTCTTCGCCATATCTGCTTTTATGTCTTTTTCGATGGGAAGTACTTTCGGAACATTTGGTTTGATGTTGCCGATTGGTGCGGAAATTGTTTCGATTATTGATATAACTTACTTGGTTCCTGTTTTCGGAGCTGTTCTTGCTGGCTGTATCTTCGGCGAACATAGCTCTCCGCTATCTGATACAACCATTCTTGCTTCTATTGGGGGAGGTGTCCATCCAATAGATCATCTCATGACACAAATGCCATATGCAATGATCTCTAGTGTAGTATCGATTATTGGGTATATAACACTTGGATTCACGAAAAGCATCTATATCGGACTGTTTGCGACACTTATTTCCCTTTCGGTGATGATATTCATCCTCTACAAAGTGAAGGACAAATCGTTTAGCAGGAGCAGTACGGTAAATGGGTAGAAACACAGTAAACTAAAAAAGGGGAAGTTCCATGATAGAACCAGTGAAGCGTCTCAATGTAGGTGATGATATTGTAAACCAAATTAAAGACTTGTTTTTATCAGGGAAATTAAAAACAGGTGATCGGTTGCAACCTGAAAGAGAGTTGATGGACTTGTTTCAGGTTGGCAGAACCTCATTGAGAGAGTCTTTGAAAGTTTTAGAGTCATTGGGACTAATCGTTAGGTCACAGAAAGGTACATTCATTTCCTCCAATTTCAATGAGTCCTTTACAGAATCTCTCGTTTACCAATTCTATTTTTCAGAAGCAGAATGGGAAGATATTTTCGAGGCGCGTTGGATTCTTGAAAAAGAGCTGGCTTTTTTAGCTGCTAATCGAGCAACAGAAGAGGATTTAATGGTTATTCAACAGACCATTGACGTAATGGAAGCTGCGTGTGTGGAAAATAATCAAGAAAATTACGTGGAATCTAATATGATGTTTCACGAAAGAATTGCAGCCGCATCAAATAATGTTGTCATGATTGATATGTATAATTCGATTAGCAATCTAGTATTAAAGATTCAAAGCACGTTAGGGACACATAAAGAAACTTCACTTGCTCAGAGTGTCAGGGAAGATTCATTGGAATACCATCGGAAAATAATGACGGCCCTTAATGAGCGGGATGCTAAAACTGCAAGCTCGCTGATGAAAAAACATATACAAATTGTACAAGGTTATTTCAAGAAAGCGTAAGAGGGTGATAGACTCTATATGACTCTCAGATCTTTAGAGAGTTTATTCTTGTAGGAAAATCTGCTGTCCGGTACGATTATATTAGGTACCAAGGCGCGGCACTATGTGTCTGACACAGGTACCTCATTTATGTACTATTTTGCACATCTAACCTTAAAACCCAGTAAACTTCTCATGTGAAGTTTGCTGGGTTCTGTATTTATTTACATCCAATTTTTAAAGAACTATTCAGATCTGCCTAGTAAAAAGACGGTTGCATAGTGTTCTGTAATCACGCCCGTTAGTTGACTTGTAATTTTAATATTGTTCCACTATTTATCTGCAGTTAGATTGATAAATAATTTACTTTTTAAATCGGTTTCCCGTATTAATATATAATCATAAATGCAACTTTGCCAAGAAATAAGACCAGACCAAAGTAGAATAACCAACTAATTTCAAGTGCTTCACTGAGTAACCAAAACAACATACTAAATGACAAAGAAAACATCATTTTCCCCATAAACCTGCAAAGGCAACTTCATCATATTTTTCCTTTTCCTCTGGGGGCATTGTATTATACCCTGCGATTAAGAAGGAGCCTTTTCCGTTGTTAAATACAATTCCTAACGCTATAAACAGCGCAATGACTAACATCATTACAACCACTTTTACCCCCCACTAAGAAGTAAGTTTTTGGTACGCTGTGCGTGAAACTCCTCTGCTAATTCACTACAATTACTTCTGCCTTCACAGTTCGGGACTTGCACCGTATAGACTACGCCCATGCTGGGCACACTACAAAAAGGAAAGAACGCTGAAATTAGCGTTCTTTCCTTTTTAAAGTTCTGAGTTGTTGTAATTTCTACCAATCACATTGACATGGTTATTTATTTTGATATAATCAAAATGTACGAATGGTAGACTAGTGTACGCTATTCGTACAGATTAATGTGCTTTTATATGTAAGCACTTTCATTTTTTTGATAATGATAATTAGTTCTAAAGTAGATTTTGTAATAGGTAGGAGGCGTAGGTAATGGTACAAAATGAAAATTCGCAATGCTGTGCTGCAAGTCGTTTGAATTTCAAGGATGATGATTTGAAACTAGAAAAAGACTTTAAATTGGACCCGAAGTTAACCGGAAAGAAATATTCAAGGGAGAATATGGTTTATATACCTGGAGGAAGTTTTCTCATGGGAACAAACGATAAAGAGGGCTTTCCTTTAGACGGAGAGGGGCCAATTCGAAAAGTATCTGTTAGTTCCTTTTATATGGATGAATGTGCTGTAACAAATGCTGACTTCAAATCTTTTGTAGCTGCAACAGGGTATATTACGGAGGCCGAGAAATTTGGATGGTCATTTGTCTTTTATCAGTTGTTGAGTTCTGAAACTGCTGCAAAAGTGGCGCAGAAAGTACAACAAACACCATGGTGGATGGTTGTAGAGGGGGCTTCTTGGAAAAATCCCGAGGGTCCTGATTCCACGATAGATGACCGCCTAGATCACCCAGTAATACATATTTCATGGAATGATTCGCAAGTGTACTGTAAATGGTCTGGTAAACGTTTACCTACCGAAACAGAGTGGGAATTTGCCGCTCGCGGAGGATTGGAGCAAAAAAAGTATCCATGGGGTGATGAGTTAACTCCTGGTGGAATTCACCAATGTAATATTTGGCAGGGGAGTTTCCCTAAAATAAACAATAAGGAGGATGGGTATGCTGGTACAGCACCAGCTAAGTCATTTCCAACAAACGGATATGGGTTATATAATATTTCTGGAAATGTGTGGGAGTGGTGTTCAGACTGGTTTAGTACAAACATTCATAATCGTGGAGGTCGTAAAAACCCTAAAGGGCCGAAAACAGGCGACATGCGAATTATGCGTGGTGGTTCCTATTTATGTCATCAATCTTATTGTAATCGCTATCGTGTGGCTGCACGAACTTCGAATACGCCAGATAGTTCAACTGGGAATATTGGATTTCGCTGCGTTGTTGATGTCTAAGAAGACCATTAGTGGGATTACAGAGAAGTTTTACTGATTTGGGATACAATGTTCCGTTCTCGTTGCAGTTTAGTAAAATTATCCTAAAAGCTGCTAGGTGATTACTAGAGGTTAGTCGTGAATGAAAAATGAATGAATCCGTAAAATTAATACAATTGTTGTGAGGATAAAAGGGGGAAGAAATATGGAGAATAAGAGGATTTTTTCTAATTATATTAATAAGTTAAGTGTGTTTGGGACAGCAGCTCTAATGGCTTCAGCATTTGTATTAGGTGCTTGTTCATCAGAGAAAAAGATTGAAACCCCAAAAAGGGAATCTGTAGTAACTGATTCAAACGTCATTTATATCGTGTTGGATGATACAGGTTTTTCAGATCTAGGAAGTTATGGATCTGAAATAAAAACCCCGGTTATGGATGGGCTCGCTGAAAATGGTCTAAGGTATAACAATGCCCATGTTACACCACTTTGTTCACCGACGAGAGCATCGCTACTGACAGGAAGAAATTCACACGAAGTTGGTGTTGGAACAGTTACCAATTTCGACATGGGACCGGAATTTCCGAATAAGCGGGGAGCGATTAAACCAGAAGCTGGAACAATTGCGGAAGTGTTAGGGGAGAATGATTATAATACTTTTGCAACCGGAAAATGGCATTTAGCTCCAACAGATCAAACAACTCCTGCGGGTCCTTATGATTATTGGCCACTTCAAAAAGGATTTGACCAATATTATGGCTTTATAGAGGATTCATCAGACCAATATAGACCAGATTTAACGATAGATAATACCCAGATACCTTCACCTAATGATGAGGAGTATCATTTTTCAGAAGCGATCGTTGAGAATTCGAATAGGTACATCACCAATCATACAAGTATTCATCCAGACAAAAACTTTTTCTTGTATCTGACGTTCGGTGCGCAACATTCTCCGCATCAAGTACCAGAAAAGTATATAGATATGTATGAAGGTGTATATGACAAGGGTTGGGATAAAATTAGGGAAGAACGTTTTAAAGAACAAAAAGAGTTGGGCATTATTCCGAAAGATACAAAATTATCGTCTAGCAATGAAGGGATAAAACCTTGGGATGAATTAACTGAAGTAGAGAAAAAGAACTACATCAGGTTTCAACAAACGTACGCTGGTTTCTTAACACATACGGATGAACAAATCGGAAAATTAGTAGATAATCTGCGTAACCTTAATCAATTGGAAGATACAATGATTGTATTAATATCGGACAACGGAGCCAGTGGAGGCGGAGGAGATAACGGTTCGTCTAGTAGAACTCTAGCCTTTAACGGCCAGGGGGAAACAATTGAAGAAGTAGACAAGCATTACGAAAATTTTGGTAATGATCAAACAGGAATGGACTATCCTAAGGGATGGGCGCAAGTGAGTAACACACCTTTTAGAGCATATAAAAACACTGCTTTTGAGGGAGGAACCCATTCACCATTAATTATCCATTATCCGAAGTTAATAAAAGACTCAGGTTCTATCAGATCACAATACGTTAACGTAAATGATATTACACCAACTGTATTTGACATATTAGGAATCACGCCTCCGAAAGAAATAGATGGAGTAAAACAAATGGCATATTCTGGAGAAAGTTTTAAAGAGACATTTGCAAATCCCAAAGCTAAAGGGAGAGAGACGCAGTATTTTGAAGTGTCAGGTCAAAGGGCTATCTATCATGATGGATGGAAAGCAGTAGCAAGTCATACAAAAGGGAAAACGTTTGAAGAGGATCAATGGTCTTTGTATAATGTTGTCGAGGATTTTTCTGAAACAGTGGATATTGCAAAAGAAAATCCCGATAAATTGGAAGAATTACAAAAATTGTGGTTAGATGAGGCGGAAAAGTATGGAGCACTACCACTCACTGATATCTTTATAGAAGGGTTTTTATCTATTCCAGATGATACGTTGAGAGCAAAAAATCATTTTACGTATTATAGAGGAATGAGCAGGTTAACTGACTCAGCAGCCGCACCGATTATTAACCGTTCCTATGAAATAAATATTCCAATTGAACGTAATAACAGCGAAGAAGATGGTGTTCTTTTAGCACATGGCGGCATCGAAGCCGGTTATACAATTTATATTAAAAATAATAAATTGTTGTATGAATATATATTAGGCGGTAGAGAATATAAAATTACATCTAATATTGATGTACCAATCGGTGACTCCGTAGTGACTTACAAATTCGATAAGACAGGTCCACATAAGGGTAAAGGTACATTGTACATTGATGATAAAAAAGTCGGAGAAACCAATTTAGAAGAAACGCAGACCTATAAAATGACATTTGAAGGCCTAGACGTTGGAAAAGACTCAGCCTATCCAGTTAGTCAAGAATATGCGGATCAAGGTGAATTCGAATTTAAAGGGAAACTCCTAAATGTTGAATATAAACTTGGGAATGATGAAGAGTTTATCACACCTAAAAGTTAATCGGCGAGGTGGGACTCCCTAATCCTAGGAATTATATGCCCGTACACTAAAAAACAGGAAAAAGCATTTACAATGCTTTTTCCTGTTTTTATGATATCGAAAAGCATTTGTTATTTGTGTTGAATCAAAAAACATTGAATTAGGCTGATAAATGGTTATTGGTTATTTATAGACAATGGTGCTAAAGTAGTTTTGGTAGATATTAATGAAGAGGCCTTAAAAAGCACAAAGTCTTCATTGAAAGGTGATAGCAATAATATACAAGTTATACAAGCCGATGTAACAGATGAAGAAGACGTGAAAAACTATGTAAAACAAACGGTTGAGGCGTATGGAAAAATTGATGTTTTTTTCAATAATGCAGGAATCAATGGACCCTTTACGCCAATCAAAGACTTAGAAAAAGACAAATTTGAGATGATTTTAAATATAAATGTAACGGGTGTATTTCTAGGGTTAAAGCATGTCATCCGGCAAATGGAAACGCAAGGATATGGTAGCATCATCAATACTGCATCTAACGCGGCTTACATAGGTTCAGCTGGTATGGCCGGATATATAGCCTCGAAGCACGCAGTAGCGGGGTTAACGAAAACTGCGGCACTAGAAGCGGCTGCAAGCGGTATTCGTGTGAATGCCGTTGCGCCAGCAGCAATAGATACGCAAATGCTGGCTGACATTCAGAACAACATTACACCTGGTGAACCAGAAACTTCAGGTGAAGCCATCAGACAAGGAATTCCTGTCGGGCGATTTGGCGCTCCGAAAGAAGTCGCACAAGTTGTCTTGTTCCTAGCATCTGAAAACGCATCATTTGTGACAGGGTCACTGTATAATGTGGATGGCGGTATGCAGGCGAATTGATTACTTGAAGTACTTTAGTCACATACTATCCAGACAATAGGCAACTATTGCATAAAGGAAAAGGAGAAAGTCGACTAGATAACAAATTGTCGGCTTCTTTTTAATTTGTTTGTCTAAAAAGCTATGAACCTTATTTTTCAAGTCATTCATTTCTTCTTCCAAAATTTTAAATACCTGTGCGCGGAACTATTCAGTAAATATAAAATAACTTTTTAATAATAAAAAATAAATCAATACCAACGCGATTTTTCTGCATTTTTTTATAATTGCTGGAATATGTGAATCGTCCTTCTTTGTGTCTGAAAGGTACCTCTATTATGTTAAACTAAATTACTCTTAATTAAATAAGATAAGAAAACGGAGGATAAATTTGATTAAAAAAATTGATATTACTTATCCTGAACTTGCTAAAGAAGTATTAAACATTCAAATACCCTCATACAAGGTAGAAGCTAAAATAATTAATTTTTATGGAATACCGCCATTAAAAGACACAGTGAACATGTTGCAGGAATGTGGAGAGACTTTCTATGGCTGTTATTTAAATGAAGAGTTATGCGGGGTTATTTCTATAAAAATAAAAAAAGGTGTAATTGATATACATCGGTTAATGGTGCACCCTAACCATTTTAGAAAAGGAATTGCCAAGATGTTATTGGATTTCATCGAAAGCAATATGGAAGGCTTTGAAACAATAATAGTGTCAACTGGATCCGAAAATGCACCAGCAGTAACCTTCTATTTGAAGAATGGATTTTTAAAGACAGAAGAAACAAGAGTAACAGAACACCTATCTCTAGCTTCTTTTAAGAAGGAAATTTAAGTTTTAGGTACCTGTGAAACTTCTCTGGTAATTCACTAAAACTGTATAAAAACAGAATGATAATCAGACAAAATGGCGTATGTCTGATCTTTTTTCGTATATATTCAGGTATGTGAATTGTTTACCGTTGTGTCACACAGGTACCACTATTTGAAAAACAGGTGGGCGTTATTTGGCGCATACTTTTAAAATAACTAGCACATGACAATAATTTTGTAGGGTGTGGTTTGGGCTGGTATACTTCTGGTGGTTGCACCATAGACGACAATTAGATTTCGGTTTGCAACACTTCCGATAAAGGTTTGCCCATTTTCTAATAAAATTAGCGTATTTGGAGCAATATTTAATTTTAAACTGCCATCACTACTCACGAATTGGCTGTTAAAATAGTCTACTTTCACATCTTGAAATGGATTATCCTTTGCCATAACAAGTGCTCGATATTGTGGAGGATAGATAAGGGGCACTGGTGCGTTTGCATCATAAAATCCAGTTATTCGGTCACCAACTACAACCATGACATGATCTACAAAATATGTTGTGGGTGACACTACAAAATTCACTTCATTTCCGTATCCATTATCTACAGAAAATATTTTATAACAACCAGCACTTTCAGCGTTTTGCCCAATCGGAAAATCACTAATCTTTGTTACGATCCCATTAAAAGATTGAAAGTTGATCATTCTTTTACCCCCATTGCATATTAAACTCGAATCTATATAGACTATGCATTCTAAGAAAAAAAGTGCAAGTATAAAAAACCTACAATAATAAACATTCAACTAATAATTGATTATCCGCATAGGGCGATTAGAATAAAGGGTAAGTAGTTACTTTAATAACTTTTGGTACCTGGTGTACGAAATAAACAAATTATCTTGATTAACGATAGCTTCGGATAGATACTGTTTTAAATTAGAGGAAATTAATACATAATATGTATTTTTACCATTTACATACTAAATACCTTGATCAGTTCTCTGTATTATTTTTGCATTTCAAAAAAACGCAAAAATCCCCAATCTCAAATTTTCCATTAAATCCTTTGAGATTAGGGATGTAATTCATTTATGGAAAAGAATTTTCGCATGAATAAATAATATGTTATCTGTATAGCATCCTGCACAGACACTCATTTTTTTCTTTTCCCAATAGGTGTGCTTGGTTTAGGGGCGGGATTATAGTCCTGCTCATATAAACCTGAATATGTCTGGTACCGTTTAAACAGATGCTCAAAAATCACTTTCATTACGGCATACGCTGGAATTCCAAGAATCACTCCAGGAATACCAAATAATTTTCCAGCCGTCAGCAAGACTACAATAATGGTTACTGGATGTATTTTTAAATTACTGCCTAAAATTAATGGTTGTATTAGCCGTCCTTCAAGTGTTTGTTCAATGGCAAAAACAATAATCACTTTAACAAGCATCGCAGGTGAAGTCACTAATGCGATGATTAAGATTGGAATAATTGCCAGAAAAGAACCTAAATAGGGCACTAAATTTAATACCCCAGCCAATATCGCTAGTAATACTGCATATTCAAGACCAATAATTGCAAACCCAATCCAGAACATGAGTGCAACAAAAAATGCTACCAATAACTGGCCACGGATATACTGACTAATTTGCGAATTGATTTCTTTTAATAAGTTATACGTACTTAATCGCATTCTCGTAGGAATGAGTTTCATTGTATAGTAAGGTAAATTTCGACCATCTTTTAATAGAAAGAACAAAATTATTGGCATTGTAATAAGTGCGATTACAATATTGGTCATTGTTCCTAGCACACTACCAATTCCGGAAAAGGTTGAATTCACGACACTGTTTGCTTGCTCAGAAATAGATTTTATAATGCTTTGATTTACATCGGTTAATTGAACCTGTAATTGGGAAAATATATTACTTCTCAATAAATTATCGAATTGAGCAATGACGTTGTCCCAATAATTCGGCCAGTTTTCAATTAGACTCATTGTCTGTTCACGTATAATTGGAATTAGTATGATAATTCCCCACACAACCAAACCGATAATAATCATAAAGACAATCGCGATTCCAGCAACACGTGGGATTTTCTTTTTCTCCATCCAATCAATCAAAGGATTTACCAAATAAAATAAAATACCCGCCATCAAAATGGGTAATCCAATCACACTGAAAAATCCTTTGATTGGATTAAATACATACGTGATTTTAGAAAATACAAGGACGTTTAGCAAAAGCAATAATGAGACCAGTAATATTGTTACAACTTTATTATTTAAAAACCATTTCCAAAACCAAGTAGCCGCACTTTTAACACTAACTTTGTCTTTTTCTTGCTCCATGTTCCATGCCTCCTACTACACAATGACTGTTTACCACATTGTACCATGACCGTCGCTCACTACGATGGAAATACAAAATTTCTGCACCTAACTAAGCCTTCACCTTATTGATCTGAACTGGTAAATTTATTTGGCGGTGCGTGGCGAATTCCTTGGCGTGGACTGGTAAAATAGATGTCACAAGTGGTAAGGTCAAGTGACCGTAATCAACGATTTCTTTTATTGTTGGAGTAACATTTTATATGGTGGATTAACACTAGGATGAATATCAAGTTAACCATTGTTTTCAAGGAAGGGTGAGCTTATTGAACAAAGGGAAAAAAGCGGCAGTTATTTTTCTCGTATTTATAGTCTTGTTCTTCGTTAATGTAAATACCGATTTATTTCAAAGCATTATCTCCGGAAACATTCAGTCCATCACTTCTATATTAGATGATCATATAGCTTTCACTCTGTTCATCACCTTAATGATTATGTTGGTTCATAATGCGTTTCCTGTAATTCCACTTTTCCTCGTCATTTTGATAAATAATACTCTTTTTGGTTTTCAATTAGGTATCGTGTGGAGCATATTAACTAGTATTCTCTGTGCAATCATCGTATTTCTAAGTATTCGATACGTCCTCCAAGATTTGGTGTTGAAAAAAGTTAATTCGGCCATTATTAGTAAGGTAGAACGGAGTGGACTATGGTATGTATTTGGGGCAAGGATATTTCCTTTTGCTCCTACAAGTATCATTAACGCCGTTTCAGGTGTAAGTAATATTCGACTCTTGTATTTTACAATCGCAACAGCATTAGGAAATATTATTATATTCTTTGTTTATACTCTTATTCAGGCCGGATTGTTGTCACAAGGTTTTAATGAATATGCAACTGGAATCATCATTCTATCAGGATTTATTATATATTACTTTTTTAAAAAGTTTTTCTTTGCGAAAAAAGGAAATAAACAATAATTTAAATTAACCATTTTAGTTTTCCCGAACCAGAATCTCCTAATATAGAAACAAATTTGCCACTTTCAAAGCTTATACTCATGTCGGGCATAATAGATAATGACTTTTCCAGCAAGTTTATATGATGAATTGATAACAGCGTGTGGAAAATAATTAAATAAGGCAACCATTTGGTTTATTAGTATTCTCTGCAACAGTTAAGGAAAGGAGGGAATCGAATTTGACAGATAACGAAACTGTTCTTGGATTCAGTAAGTTCGAAAAAGCACTTATTGTATTCTTCCATATGGCAATGGCTGGATTGGTTGGTTGGTTTGTCCCTGTTATTGCAGATTGGGTACTAACGCTTCCAATGGTTCCAATCGAGAAGTTAATCTCGTTAATAGCATCACTTAACAGCCTCCGGGTTTCGATTGTGGCTACTGTTATTGGAATGTTTGTTGGCGTATTGTTGGCAGCTATTATTTTTGGCGAGCGTGTTGAAATTACGATTTCCTATCAAAACGTACAATTAAAATTAGGAGATAAGGTAAAAGCCATTGAGAAAAAAGACATTTCAGCAATTTATATGGAAAATAAGCAGTTAGTTATTCTTGGAGAAAATAGCAGTGAATTATATAGAGAAGTAGTTAAAGCGAATTTGGATTCTGTTCGTGAAGCATTTTATCAGTATCAATATCCTTGGGTAGATAAAGATCCGGATGAGAGCCTTTAGGACTTCCCGATTTTCCAGGGGAAATTGACGAATCGCTTTATGTGGAAGAAAACAGCTGTTGACGGCGTCGGAGCGGCATATGAGCAGTTTGAAAATAATAGCTGTAGCTGGAATTTTAGTTTCTATTCTTGGGGCTTTGCCATTAGTATTGATCGATGAAGTATGGCAACCAACTCTCTTTGTAGCTGGAATTAGTAATGGAATTCAAATCATTACAGGGATTGCAGGAGGGATAGGATATGCAGCATTATTTGGTCTTATCGGTGTTCAAATTAAAACGCCTGGCTTGATAACCTATTCATTGACTGCATTAGGAAAACGATCGCTCACATTTTTTGTTTTCAATGAAGCAGTGCTAGTCATCCTATTATCTCCCGCAGTATTGAACTTTGGAGGTATATTAAATAACACGGATGTTACACTAATTGCTATTATTATTTGGATATTAGCCCTAGTCATTGCCACCATTTTAGAAAGGTTCCATATGAATGGACCACTCGAAACTCTCATGCAACATCTAGTTTATAAAAAGTAGTGATATTAAAAAGTTTCTCCAATCACAATTTAAATTAGTGAGCCGCTCTAGTTAGAAAGCGGCTTTTTTTTTATTCTATAGAAATTATAAGAGGTAATCGTAACTTTCCCGCACTAGTCCATCCTTTTGTTTTCACTTTACAATGCTATGGTGGGGATGATGGTACAATATAAATATACTCAATTTTACAGAAACTTAATTTCTTAGATAAGGGGTAATCACATATGAAAAAGGTAATCCTGTGGATTATAGGTATTGTAATAGCGATACTTTTTCTTATACTGGGTCTAGTGTTAGCAATTGGCTTTTGGGTTACCAAGGAAGCCAAAGATTACTCTGGTTATTCGAATGATGATTTGATTAAATATGTGGAGGAAAAGTATGATGTACCAATCGAAGTTGTAAGCAATGAGGGGCGTATACCGTCAAGTTTTGGGGGTCTAGAGTTTTCCGAAGCCCATGTTCGTACAATAGAAAAAGAACCAATCGATTTTGTTATTCACATTAATGTAGCCGGTCATATTTCTAAAGATAATTATCAAAAACAAAAGAATAGATTTGACTTGAATGAAACTCGGGAAAATTCAACAACTTTGAATGAATTAAAAGCATATGGGTTTCGAAATAGTTCATTTGGGGATTCTGAAGAAGATCCTGCATTTTATATGGATTTACCTGAGAATTTATCATTTCGGGATCCAGATGCATTTCAATTAATTTACAAGGCTTTACCCGTGTTAGAAGAGCTTCAAAAAGAGGTTATAAAAGTTTCTTATGATATGCGAACCATTTCAGTTGGGGGGGTACTCTTGAACTTAAATGAGACTTATAAAAATGCTGAAAATGTAAGGAATAAACTAGTGAAAAACAATGTTGATATTTTTGCATCCTATTTATTTGAAAATGATTTTGCATTGATTGAACCACTTCTGACTCTAATTGAAGAACAAGGCTTTAAGACAGACAGGGATATGAAATATGCTTTAAAATGTTATGAAATGACAAGGTATGATAGATGTGATGCTTATTCCTTTATTTTATATCCATTTGAACAATCTACTAATCGTAATGAAAAGTTTCGATATGATAGTTTAGAGGATAGAGAAAGATTATTGATAGCTATCCAAGAGATTCAGAAGGTCCAATTACCAATAAAAAAAGTAATCGTAGATCGTCTATATGTTCCTAAATTATCTAAAAACCAGCATATGACTGAAGAAGAGCTATTGAAACAAGATCCAATGAGTCATTTTGTTAGCAGGAAAGTTGAAATTCAAACGACTAAAAAGTTTCAAACAGTAGATGACTTGAATTTTGTCTATTAAAAAATAAATCAAAGAGACTTAGATGAACAAGTTAAAAGCGTCAGGTTTTTTAGATTACGAAAAGGTGATGTTATTTTGATTACAGTAATACTGCTTTTTTTGTTTGCGGGTCTCGCTGAAATTGGTGGAGGCTATCTCATTTGGCAGTGGTTAAGGGAGGGGAAGCCGGCATATTTGGGACTTGTCGGTGGACTTGTCTTGGCTATGTACGGTGTGATTGCTACTTTCCAACACTTCCCGACATTTGGCAGGGTGTATGCGGCTTATGGCGGTGTATTCATTGTGCTGTCTGTACTTTGGGGATGGGGAATCGATAAAAAGATGCCGGATACATATGATTGGATTGGAGCCGTGATTTGCATAATTGGTGTTTCTGTTATGTTATGGCCTCGCGGTTAGTGCCAACAGTTGTGCAGTTCATTTCCGACGGCGAAGATAAGGTTCGAGCTATTCGAAATCGAGAATCATTGAATACGTCGAATATTCTTCTTTGGTGTATAGTGGAATAAGCTAGAATCTATTGCTAGGAGCATAGTTCAAGCATAATCTGAAATATAGAGTTGTTACTGTTCAACTATTGAAGGGAAGATACGCAATTGGGTAAGCTCTTTACAAAATCGACAGGTGCACTTCTATTTTTAGTCTTCGTTTGGGGTGCTAGTTGGCCAATCTATAAATTAGCAATACCTTATACACCTCCATTATTGTTTGCGGGTATGCGTGCAGTGTTAGGAGGCTTTATATTAGCAGCCTTCATCTATAAAATGCGAAGCAAGATCAACTGGCGTGAAAATTGGTCGAAATATTGTATTTCGGCATTCTTCAATACGATTCTCTTTTATGGGTTTCAGACAGTCGGGCTCGTCTATATGCCGGGTGGCCTATTATCAGTCCTTGTCTTTTTTCAGCCAGTTCTACTTGGATTATTTGCTTGGATTTGGCTGGGAGAACATATGTCACCGGTTAAAATAATCGGTTTAGTCATTGGGTTTCTTGGAATTGTAGTCGTCAGTGTCAATGGATTAACCGTACAACTTTCAATCATAGGTGTTGCTTTAGGATTGCTTACGGCAATTAGCTGGGCACTGGGTGTGGTTTATGTGAAGAAAGTGAGCAACGAGGTAGATGCTTTCTGGATGGTGGCTTTGCAGTGTATTATTGGAGGGTTTATTCTAATAGGTACCGGATCAATCGTTGAAAGCTGGTCTGCCATTGAATGGAATGGTAAGTACCTTTTTGGCCTCGGATACGGTGCGACTTTCGGCATACCCCTGTCATATGTCATTTATTATAAGCTGATTAATGCGGGAGAGGCGAGCAAAGTCGGTACTTTCACATTTCTGGTACCCATTATTGCAGTCCTCATGGGAACGGTGTTTCTAGATGAACCGGTAACGTACCCACTAATCGCAGGCTTGTTGCTAGTAGGTTTAAGTATTTACTTCGTGAACTATCGCGGGAAAAAGGCGGGTGCTCCATTATTCAATGAATCGAAGGTAAAACTTAATATGGAAGAGTAAAAGCATAATTTTAGGTATCTCTTATAATTTTGTCGAAAGATAATGATTTTTTTGTTATTTGGAAGGAAAAGAAGTAGTATACTTAAACAAGGAATGGAGTGAAAATCTATGACATTGATATACAAGCAAATAATTGTCGCAGTAGATGGGTCAAAAGAGTCAGAATTAGCTTTCAAAAAGGCGGTGGCAATTGCTGACCGAAACGATGCCACATTGAATTTGGTCAACATCATCGATACACTATCGTATTCTTCTGTTGAGGCTTATGACCGTTCTATCGCTGAGAGCGCACATAAATCCGCGGTGGAATTGCTAAACAAATACAAAGCGGAAGCTGTTCAAGCAGGCGTGCAAAACGTTAATGTGATTGTCGAAAATGGCTCACCCAAAAAAAAGATTTCAAAAGATCTTCCGGAAAAACTGGGTGCAGATCTAATTATCTGTGGTGCCACGGGTCTAAATGCAGTTGAACGCTTCATGATTGGTAGTGTTTCTGAAAACATTGTACGTTCCGCAAAATGTGATGTACTCGTCATCCGTACCCCTGAAAACTTGTAACGGGAAAGACATAAGGAGTCCGGCGTAAATGCATTTTTAAAAAAAGGGCTGTCACAGAAAGTTAGTATAAACTGACTTTCTACGACAGTCCTTTTATTTTATGGATTAAGCCGAGAACACCCGTGACTTCAGTCGTGGGATGAATTGGCTTTCTTTTTTTCGTTATAAAGTGATATCACTAGACGAACACACATTCCATTTGATAGAATATTCTTAAAGAAGGCAGGTGACAAACTATGGAGCCGAATAAAGAATATCGAACTTTTCAAATCAACATTAAAAATGGCCATAAAATGTATACTTATTTCGATGAACTTTGTCTAAATAGTAATAACCTATATAACACGACAAACTTCTTTATCAGGCAAGTTTATACTACTTTAAACAATGAAGGTGTATTACAACCTTTACAACAAGAAGTAATAAAAGTGATTCTTGATAACATCAATAAAATGAATGTCAATCAACAAAAAGCTTATCTGAAAAAATTAGAAAAAGAACAAATGAAACCAAGAGACGAACAAAAAGAAATAAAGGTAAATCTATTTGAGCTGCCTTCAAAAGAAAAATCCTTCTTAGGTTACAATTTTCTTGATTGTCTATTTAAAACAATTAAACAAAAAGACTATTATTCATTGCCAGGTCAGATAAATCAACAAGTTCTTAGAAATGTCGTGCAAAATTGGACTAGTTTTTTCGCAAGTTTGAAAGACTTCAAAAAGAATCCAGGGAAATATCAAGGAAGACCTTCTATTCCTGGTTACCTATCAAAAGGAAGCAGAAAAGAATCAATCCTATCGAATCAAATTTGCAAAATTAAAGACGGTAAATATCTAAGCTTCCCAAAAACTAAAAAAAAAATAAATATTGGTAAGTTAGCAAATTTCAAAGGTAAGTTTCAACAAGTGAGAATCATACCCAAGCACAATTGTTTTACTGTTGAATTAGTGTTTTTAATTGAGTTGAAAAAACAAATATCTACCAAAATGGAACGATGCATGAGTATCGATTTAGGTCTTGATAACATTGCAGCGCTAGTTTTTAATACAGAGCACGTTCCAGTCCTTTTTAAAGGCGGTAAAGTTAAATCTATCAATCAGTGGTACAACAAAATGCGTGCTTACTACTACGCGGCTCTTCGTAATGGAAAAAAACCAAAAGAAGGTCATTTCTATTCAAAAAAATTAGTGAAATTAGATTCCGCAAGACATAGACAAATCAAAGACTTTTTCCATAAAGTTAGTTTCAATATCGTACGAATAGCGGTGGGAAATAACATTGATACGATTGTCATCGGTAAAAATGTGGGTTGGAAACAAAAAATCGAATTAGGGAAAAGAAATAATCAAAACTTCGTTCAAGTACCTCACTCATTGCTAATAGAATTAATTACTTACAAAGCGAATGCCGAGGGTATTTCGGTGATTGTAACTGAAGAAAGCTACACATCGCAGGCTAGTTTTCTAGATAATGACATTATTCCAACCTACAAATTGGGGAACAATGTCAAACAAGTATTCAGTGGGAAAAGATTAAAACGCGGTATTTACCGTACTAAAAATAATTTTTTAATAAATGCAGATGTTAATGGTGCAGCAAACATCCTAAGAAAAGTAGTGCCGAAAGCATTCGCTAACGGTATAGCGGCTGTGTGTTCCCAGCCTCAAGTGGTCAATGTGCGATAGCACCAACCCTGAAACCCGTGACTTCAGTCGTGGGAGGTTCATATTTCTTTAAGGCATATTTCATTATTTGTGTAAAAATTAACTTAATTGTATATTTATAAAAGGGAAGAGAGGATTACTATGAAAATTAGACTTGCAGAAAGATCTGATGCATCAATAATTCACGACTTGATGATTAAAGCGTTTATGGAATATAAAGACGAAATACCCCCATCTAGTGCTTTAGAGGAAACGGTACAAACTATATCAACAGCGTTAGAAAATGGTGAACAGGCTTTCATTAGTTATATTGATGATGAGCCGGCAGGGATGGTGCGTTTTCGATTAGAAGATAAAGGTGTTTATTTTTATAGGTTGTCTGTTATTCCAGAAAAACAGGGGCAAGGTATTGCGAAAGAAATATTAAAGTCTTTAGATGATTATGCAAAACAAAATGAAATATTTACGA
This sequence comes from Sporosarcina sp. Y1004, assembly GCF_057669665.1. Classification (NCBI taxonomy): domain Bacteria; kingdom Bacillati; phylum Bacillota; class Bacilli; order Caryophanales; family Caryophanaceae; genus Sporosarcina; species Sporosarcina sp. Y1004. Next base: position 132,264 of record NZ_JBYHFQ010000007.1, on the reverse strand, counting down.
TGCTATGCAAAGTTCGAATGACCGTGTCTAAAAATATAAAATTATATAGTTCAATTGGATACCGTATCTATGATGAGGAAGTTGTACATAAACCAAATGGTATAAATATTAAAGTTGTTTCTATGGAGAAGCAACTTATTTAAATTTTGATCTTCAGCATCAGCTAATATGTGTGTCAATTTTATGTTTTTATATAAAGTAGCTGTGAACAATTCGTGTTTTTTTCTAAATAGAATGTCTTTTTGTGTCGCTATTCTGTACAATAAGTTTTGATTCAACTCTAGTATTGCCGTTATCGAGAGGAATCGAAGAAATGAAGAGGATAATTTGGGCAATATTAATGTTCGCATTTTCAACCACATTCTCTGCACATACCGGTTTAACGAGTTCTTCACCGGCAAGATATAACCGGAGATGTATATGAAATTGTATTGGAATTTAATTCGAAAATCGAATCGACAAGTACGTAGATAAATAATAGAGAAGAGGTATTTGATGAAACAGAATAAGAATTCAAATATGAAATTTGTAGTTGTATTAACGCTTGTGGTAGTAGTGATATTGGCCGCAGTCGCAGTACTAAGCAATAAACAAGAATCATTGCCAACAGAAATAAAGCAATTCGATGTCACTGGGCAGCCCACACTTGGGGAGAAAGATGCCCCTGTAACGGTTGTTGAATTCGGCGATTTTAAATGCCCTTCATGTAAAGCATGGGGTGAAATGATTTATCCGAAATTAGTAGATGATTATATCGAAACAGGTAAAGTTAAATTTTCATTCGTGAACGTTCTATTCCACGGTAAAGAATCGACTTTAGGGTCGATTGCCGCTGAATCTGTTTATGAGCGGAACCCCGATGCGTATTGGTTATTCCATCAAGCGCTGTTTGATGCACAACCTGTTGGAAATCATAATGCAGAATGGATAACACCTGAAAGAATTCTTGAAATTGCAAGTGGTTTCCCTGAGATTGATCAAACATTGTTGAAAACAGATATTGAACAGGAAGCGACTATGGAAAGCGTTAAAATCGATGAAGATTTAGTAAGTGAAGCCGGTGTCTCCATGACTCCGTCCATTGTGATAAATGGGAAAATGATAGAGGATCCCTTTGATTACGAAGCCATTAAGACGGCAATAGAAACAGAGATAAAGGATAATGACTGATGGGAAATAAAAGTGCGAAATCGACACCACAAGGATTTTTATTATATGGTGCTTGGGTTGTCTCACTTGTTGCAACGTTTGGAAGCTTGTACTTCAGTGAGATTAAAGGGTTTATTCCATGTGAGCTATGTTGGTATCAGCGGATTTTCATGTACCCCCTTGCGTTAATACTAGGGATTGGAACTTTCCAGAATGATAGTTCCGTTAAAAAGTTCGTGCTTCCATTAGCGCTTATTGGGGGAAGCATATCTCTCATGCATTATTTAGAGCAGAAGATACCAGGCTTTGGAGGCTTCAAGCCGTGTGTGAGTGGTGTGCCTTGTAGTGCCCAATATATTAATTGGTTTGGGTTTATTACAATACCATTTTTAGCATTAGTGGCTTTTGTGATTATTGCTTGCTGCATGTTTTTCATAAAATCAAAGAAACCAATTGAGTAAATAGCTGTATGAGTGAAGTCAAAGAAGCGACGTTGTCGTTCCTTTGGCTTCTTTGCGTTAGAAAATACATGAAGGAGGAAGGCTGTTATTTATAAGTTAGATAAACAGAGATATTTCGATAGCCAAATCTTGTATAAATACCCAGTAATTAAACTCTTCTTTGTTTTAAACTAATCGAATAATAAATTTGTACAATAATAAAAGAGCTCTAATTCCGATGATACAAATTAGCTGTGAGTCACCTGTATATACTGCACTGAAATCAGAAAAATAGACATATACTATGTGGAAATATATAAATCTCCTATTTCTGCTAAGAAAACTTTAAATAGTCGATATAATTCAGATATTACATACAATTGTGTACTTATTTGTGCTATTCTAAAAAGTATTGAAAGTTGAGTTTGAAAAGTGGCGAATGGACTTTTATTGAATTTATCAATTATTTAAGGTTTTTTTCTGTTGTTTTTTGAGTCAATAAGTAAATGAGTTGCACTATTATAATCTGGAGGTAGGAAGACATGAAGAAAAGAATCTTATTTACATTTATTACTGTCCTAATTTTAGCAATTGGACTAGCAGGATGCGCTGAAAGCGAGTCGACAAAAACAGCAGGTTCTGATGCTGAAAAGAGTACTGATCAAGCACCTATTGAAATCGGAATGCTGAAATTGACAAGCTCAGCGCCTTTATTTATCGCACTTGAAAAAGGTTTCTTTGAGGATGAGGGAATCGATGTCAAAGCAAAATGGTTTGAGGCGGCACAACCGATTGCAGTTGCAACAGCCGGAGGCGATGTTGCTGTTGGGGCTACTGGAATTACAGCAAGCTTGTACAATATGGTTGCGAGTGGGGAAAAGTTAGTTATTGTTGCTGATAAAGGGCGAGAGCAGGAAGGTTATTCTTCATCTGCCATATTAGTGCCAAGTGATTCGACTGTGAAAAGCGTCGAAGAGTTAAAAGGTAAAAAGATCGGGATTACACAAACCGGTTCTACATATCATTATATGGCTGGAAGACTATTGGAAGAATACGGACTTACGACTAAAGATGTCGAACTAGTCCCACTAAACAGTATTCCGGGTCTTATGGATACGCTAGAGAGTAAACAAGTGGATGCTGTTTTATTGAATGAACCAAATGTATCTCTTGCCGTTGAAGAAGGCTATGGTAAAGTGATTGCTCAAGTAGGAGAAGAGATTGAGTATCAAACTTCTGGAATCTTCTTCTCACAAGCTTTTGCTGAGAATAAAGATGCCGCTACACGTTTCCTTAAGGCATATGCAAAAGCAACACAATATTACTATGATGCTGTATTAACAAAAGAAAACGATGAGATTGTACCGGGTGAAAATTATGATGAAGTCATTTCTATCATCGCTGAATATACAGACCAAGAACCAGCTATTATTGAAAAAGGTCTCCCTTATATGGATCGGGATGGAAAACTTCTTGAAACAGATATCCAGACACAAATCGATTGGTATGTGAAAGAGAAGTTAGTGGACACATCGATTGATGCATCCGACATTGTTAACATGGAATTGCTTGAAGAAGCTTTAGCTGAACAAGGGAAGTGAAATAGATGAAAATCGTCATTGAAGATGTCAGTAAGATGTTTGGTGATAAGAAAAAAGGTGAAGTATTGGCGTTAGACAATATAAACTTTTCTATTGAAGAGAAAGAGTTTGTTGTCTTAGTAGGCCCAAGTGGTTGTGGGAAGTCGACGCTTCTAAATATTGTCGGCGGCTTATTGTCACCTACGAGTGGTACGGTTTATTTTGAAGGTGTTATGGAAAAGAAGCCGAATTTGGCAATTGTTTTTCAGGAGATTGCTTTGCTGCCATGGCGTACCGTTTATGAAAATGTTATTTATGGATTAGAAGAAAAAAAGGTAAGCAAACAAGAGCAAAAAGAAAAAGGCGATTTTTATATAGATATGGTTGGTTTAACTGGATTCAAAGATTCATATCCAAAACAATTGTCCGGTGGTATGAAACAGCGAGTCGGAATTGCGAGGGCTCTTGCAGTTGAACCGGATTTACTGCTGATGGACGAGCCGTTTTCTGCATTAGATGCGCAAACGAGAACGCTGATGCAAGAGGAGTTATTGACGATTTGGAATCGTACGAAATTGAGTACGCTTTATGTGACACACAACATTCAAGAGGCTGTTTATTTAGCGGATCGAGTTATTGTTTTATCTAGACATCCGGGACAGATTAAAGAAATTATTACGATTGATTTACCTAAAATGGGAAGAAATGAAGAACAACACAGAGCCAAATTTGAGCAATATGCAGATGATATTTGGCAGCTTATTCGTCAAGATGCTGAGGAAGCGCTAAAGGAGTGAAAATGAATGACTAAACATAGACAAATAATTACCAACCGCGTTGCTTTTCTTGATAAAAAAGTTCCACTTTATGCTTCTTTTTTAGGTTTAGTCGGTCTAATTGTGCTGTGGGAAATTATATGCAGCTTGAACATTGTCTCTCCTTTATTTTTGCCGGCGCCTTCAGCAATTGTCATTACAGGTTGGGAAATGCTTGTGAGTGGCGAAATTTATGAGAACCTGGTTCCAAGTCTATACCGAATTGTTGTTGGATATGTTATTGGATCCATTTTGGGTATTTTAATCGGCCTAATCCTTGGTTATTCCAAATGGGCAGATGCAATCGGAACACCGATTGTGTACTCAATTTATCCAATTCCGAAAATCGCTCTTTTGCCGTTATTCATCTTATGGTTGGGTATTGGCGAATTATCAAAAGTGACGATTATCGCATTGGGCGTCTTTTTTCCAGTCGTCATTAATACGTTCTCTGGTGTAAAGAATGTTGATCCTATCTTGATAAAAGCGTCAGTTACATTTGGATCGGGTCCATTTAACCTCATTCGTAAGGTTATTTTACCTGGCTCACTTCCGATGATTTTTGCAGGTCTAAAACTTGCTGCAGGGACGTCACTACTGTTGCTTGTCTCTGCAGAAATGATTGCAGCGCAAAATGGTATAGGGTCAATGGTATTACATTATGGTAATTTAATGATTACAACGAAGCTTATGGTAGGGGTACTGGTTTTATCCTTACTAGGATTGAGTTTTAATCGATTTCTTCAGTGGTTGGAGTATAAGCTCATACCATGGAAGTGAAAGTAGTAAATCAAAAGGATTAGTTCTTGTTGCTATCGACAAGAACTAATCCTTTTGTCATCCCAAAAATTACTGTTCAAATCTTTGGAGTACGTAGCTGACCCCATTTGGAAAAATAGATTAAGATTATGACTCAATGTGGTTCGAACTGTTAAGAAGACAAATGGGTCTAGAGGGTGTTTGATTTTAGGTATTTAGTGAATAGTGCAAATTTAGTCAATACCCATGCGGTTTTTCTTTTCTATTTCTATAATTAATCGAGTGCGTAAATTGTTCTTCTTTTTGGAAGAAATGAATTTCAAGGGAAGTATAAAACATACTTGCACATATAAGCATATGGTTATACAATGATGATGAAGTGGAGGGATGATACATGACAACAGGAACAATTGATCTGCAGCGAGCATCGCAATTATTAAAGTTGCTCGGAGATCCAACTCGTTTGACGATGATGAAGTTACTTAAGTCACACGAATGCTGTGTGTGTGAATTCGTTGAGATTTTTAAGATGAGTCAGCCGGCGATTAGCCAGCACTTACGTAAACTTAGAGATATTGAGTTAGTGAAAGAAGAACGTAGAGGTCAATGGATTTTCTTCTCGATTAATGAGAATCATAAAGATTACCCGTTTATTCAAGGCATCCTTGAACATCTACCGGAACAGAATGAATCAATCGCTGAGCTGGAAGTTAAAGGGCTTCGGGTTTGTTGTCAATAAGGAGGAGAAAGAACGTTGGTTTCAGTTATAACTGCATCATTGATTTTCATAATCACACTTATTTTTGTTATTTGGCAGCCTAGAAATTTATCAATTGGATGGTCTGCTTGTATTGGTGCAGTAATCGCATTGTTAGTGGGCGTAGTTAATTTTCAGGACGTTATCGATGTAACTGGTATTGTATGGAATGCTACGCTTGCTTTTGTTGCAATCATAATTATCTCATTAATCTTAGACGAGATTGGTTTCTTCGAGTGGTCTGCCCTACATATGGCTAGATTGGCTAAAGGCAGTGGGATTCGGATGTTTGTGTATGTCAGCATTCTTGGAGCGATCGTTGCTGCTTTGTTCGCAAACGATGGGGCTGCCCTTATACTAACGCCAATTGTGCTTGCGATGGTACGCAATTTGAATTTCAGTGAAAAGATGATTTTTCCATTCATCATTGCCAGTGGTTTTATCGCAGATACGACTTCGTTACCATTGGTAGTAAGTAACTTAGTTAATATTGTTTCAGCAGACTTTTTCGATATCGGATTTGTCGAATATGCCTCTAGAATGATTGTCCCAAATTTATTTGCATTAGTTGGGAGTATTTTAGTGTTGTTGTTATTCTTCCGTAAAAGTATTCCTAAAGACTATGATGTCTCAGATTTAAAAGAACCGAAGGATGCTATCAAAGATTTAAAGTTGTTTCGACTAGCTTGGGTGATCTTAAGCGTATTACTCGTTGGGTATTTCTCTAGTGGGTTTACAGGATTGCCTGTATCTATTATTGCTGGGATTACGGCGATATTCTTTATGGCCATGGCTCAAAGGAGTCCAGCTGTTCACACGAAGCAAGTCCTTAAAGGTGCACCTTGGTCCATCGTATTCTTCTCAGTTGGGATGTACGTTGTCGTTTACGGATTGCGTAATGTCGGTCTCACAGGCGTACTGGGTGACGTCATTCAATTGGCAGCCGATCAAGGACTCTTTGTAGCAACGATTTCGATGGGCTTTATTGCTGCGGTATTGTCTTCAATTATGAATAATATGCCTACGGTCATGATTAACGCGTTGGCTATATCAGAAACGACTACGTCAGGTCCTATTCGCGAGGCTTTGATATATGCAAATATCATTGGGTCGGATCTAGGTCCCAAAATCACGCCAATCGGTTCTTTGGCCACTTTATTGTGGTTGCATGTATTGTCTCAAAAAGGCGTAAAAATCTCTTGGGGAACCTATTTTAAAATCGGTATTATCTTAACAGTTCCTACACTGCTGATTACACTAATCGGACTGTATTTATGGTTGTCATTCATACAATAGAACACAAAAGGGGATCTTCATTATGTCGAAAAAAACACTCTATTTCTTATGTACAGGTAACTCATGCCGTAGCCAAATGGCTGAAGGGTGGGGCAAAAAGGTTCTTGGTGAAGAATGGGAAGTTCTCAGTGCTGGGATTGAAGCTCATGGCGTTAATCCAAATGCTATAAAAGCTATGAATGAGGTTGGTATCGACATTTCTACTCAAACTTCAGATATTATTGATCCGCAAATCTTAAATAATGCAGATTTTGTCGTCACTCTTTGTGGGGATGCTGCTGACAAGTGTCCGATGACACCACCCCATGTAAAACGTGAGCATTGGGGGTTTGATGACCCTGCAAAAGCAGAGGGAACAGATGAAGAAAAATGGGTATTCTTCCAGCGTGTACGCGATGAAATTGGTGCAAGGATTGCACATTTTTCTAAAACAGGTGAATAAGTCAAAGAAGCCGTGGATTCACATCCCGGCTTTCCTTTACCAAATTGAATAAGGATATCATTATGTAGTAATGAAAGGGTTGTTTAATAATGACAAAGGTTGAAATTTTTGATCCTGCAATGTGTTGTTCAACGGGGGTCTGCGGACCAGGTGTTGATCCAGAATTAACGCGTGTCGGATCCGCTGTCTATTCACTTGAAAAGCAGAAATTTGATATTACGCGCTATAATCTTGGGAATGATCCGGGTGCATTTGTAGACAATGCAGTAGTAAATAAAGTGCTTCTTGAAAAAGGACCAGATGCTCTACCTCTGATACTTGTTAATCATGAAATTGTAAAAGTGGGTGCCTATCCGACAAACGAAGAGTTAGCAGAATGGCTTGATGTAAAGGCAGCTGAACTTCAGGATAAACCACGTGTACGTGTTTCTGTCAAGTTTGACAAATAAGGGGGAATAGCCATGTATCCATTATTCAATCCTAACAAAACCGTACTAACCCCATTTTTGTTTTTTACCGGAAAAGGCGGTGTCGGTAAAACATCTACAGCTTGTGCGACAGCAGTGACACTCGCCGACCAGGGGAAAAAAGTACTTTTAGTAAGTACCGATCCTGCTTCAAATTTACAGGATGTCCTCGATGTAGAATTGACGAATGAACCAATAGCTATTCCGAGTGTAACCAACTTATTTGCTTGCAATATAGACCCGGAAGCATCAGCGAAAACATACCGTGAAAAAGTTGTTGGTCCTTATCGGGGTAAGTTGCCAGATGCTGTTCTCGCAACAATGGAAGAACAGTTATCGGGTGCTTGCACAGTTGAAATTGCTGCATTTGATGAATTTTCTCATCTGTTGTCCGATGAGGACGTGTTAAATCAATATGATCATGTATTATTTGATACTGCGCCGACCGGGCACACACTGCGTCTTTTACAATTACCAACTGCGTGGACCGGGTTTCTAGAAGAAAGTACACACGGTGCTTCCTGCTTGGGTCCACTGTCGGGTCTTGGTGAGAAAAAAGAGTTGTATGCGAAAGCTGTTGAGTCTCTTTCTAATCCAGAAAAAACGACCCTAATTTTGGTGTCGCGTCCAGATGTATCTTCTTTAGTTGAAGCGAATCGAGCTTCCTCAGAGCTGAATGAAATCGGCATTAAAAATCAGTTACTCATCATTAATGGGCTTCTTCAGACGCATCGTCCCGAAGATGAGGTGTCAACCGCGTTTTATGCGCGACAGCGCCGTGCACTGAAGGAAACACCCGAAGCATTAAAACAGGTTGTGACGTTCTCCCTTCCATTCGTGTCGTATTCATTAACAGGAGTTGATAACCTCCGGCACTTATTTAACTCTTATACTATTAACCTGTTTGAAGATGACAGTCTTAGCAAAGAAACGCTTCATCTTCCGGGCTTAAACAAAGTAATCGATGATTTTTCATCGAAAAACATACGTGTAATCTTCACAATGGGTAAAGGTGGGGTTGGCAAAACATCGATTGCATCAGCAATTGCGGTCGGTCTGTCTGAGAAAGGTCATCGCGTACACTTGACTACAACAGACCCAGCAGCCCATATTGCGTACACGTTTGAAGGTAGTATTTTGAAAGACAATCTGACGATTAGCAGCATAAATCCAGAAATTGAAGTAGAAAGATATAAGCAGGAAATGCTATCGACAGCAGGAAAAGGGCTGGATGAAGAAGGGCTTGCGTATTTGAAGGAAGACCTCGAATCGCCATGTACAGAAGAAATCGCGTTGTTCAGAGCATTTGCGGAAGTAGTGGAGAAGTCGGAAAATGAAATCGTCGTGATTGATACTGCCCCGACCGGTCACACATTGTTGTTGCTCGATTCGACGGAAGCTTATCACAAAGAAATGAGCCGTTCGAATGGTGATGTATCTGAAAGTGTGAAGAAGCTTCTTCCACGTTTGCGAAATCCAGCAGAAACTGGTGTAGTCATTGTGACTTTGGCCGAAGCTACACCGGTTTTAGAAGCCGCTCGATTACAGGAAGACCTTAAACGTGCCCAGATTGACCCGAAGTGGTGGATTATTAATCAAAGTTTGTACGCAACGGATACAACTGATTTTGTCTTAAGAGGGCGTGCACTTTCTGAAATAGAATGGATTAAAAAAGTGAAAGATGAATTAGCCTCGCAATGTGCAGTGATCCCGTGGTTGCATGAAGAGAAGATTGGTTACAACAAATTAAAAGAATTTATTCTGTAAAATTTTAGAGGTACAGCACAGTAGTAATCCTAAGTACTCTGTGAGAAACATTGGAGTTCAACATTGAGTGAGGTGAAAGAAGTATGACGACAAAAAATTATCAGGAATTAATTGATGGTATTTTTATTGGCAGTGCAGATGATGCAGTGGATATTATGAAGAATGAAAGAGTAGATGTAATCGTAGATTTACGTGCAGAATCCACGAATATTTCATCGGATAAAAATCAAATTCAAAGTCCGATTGTAGATGATGCCGATCAGCAGGATGGATCTGTTAAAGAAGCTATCAATTTGGTCGTCAACTCTTATAATTATGGAAAGATAGTTTTCTTTCATTGCGGTGAAGGCAGTAACCGAACAGGTACTGTGGCTATCGGAACACTATTAGCCCTTGGCAAAGCGGACACAATTGCTGAAGCGGAGGAAAAAGTGAAAACAATTCGTCCTAAGATTAATGTGAAATCAGCGATGAGAGACTCATTAAAAAGAATATTCCCCGATGCCTAGTCTGGATGTAAAAAGAAGGAGAGAAAATAATGAATATCACAAATGAAGCCAAAGAGTATATTCAATCACTTTTGAAAGAGCAGCAAGCTAAAGGACTCAGGGTCTATGCTATTGAGGGGTGCTGTGGACCGCAAATCGGTTTATCTCTTGATCAACCTGAGGAATCGGATACTGTTTCTTTGATAAATGACATTCAGGTTGCCATTTCCACGTTAGCTTTAGGGCTTCTGAGCAATTTAACACTGGATTTTGAAACTGAAGGTGAGCAATCCGGACTTGTCATGGTTGGTGTGCCGAATAATTGTTAATACAAAAGAGCTCATTCAGTGTGCTCTTATTGTTCTTAGGAGGTCTGTAAAATGATAGAACAAAGTAATATACAAATAACGAATGGGAACTGTTGTTCAACAAATACTGTGCCACTGCATATCGAGCTCATCGAAAAAGAAACGAGTTCATTGCCTGTCGTCATTATTGGTGCAGGTCCAGTTGGATTAGCCGCAGCCGCACATTTGGCTAAGTCAGGTGAACAGTTTCTGGTTTTGGAATCTGGTAGAAACGTTGGTAACCATATACTTCAGTGGGGACACGTTCAATTATTTTCGTCATGGCAATACAATGTTGACAAAGTCGCCCGTGAGTTACTTGAAAAACATGGATGGGACGCCCCTACCCCTGATGAGCTGCCAACAGGAAAGGAATTGGTGGAGGATTATTTAAAGAAAATGGCAAGTTTACCGGAAATCCAGCCGTACATTCATTTGAATACCAAAGTGTTAGCCGTTAGCAAAAAAGGGTTGGATAAGATGAAGTCAATTAAACGTGAAAATGTTCCGTTTGTTCTTTACTGTGATCAAAATGGTAGTACTGAACAAATTGAGGCAAAAGCTATTATCGATGCAACAGGAACATGGGGACAACCAAACCCTGTAAACGCGGATGGTGTATGGACGAAGGAAGAAATTTCATTACAAAACAATATTCATTATGGGATACCCGACATTAACGGTAAAGACCGAGAGAAATATACAGGTAAACGTGTGGCTGTAATTGGTGGTGGTCACTCCGCAATCAATACAATTCTAGAATTGACTAAACTCAATGAAAGCAGTTCCAATGAAATCATTTGGATTCTCCGCAAAAGTAATGTTGAAGAGGCTTATGGGGGTGAAGAAAAAGATGCTCTCCAAGCAAGAGGGGAACTTGGATTGAAAATTCATCAATTGGTGAATTCCGGACGTGTCAAAGTTTATACGCCATATCAAGTTCAAAAAGTTTTGATGGAAGATGATTCATTGAAAATTTTTGGTAAGTTTAAAGGTGAAAGCCTTTCTATTGATAGGATAGATGAGTTGATTGTTAACACTGGAAGTCGCCCTGATTTCACATTCTTAAATGAAATCAGATTACAAATTGACTCTGCTACTGAAAGCGCTGCAGTACTGGCTCCGTTAATTGATCCCAACATCCATAGTTGTGGAACCGTTCGTCCCCATGGGGAGAAAGAATTAAGACAACCAGAGAAGGACTTTTATATTGCTGGTATGAAGAGTTATGGAAGAGCACCGACGTTTTTAATGGCAACTGGATATGAACAAGTGCGATCAATCGTGGCTTATCTGACGGGCGACTATGAATCAGCAAAGAAAGTAGAGCTGGACTTACCTGAAACAGGTGTATGCAGTGTAAACCTTGCATCAACAAAACCAGAACAATCTTGCTGTAATGTAACACCTAATTCTTAGGGTATTTTAATGGGATAAAATGGACAATCATGCACTTAACAAAGAGTCTACTTCTGGTAACTCTTGTTAAGTGTTTATTTGTCATTGCGATACGAACATGTAATCTTACTTTAGTATCTCCTATTATTTACAGTCATCGAAACAGTGTTTAAATATCGCTGAATGCATTTTTTTACAGCTTCAATTTTTTTAGAATTGGGACTTTTCACTCTTTTTAATCAGAATACCCACAATATTTAAAAAAATGGTGTATATTACTAGGAGAAGTATTGGTAGATTTAGGGGGCTAGGGGGCATGAAGGAAAAAATTTTACTCTTAAATATTAAAGATTTACGTCAGAATCTAAATGTGAATACGGTTAGTGCTGGCTTAGTTGCAGCAATATTTGGGTGTACGGGTCCTGCTTTGATTATCATTGGAGCTGCGACAAGTGGGGGCTTGACGTATGCTGAAACCATTAGTTGGATATTTGCTGTTTATTTTTTTAGTGGATTGCTCGGTATGTTTTTATCTATAAAGTATCGTCAGCCCATCGCAGGTGCACATTCGATTGCTGGTGCAGTATTAGTTGCAGGTGCTTTGACTCATTATTCATTCCAAGAAGCTATAGGCGCTTATCTATTTTCCCATATCCTCGTGATTATTCTCGGTGCGTCAGGCTTAATCAACAAAGTGATGAAATGGATTCCTGTCCCGATTGTCATGGGTATGATTGTTGGCGTAATGATCCGTTTTTCGACGGAAATGATTACGTCGGTTACCATTTCTCCCATACTAGCAGGTTCTGCAATTCTAGTTTTTTTACTTTCTACACGATTCTTCAAAAAAATCCCACCTGTTTTATCAGCATTACTTGTCGCAGTTTTGTTGGCCGTCTTTACAAATGAATTTCAGCTTCAGAACGTCCAGAATGCATTCATTCTTCCACAGTTAATCCTACCTGCATTTAGTTTTGATGCCTTACTGTCGATTGGAATTCCACTTGCGTTACTCATAATCTGTACCGAAAGTGCTCAAGCGTCAGGTGTGTTAATGGCTCAAGGCTACAAGCCCCCAAATAATGCGATGGCGATTTACGGTTCAATTGTTGGTGTAATCGCTTCGTTTTTTGGCGCTCATGCTATTAATATCGCAGGACCGATGACAGCGATCTGTTCCGCTGAAGAAGTTGGGAAAAAAGAAAGCCGGTATGCTGCAACCGTTGTATGTGGAGGGGTATTCTCGACTTTTGGACTGTTTGCGGCTGTAGTCGTTCCGCTTGTGATTGCCATGCCAGGTGTAATTGTTAGTGTAATTGCTGGTCTTGCGATGCTAGGGGTACTTATGAATGCCCTCAAAATAGCCTTTTCAGACAGTAAGTTTCAAATGGGTGCTTTTTTTGCCTTAATAATAGGCATGTCAGGTGTGAGTTTCTTCAATATTGGCGCACCATTATGGGCAATTATCGGTAGTTTATTCGTCTCTATTGTTGTTGAAAAAGACCATTTTGTATGGAAAGCAAAGGTAGAAAAAGCGATAGGATCGAAAGTGGAAACGACCGTTTAAACATTTGCATTCAATTGAGTGTCAGGTACCTCTTTTTCAACGGCCACCCGTTTGATAGGTGGCCGTTATTTGATGCGTATCAGTCACCTTTGTTAAAAGGTGTAGGACGACGAAGTAGAATGCTGAATTCATGGCATTAAATGAGACTCTATTAAATCATAACTTGCGAAAAAATAGAAAAGCTTATAATGTAGATAAGTAAACAATAACGGAAAAGTTTTTCGGGGTAATAAAAGGAGCAAATTAAATGGTGTTGGGAAAAAATACTGTTATTCGAAAAGAGTTATTTAAAGCAATTGATCCATTGACAGATGAGCAGTTCAATAAAATACCTTCAAATGGGGGATGGTCTCCAAAACAAATCTTCGAACACCTAGCGAGAATGGAAACAGTGATTGCGACTAATATTGCCAGAGAACTTAATAACCCCGAAAGTCTAAAATGTATGAAAAAACCGATAGCATTGTCTACGAATCGCTTAATTAAAGTGGAAGCACCGGAGTTTACAGTTCCGACAAAAGAGTATAAATCAAAAGTAGAAATGAAAAATGAACTCTATCATTCCCGTATCTTCTTATTAGATGTGTATGAAACAAGCACAAAAGAAGTGCTCCGTGATAAATCACTCAAACATCCGATATTTGGACAAATTCCATTGAGTCAATGGTTTCTATTTGTCGGATTGCATGAAAAACGTCACTTGAAACAATTGAAAAAAACAATTGAAATGGACGTTGAGTGACTTTCATCAGCCGAGGGACGGGCATTCATGGGTTGGTCAAGTGGAGCAGTAGGTCCGGTAAGAAGAATCATTGTATTGAAGAAGAGCATCGGGAGAACTTTGCCGATGCTCTTTTGCAGTTATTCCCTTTCAATAACGGAATTCCATGTTCATCCGCAAATTCGTAGATTGATATTTCCTTAATTCGGAAGTTATATTAGGTGAAAAAAGTTTTAGATACATAGTAAAAATGAAAAAGAGCCAAGCATGAGGAGAGGATATTTCACAGAATTGAATTTTTATTTGATATTGAAAGCACTTTCATTATATACTGAGTGAAGTAAATCGGTTTACTAAACCGATTTATCTGAAAACAGATGAGAGTTAAGAGCTTTTCTTTCGGAGAGAGGTATTTGTGGTGTTGTCTACTATTGGTGTGTAAAGCTAGGCAACGCATAAATGATGCATGATAATCTGCAAATATCGAAAGTGTTGATTAATTGGTTTGGAGTAAGCGGTTACAAGGTTACTGTGCTTGACTGACCATCAATAATTAGAAATGTCAGTCCACATGCGTAAAAGCAATTCGAAGCTATTAGAACAAACTGAAAGTAGACTTGGGGGGAGAATAAAGATGGATTGGATTATAACTTATTTACCGCTTATTTGGGTAGCTCTTGGTGTAGCGTTGCTTCTTTACTTGAACATCGTGGTAAAACTGAATAGTGTACTTGCCCTTTTGATTGTTGCGATATTGGTAGGTATTTTAAACGGGTTAACATTAGATATGGTCGTCGTATCGATAAAGACAGGTTTTGGAGGAACGCTCGGAAGTTTGGCAATCATTATCGGAATGGGTGCTGTGCTTGGTAAATTAATGGTGGATTCCGGTGCTGCTCAACGGGTAGCTTCTACCTTATTGAACAAGTTTGGCGTAAAGAATGTTGAATGGGCAATTTTAATTGTTGGTGCCATTTTTGGTGTCTCAGTATTTTATGAAGTGGCGTTTATCATATTGGCACCACTTGTCATCAGTATTGCAATTGAAGCGAAAATTCCATATTTACGCTTAGGTATCACGATGGTTGCCTCGGCTACAATGGCGCATAGTATATTCCCACCACAACCTGGACCAACTGCACTTGTTGAGGCTTATGGTGCAGACATGGGGATGGTTTACATATTGGGACTGATCGTAGTCATTCCATCAGTAATTGCAGCAGGTATTATTTTACCTAGAATGCTACGTAATTTGGATCGTCCTGTACCACCGATGTTGAAGAAGCCGAAAGAATTTGCTGAAGATGAAATGCCTGGATTTGCTGTAAGTATAATTGTACCGTTATTGCCAGCAATCATCATTACATCGGCAACGATTTTGGATTTCTTTATAGAAGAAGGAACGATGTTCTATCAAATTATTAATTTCCTTGGTAGTGCCGAAATTAGCATGATTCTCGCTGTATTGGTTGCCATTTATGTATTCGGCATACGCAGAGGTAGAACAATGCCGGAAGTTATGAATTCGTTCTCAGGTGCTATTGAAGGTATTGCGATGATTATCTTCATTGTTGGTGCTGGTGGAGCTTTCAAACAGATCATTTTGGATACAGGTATTGGTGACTTCATCGCAGGAATGATGGAAAATACAAGTGTATCGCCATTAATTATGGCCTGGGTCATTACTGCAATGTTACGTATTGCTACGGGGACGGGTGTTGTTTCTGCAATTACTGCTGCTGGTATTGTAGGTCCGCTAATTCATACATTTGATGTGAATCCTGTATTAATGGTTTTAGCAACAGCGGCAGGAAGTAATACAATTACTCACGTAAATGACGCATCCTTCTGGTTGTTTAAAGAGTACTTTAACTTATCCATTAAAGATACGTTTAAAACCTGGGGCCTGTTATTATTCACGACCTCGGTCGTTGGTCTTGGTGTTGTACTACTGCTTAGCTTGTTTATCTAATAAAAAACTGTCATTCAAGTCCACGGTAATGGATTTGGTTGACAGTTTTTTTATTTGAGGATCATGTGGCTAAGCTGATTTTACGTGTAGTCTTCATTAAAAATATTCAAGGATATGCAAGCAAGTTTCTTGAAAGTCAAAAAAGGTCAGTGTATAATAAGTGCATAGATCAAATATAGTCAAAGTCAGGAAAGATAGATAAATGAAAAATTGAGGGAGGAATAGAACATGAAATGTCAACATTGTGATAAAAACGAAGCGACGATGAGTTTGAGATTTCAAGTAAATCAGCAAGGAATGCACATTAATATGTGTCATCCATGCTTTCAAGAAATCCAAAGTCAATTACAAGCAGGTAAGATGCCGTCATTTAGCAACAATGCGAATCCCTTTTCCCAAGCTAACGGCGGCCAACAGGCAAGAACTCAAACAAAGCAAACACAAGAAGGTCACGGCAACGGTTTGTTAGACCAACTTGGTAAAAATATATCAAATGATGCAAGAAATGGACTGATTGATCCAGTCATCGGACGCGATCAAGAAGTGAAACGCGTCATTGAAACGTTAAATAGAAGAAATAAAAACAACCCAGTGCTAATTGGTGAGCCTGGAGTTGGTAAAACAGCAATCGCCGAAGGGCTCGCAGTAAAAATCCATGAAGGCGATGTTCCGGTGAAACTAAAGAATAAAGAAGTGTACTTACTAGATGTTGCTTCACTTGTTACCAATACAGGCATTCGTGGTCAGTTTGAAGAGCGGATGAAACAACTCATTGAAGAACTTCAAGTCCGGACAGATGTTATTTTATTCATCGATGAAATTCACCTACTCGTTGGTGCGGGTTCAACAGAAGGATCGCAAATGGATGCCGGTAATATTTTGAAGCCAGCCTTAGCACGGGGAGGTTTGCAACTCATCGGGGCAACGACATTGAAAGAATATCGTCAAATCGAAAAAGATGCCGCACTTGAACGTCGGTTCCAACCGATTATCGTCAAGGAACCATCGGCAGAAGATACGATTAAAATCTTAAGTGGAATAAAAGGACGTTACGAAAACTTCCATGAAGTACACTATACAGATGAAGCGATTCAAGCATTTGTCACCTTATCACAACGTTATATTCAAGACCGCTTTTTACCGGACAAAGCGATTGATTTGATGGATGAAGTCGGGTCACGTTTAAACCTTGCACACGTCATCCCTAATTCGGATTCAGATTCACTTGGAGTGCGTCTGGGCGAAATCATTCAAGAAAAAGAACAAGCAGCAGAATTGGAAGACTATGAAAAAGCGGCAAATTTACGTTATGAAGAAATTCAATTACGTAAACAATTGGAAGAAGCGAAACAAAATGGGGAAGCTAAAAAAATAGAAGTTTCTGTTGCAGATATTGAGTTAATTGTCGAAGAGAAAACAGGAATTCCTGTGACAAAACTACAAGCGGCAGAACAGGTGAAAATGAAAGGTCTTCAGGAAAATCTCAATAAAAAAGTCATAGGTCAAGAAGAAGCGGTTGATAAAATTGCAAAAGCAATCCGTCGTAGCCGTGCGGGACTTAAATCGAAAAACCGTCCCATTGGCTCCTTCTTATTTGTCGGTCCAACGGGTGTTGGTAAAACAGAAATCACAAAAGTCCTAGCAGAAGAATTATTTGGTTCACGTGACACGTTAATCCGTCTCGATATGAGTGAATATATGGAGAAACATGCGGTGTCTAAAATTATTGGCTCCCCTCCAGGTTATGTTGGGCATGAAGACGCTGGCCAATTAACAGAACAAATACGCCGGAATCCGTATTCAATTTTACTCCTTGACGAAATTGAAAAAGCGCATCCAGACGTTCAAAATATGTTCCTTCAGATTATGGAGGATGGTCGATTAACAGATTCACATGGTCGGACAGTCAGTTTCAAAGATACGGTTATTATTATGACAAGTAACGCTGGAACAGGCGACAAAAAAGTGAGCGTCGGTTTCAATAAAACGGTACACGAATCCGTTACGATGCTAGAAATGTTAGGCGATTATTTCAAACCTGAATTTCTCAATCGTTTCGATGCAATTGTTTCATTTAACGAATTAACAGAGGAAAATCTACTTGAAATCGTGGAATTAATGCTTGTTGATTTACAAGTAACAATCGAAGAAAATAATATTGATATCACGATTTCCCAAGAAGTAAAACAAGCATTGGTCAAACTAGGCTACGATAAACGATTCGGAGCTCGACCACTTCGCAGAGTCATTCAAGATAAAATCGAGGATCCATTGACAGATATTATTTTGGAAGAGCATGTTGAAAAAGTCCGTGTCGATCTCGTGGAGGAAGAAATTGTCGTCAACATAGTGTAACTATATTTAATGAAAAACTGTCAACCGAACGAATTTGGTTGACAGTTTTTTTGTTTAAGATAAATTACTCAACTATTCGACTAAGGAAGGAATAACTTAGTATGCCATTAATTGCTGGCTATTCATTGGAACGATAACTACCCCCACCTATACAGAAGTCATCGGTGGGGGTAGTTGAATTGAAGTCGATTGTTAGATTGTGTAACAAGCATTATTTAATACATAGTAAGGCGTTAAGCTTGTTGTGTCGTAAGATGCTCATCGAATGCATCAATAATTTGAAGGAAGTGATCCGCTTCACGGTATACATGGTCGGCGAGAAGGGCGGGTATATTGCTTTTTATTTTGCAGGCTTCAATTAAATCACGTGCTGTTTTTTTGAAATCGCGTAACGATACGACAGAAACACGATTTTGGTCTAAAAATTGTTCTAAAAGTGGTTGTGTTTCTGACTGAGGGCGCATGTGATCTAAATCCTGTGCTTGGTAAAGAAGTTGGTCGAAATCATGACTGAACCCTCGTGCTTGATCGACAAGTTTTCTTTCCGAAGGATCTAGCAGGTGTCCGATGAATTTTGAATGATCCGCCATTATTTTTAAGAAAAACACATTCTCTTTAATAATTGCCTCTGGTAAAGGTTTCAGCTTACCTTCGTTTAATTCCTTCAATCGTTTAGCGAAATAGGCAGCTTCTCGGCTCGTATGGTCAACAAGTAAAGGGAAATTGTTGGAGATAATTTGGCAACTTAATATCAATCCAAGTACTTTTCGTTTATAAGCCCAAATAGAAGCTGCCGCTTGGTAGACTTGAATGTTTAGTTGTCTAATGACATCAGGATCTGTTGTTTCATTGTAATCGCTGATCTGCTCTTCGATGCGTTCAAACAGTACAATGTATTGCTTTGCTTCTTGAATGAGTTGTGTATCACTTGCATTAAATCCAAGACTTAAAAAGAAAGCATGTTCTTTCATAATCCGTGACCAAAATCGAATCTCATCCAATGATTGCGTTACAAATGTCGGAATCGGCCATTCACTCCCCTTATAGTTATCACCATAATCAATGTATTCGAGATCAGTTGAAATGATGCAGTTTGGCTACTTGAAAAGTTTGACACGTGTTATAACTGACTAACAGTTGGCTTCAATACAGTAAGTGTAGGTAACTATTTTTATATATTTATACACTGAAAGCTACCCGAAATTACATCTCCGGGCATTTAATCACAACAGAATTAACGAAAAGAGTGTGGCTAGAAGTGACGAAGTCACATCTAGCCACACTCTAACCTTAGTAAATTCGTCGTGATTAATCCGCCGAAAGCGGGCTGAAAGTAGTCCAGTGAAAAGAGAGATTTTCAAGCCTACCTCAATTCAGAACAGATATTTCTTTAGTCTCAACTTTCTCCGCTGCAAGCTTGGTTACCTTTTTTCCCTCGTTGTGCGGAATTGTTAACATTATAGAGATTAAGGATGGGATAGCAAAAGCCATATTTACCATGGTCCCGGCAGCTGCTGCTAACTCTATGCTTCCGGTGAGCAAGATTGCACCATAAACTGCTGTTGAAATCGCTATACCAAATGAAAAGCCCAGTGAGCTGGACATTTTATAAATACCTGAAGCAACCCCAACTTTATCTTCTGGGATATTTACCACAGCGGTTTCAATAGAAGGCGTTGCGTACAATCCAAGCCCTATACCTGAAAGCATGAAACCGAGGAAGACGGTGATGATGTAAGCTAAGTCAGGCAAAAATGTTAACGCTGTTAAACTGATTCCAAGGGGAGTAATGATTGCTGCTGCAATCATTGGTTTTCTTGCGCCCACTTTTTGCATCATTTTCTCACCCACGCGAATCATTATGAGCACAGCAACTAAATTACCAATCGTTAGTAAACCTGTTTGAAAGGCTGTAAATCCTCGTGCTAATTGCACATACGTATTCGCAACCACAACTGTTCCGGCAATTCCATTTTGTAAAAAGTTAGAGGTGACAGCTCCTGTATATGCTTTAGACTTGAATAAAGAAAACTCAATGAACTTACTCTTTTTCTTTATTTCAACTAAAAAGAATAGGGCGGTTCCAATTAACGTTGCAACTATTAAAGTGATTGTAAGTGGACTCGTCCAACCAAACTCATGCCCACGTGTAATTGTTAAATTCAATGCAAGCATTACGAAAATGAAAATGAGTAAACCCGTATAATCAAATTTCGATTTGATAGACTGGACAGCCTTGCTTTCTGGTATATCTTTTAGTAAGTACATCGCTAGTAAAGAGATAACAATTGAAAGGACAAAAATCCATCTCCATCCCATATACGTTGCAATGGCTCCACCTACTAAAGCACAAGCGCCGGCTCCACCCCATGAACCGAATGACCAATAACTAAGTGCACGCTGCCTGTCTGCTCCATCAAAGTAGGCTTTAACTAAAGCAATGGTTGCCGGCATAATACATGCTGCAGAAATACCTTGGATGATTCGCCCAGCGATTAAAAGTGGAGCATCTTGTGCTAGAACAAGGCACAAAGAGCCAATAACACTTAAACTTAATCCTAAAAAAGTCAGTTTTTTACGGCCTGCTCTATCTGAGATACCGCCAGCCGCAACAATAAACATACCTGAAAATAAGGAGGTTATACTAATAGCGATATTTAGAGTTCCGAGTGATATACCTAAATCTGCTTGAATTGCTGGAATAATGTTTACCATTGACTGAGCAAACAACCAAAACGTAAGAACGGCTAGCACGATACCAAAAATCAATTTGTTTGAACCTCTATTAGTTGCTTCCATAGTGAACCTCCTCTAATTTTGTATACGTCTTTTTCTGTGTTTGCTAGGGAAAGCGCTTCCAATTCTTATAATGAAGAAATGGTTAAATTCTATGTTTACCCACACGTTTCTTTTAGGCTTTGCTTTTAGGGCTAAGGTCTCTCCTAACTTTTTGGTTTATTGAATCGAGTTGTTAGTTGAGATAAGTATAGTTGGAAATATCCAGGTATTAGGGACGAAAACGAATGTGAAAAAGGTTGACATAGGCAAGGAGATTCTACTTTTGTTTCAAAATCTATGAGTCGATATAACATTATAGAGGAAGGTGCGAACACTCTCCTCTACATGATCAAATTTACATTTACTTATTTGCGTGCATAGCCGAAACTAGCTCCGGACTATTTTCTTGTTCTTTTAAAATGAAACTGATGAAATCTAGAATGAGTCTTGCTCCTACTTGACTGGTAATTCCAGTTGGATCATATGGAGGAGAGACTTCGACTAAATCAAAACCGATGACATTTCCTCTTTTTGCAATACCTTCTAACAATTCATTCACTTCATCATAGTACAATCCTCCGGGAGAAGGAGTGCCTGTTCCGGGTGCCAACGATGGGTCTAATCCGTCGATATCAATTGTTACATAATAATTATCGCCTTCAGGAATTAGGTCTAGTACAGATTCAATGCTCATTTTTCTCATTTCGCGTGGAGATAAAATCACACTGCCATATTCCCGAGCGGCATCTACATCTTCTTTTTTACTACTACTAATTCCACGGATTCCGAATTGGAACATTTTGTCGACGTAGTCCATTTCCGCTAGACGACGGAGAGTGCTACCATGTCCGTATCTTTGTCCCGAGCGATGATCTGCCCAATCCAAATGTGCATCTATTTGAATGACGTGGAACGACCCAATGGAATCCAACGCTCTACCTACAGGAATGGTAATAGAATGGTCTCCACCCATTACGACTGGAATTGCTCCTTTGGAAACAATCTTTCTAATAGATTCTTCAACATTGTCGAAGCTCTGTTCCAAATCACCATGTACGATATCTACATCTCCGCAATCGACTACTTTATAGTCGGGACCTAAGTACATAATATCTTTTTCAATATCATAGGCACCTTCTAATCCGAAACTATATAATGTAGAACCTTCTCGCATTCCACGTGGACCCATTCTAGTTCCTGATTTCCATTGTGTTCCCATATCGTAGGGAACACCGATAACCGCCACATCTGCGTCTAGTTCATCCAGACTTGTACAAATCGGGTATTTCCCAAACGAGCAAATACCTGTAAACGGTAGGTTAAGAAATTGTTTTTCATTTTGATTATTCATCATAGTTCCTCCTCGTGTTCTATAGTATTTTCAAGAAAGAGGGCTATGAAAGCGCTTGTTTCTTGATGCTATACAGTATTGCAAGTTCCATGCCAACACCAAGAGAGTGGGTTCTGCGAGTCGGCCTAGTCAACTCTGACTAAGCTGGCTCGCTATATATTGATTGATTTTTCGATTGGCGGTAGATTGACTAATTCCTAATTTTTTAGCCAACTTAGTGCTGCTTGGGTACCTTTCATACATCCGATTAATATAATCTCCTTCAATCATTCCGATATATTGATCTAACGTCATATCCTCTTGTTGTGCAGAAGCAATGCCAACTTGGTCGACATCAACAATCCTGTCATTTGAAGTAATTAAAATACGTTCTATGAAATTTCGTAGTTCCCTAATGTTACCCGGCCATTCCTGTTTACTTAGCCAAGAGATCATCGTTGTAGAAAGCTCTTTTTGTAGGCTGTGCTTTTCATTGAATTCATGTAACAGTTCTGATGTGAGTATATTTATTTCATCTCTTCGTTCACGCAAAGGTGGAATAGCAATCTTGATGACGTTAATGCGATAATATAAGTCTTCCCTAAATCGTTTTTCCTCAATAAGTTGTTGTAAATCTTGGTTCGTTGCACAGATGATTCGACAGTTTAGATGAATGATTAAATTTCCACCTACCCGTTGTACAGTACGATTTTGAAGTACAGACAAAAGCTTAACTTGGAGATTAAGAGGTAGCTCAGAAATCTCATCAAGTAATATTGTGCCTTTCCCAGCAGCTTCAAAATAACCTTTTTTTCCACCTTTTCTTGCGCCAGTAAAAGCGCCTTCTTCATAGCCAAATAACTCTGATTCAATTAAGGATTCGGGAATGGCACCACAGTTTACTTCAATAAAAGGCTCGGTTTTCCGATTGGATGTTTGATGGATTTTCTGTGCTATGTAGTTTTTTCCAACTCCTGATTCTCCTTGAAGTAAAACGGAAACGTCTAGGTTAGACACCTTTTCGACAATGCTGAAAACATGCCTCATTTTACCGGAGTCACTGTGGGAAAGGGGGGACTGTGAATCTTTTATCTTTTCAATTTCTCTTTCATATAAAACCATTCTTTTAGCAACTTCGTCATTTGTCTTTTTTAGATAATCAAGTTCAGTAATGTCTCTTGAGAAACTAATGGCTCCTTGTAATTGCTGTAGATCATCAAAAATCGGATAAGCGGAGACTACTATTTTTCTTCCCATTGACGTTTCTTGTACCATCGTTTCAACTCTTTTTGTTTTCAGTACTTTTCCCGTAATTGAGGGAGATAAGATCCCTTGTTTTTCTAGCGCAAAGACATTTTGATTTATAATATCTTTAGCATCAATTCCGAAGAAGTTTTTAAAGCTCTCACTTGAAAAAGTAATGGTACCAGCTGCATCGGTTACAAAGATTTCATCGAAAGAATATTTAATAATACTTTCTAAAATCAGGTGGTTTTGTTGTAGTGGAGCCATTCATATTCCCCCTAGTCAATTATGATTACATACTACTCTGAATTGACTAACTATTCAACAAGAATGTAATGGTAGATATGAAAACACTGTTTCATATCTAGGGAAGGTTAGTATGACAAAACACTGGAAATACATCACTGGATTCTCAGTGTTTTTGTTGTTCAATAAGTTCACTGGAGAGGTGCTTAAATGTGAGAATAGCAGTCAAAGAGTTATGGACACAGCCTTATATAAAGCTATTTTTATAAATTTGCGATATGCTAAAATTGTGTGATAAAATAAAGTGTTCGGAGTAGAAGGCATTAAAACACACTCTTGAATATTCAGTACATTAATCGAAAGAAGACCATTAACACGAATAATCATTACTAATAAACGCACTCGTTTTGAAAATCAAATTGTATAAGGGGTCGTTTGAAGATGATTACGGAGAATAAGGAACAATCGATATTTGGTCACGAGGGAAGTAAAATAATAACAGACAGAGAGATTGACATCATCACTAGAATAGAAGAGCCATTGATAGTGATTTTAGGCAATGTATTAAGTAACGAAGAATGCGATGAACTAATCAGATTGTCAAAGGACAAACTGCAACGTTCAAAAATCGGGTCAACACATGACGTAAATGAACTGAGAACCAGTAGTAGTATGTTTTTTCAAGAAAGTGAAAATGAAATTGTAGCTAAGGTTGAAAAAAGAGTCTCTACTATTATGAATATACCTATTGAACACGGAGAAGGTATGCAAATTCTTCAGTATACGCCTGGTCAAGAATATAAAGCGCATCATGATTTTTTTTCATCAACAAGTCAAGCGGCAAAAAACAATAGAATTAGTACGCTCATTATGTACTTAAATGATGTAGAACAAGGTGGAGAAACTACCTTTCCTAAACTGAATCTTTCAGTAACGCCAAAAAAGGGTATGGCAGTTTACTTTGAGTATTTCTATAGTGATGAAGATTTAAACGAGTTAACTTTACATGCTGGAGCACCAGTTATATCTGGTGAAAAGTGGGTTGCAACGCAATGGATGAGGAAACAAAAAATAAGGTGAAAAAGTGAACGGTACGAGTTTCTAACACGATTTTGAATTGTGTTAGAATCTCGTACCGTTTTTATTCCAATTTTGGGAACTTATCAATCTCCTAGTACGTATTAAACATAAGAGATGTTTTAATGAATAGGGAGGTGGATTGTTTGCTTCGAGAAGAATTTAAAAAACGGGCAATGGGGATAGTTGACATACCTACTCATTTTCAACTTGTGATAATATCTCACTTACTCCAACCTCAAGTGAGGTGGTAAGGAAAGAGTTAACTAATGAAGAAATCATAGGGGTCACGGAACGAATGGAAGTAATTCGTGAAGTGGATATGCAGAATGAAACCGGTATTGTCTGGCGAGATCGGAACTGGGAGATGAAAGACAGGATTTATCAATAAACGGATTTTTCATTAGACATACAGAAGATACGGTTAAAGCCTTCATTTCCAAGGAAACAGGCATTGTTAAAAGCTTTATGTGGTTTAATAAAAGACAAGGCGAACTACGACTTAGCCGTGAAGAATGTTTTCAAAAATGCATTGAGTTTTTACAAATGGTAGTTCCAGATTACTATCCCTATATGCAACTGATTGTCCGTGAAGATGAAGATGAAGAAGATCTGGCTTCATCAAGGGAAACATTTACAATTTCTATGCATAACGGTCATGGTATACATATCGAGAGTAGCAGGTTCCTGGTTTCCGTCAGTCGCTCTACAGGGCTCATCGATCATTACAATGGACCGAGTTTTGACTTGGAACAGCTAAAATCAATCCCATCTGAAGCGGCTATATCTAAAGCAAAAGCGCGTGAACTATTTTTAAGCCAATTGGATTTCGAGTTAGCCTGGAAACCCGATTACGATAGCGAAACGGAGTCGTATATTCTAGTTTATCAAGCGTGCCACCGGAATTCCGAAAAAAAGATTCGGTATATTGATGCAGTAACTGGGGAACTTATACTGGCTAAGTAGGTGTATCCGTAGTGTTGACATCGGGGAAAAAGAGTACGGACCCAAGCGCCGAAGGATGTAAAATGGGCATTTATTCTAATTGTATAAGTTGAACTAATATTTCTATATAATCCTCTAGCGCCAAGCGTTGTTGACGGGATTCTTTATCTCTACATATATAATATGTAATAAAGATTACCCATAAGGATAGGAGCAGTG
Organism: Sporosarcina sp. Y1004; assembly: GCF_057669665.1. Taxonomy (NCBI): domain Bacteria; kingdom Bacillati; phylum Bacillota; class Bacilli; order Caryophanales; family Caryophanaceae; genus Sporosarcina; species Sporosarcina sp. Y1004. The sequence continues at coordinate 106,104 of NZ_JBYHFQ010000007.1, read as the reverse complement.
AGTATGGGGTTAACTAAATTTATGAAAACTAATTTTCCGAACTTAGCCCTGACTCCACCTTTGTTTTACAATTGTGATGTTGGTATCCGGTTTGAACTAGGGGTGGACTGGAAGAGCAAGGAAGAAAGTGTTTATCTTCAGGGCGTATATGAAAGAGCTGTAACTTTATTTAGAGCTTTACATAAAGAAGATGACGAAATTATTATCGCCGTATATGTAAATGACTTTGGAGGTAAATGGGCACTCCGTGGAAAATTGAACATTTTCTCACGGTATATACGGGATAAGTCTGTTTTATGTAAATTGCAGCATGAGGTAATCCCTTATATAATTCCTGAAGACAATGAAGACGGCAAATATAAAACACATCGTTTTAGTCTGAAATGTAAAACCTCGGAAATTAATTACGTCTCTCTGTTAAAGGCTATCTGTAATATAGATATGGGAATTAAGCCTAGAGTTAAGGATAGAGTCTACTTTTTAAATATAAAAAATGAAACCATTTTCCATGTGTATGATGACAGAGGCTGTGATTTGGTGGCGACGTCTCCTGTATCAATTCGTGAAATTTATACAGAATACAATGATTGGATATTAGATTATGACAGGAAGGAAATTGATAAAGTATTTAGTTGAGTCAAATTCATCATAGAAGGTTTTGTATTAGAATCTGCACCTGGCGTTCCAATCAACGGAACTCATCCATATTCCTATTTTCACAAAGTAACATGTTTAAAAAATAGTATTTTGTGGTATAGATTACGTGGATTCAACGTCAAGGAGGTAATATCAGCATGAGAATGATAGAGGAAACACAGATGGACCAGAAAAGAGAAGAAATCATCCAGAGACTAGTGGAAAAAGGTGTTTTCAAATTATATGATAAACAATTATATGAACTTCCGCTTTATGCACTTATGAAAGCATATATAATACGCACTGAATGAAAGCAAACCGGCTGGATCGATTCCAATAGCCGGTTTTTTTGTATAGCGTGATTGTCAATTTCATAATAATAGAATGAAGACCGGATAAATTGGTGCATGTCATGTTTTTTGTTTATTCAGGTGTGTCAGTTGATTGTCATTGTGTCTGCCACAGTAGTACCTCATTGTTAAGTCCTCTAAAAAGTGTTTTTTCAATAAACATAATCCTATTTTAAGTGCTAGTATTTGTAAAATATGCCACACTAGAGTTAGAAGATAATGATTAGTAGGAGGAATGTAAAATGAAACCAAAAGTTTATTCAACATATTCTATACCTGAACATGTGAAAGATTTTATGGCTGAGTATTGTGATATTCGACAATGGCAGGGCGATGGGCGAACTCCGAGAGATATTCTGTTAAAGGAAATTGCTGATGTTGAAGGATTATATACTGGAGGTAGCAGTATGGTAGGGAGGATTGATGAGGAGCTGCTGAATCACGCCCCTCATTTAAAAGTCATTAGTAATGTATCCGTAGGTTACAATAATTTTGATGTAGAAGCTATGAATAAACGAAATATAATTGGAACCAATACGCCTCATGTTTTGGATGAGACGGTTGCAGATTTAGCATTTGGCCTTATTTTATCAACTGCTAGACGTATCACTGAATTGGATCGATTCGTCAAAGATGGAAGCTGGAAACCGACGACAAATTATCGCGAAATCTATGGAAAAGATGTACATAGTACCACTTTAGGTATCATTGGAATGGGGCGAATCGGAGAAGCGATTGCGAGAAGAGCAAAATTCGGATTTAATATGGATGTCCTTTATAATAATCGGAACAGAAAACCAGAAGCTGAAGAGAAGTATGGCGCGGAGTATTGTAATTTGACGTCACTTTTAACACGTGCCGATTATATCGTGTTGGTGACACCCCTTACGCCTGAAACTTTCCAAATCATTGGTGAAGAGGAATTTAAATTGATGAAGAAATCAGCATTTTTTATAAATGTATCTCGCGGTCAGACCGTTGATGAACAAGCGCTTATTCATGCTTTGCAAAACGGAGTTATTCATGGAGCCGGATTGGATGTTTTCGAAAAAGAGCCCGTGGATCCACATAACCCATTACTTCAAATGTCGAATGTCGTGACAATCCCTCACATAGGATCTGCTACTGCGAGAACAGAAGAGGCAATGGCGATGCGAGCTGCAGAAAATTTAATAGCTGTTTTAATGGGGAAGGAACCCATAGACCCTGTCGGAAGATAAATTTTACGTACCCTATTAAAGAAATCAATGGAACCATGTTCTAACACAATTCCGAATTGCTTTAGATACTTGTTCCATTTTTAAAAAATAATCCTTTTAGCTGGAGGAGAACGCTAAGACAGCGATATAGCAATACAAAGATCATTAAAAAGGGAGAGGATTTATCTTGGAACAAACCATTTTTAAGCATATGGCAACAGTGCGAGGAATAACCGAGCAAACGATGAAGATAATGCCGGAAGAAATTTCGGATTTGATGCCAAAAGGTTTTAACAACACTATTCGTTGGAACTTTGGGCACATTGCATTTGTACAGGAAAAGCTTGTCTTTGGACTTTTAGGTGAAGAGATGAACATTCCGAAAGATTATGAGAAACTTTTTGGCGCTGGAACGAAACCCGCAGAATGGAAAGAAGCGCCGCCATCATTTACAGAGATTGCCGAAGTTTTAGCGAAACAAAAAACAAAAATTCAGGATTTTCTTCAAGGACGCTTACTTGAAAAGTTGCCAACTAGGTATTACGTTTTACACAGTTGGTGAGGTGTTTTTGTTTAGCTTTTACCACGAAGCCTTACACATTGAGACGATTAAGCGAATACATCAATCTATCCCCTCCAAATAAATCGCCAATAGACAGCGGAAAATGGTAAACTGTTTAAGCAATCATGAGTTTTGAGTTCATAGCAAAGAAGAATTAGCAATTGAGGCGGTTAATCATTCAAAGCAGAATGGAATAAAACAAGGTTGATTTAGTTTTTAATTGGAGGAATATTTTATGTCAACAAATGCACAGCAACAAAATCAAGTTATTAAGTCAACCCCCATTTTGCTATCATTTTTAATTGCTGGGTTTATTGGATTATTTAGTGAAACAGCTCTCAATATGGCACTCGGGGGTTTAATGAAGGAATTTGATGTACCTCCTCCCACCGTTCAATGGCTAACAACGGGTTATCTATTGACCTTAGCGATATTAATTCCTATTTCAGCTCTTTTAATTCAATGGTTTAGTACACGACAATTGTTTATTGCGTCATTGGTATTTTCTATTATTGGAACGATTGTTGCGGGAGCGGCCCCAGTTTTCAGTGTCTTGATTGTAGGGCGTGTGATTCAAGCAATCGGGACGGGTATATTAATACCGCTTATGTTTAATACGATATTGCTGATTTTCCCAATCCATAAAAGGGGAACAATCATGGGTCTAATGGGATTGGTCATGATGGTTGCACCAGCGATTGGGCCAGCACTATCAGGTTTAATCATTGAAAATTTAAGCTGGAATTGGATTTTTTGGGTCACTCTTCCGTTTCTAGCGCTTGCACTACTCGCTGGAATTATTTATATGCAAAATGTTTCTACGCTTACGAAACCTGAAATTGATATTTCATCGATTATTTTATCGACCATTGGTTTTGGAGGCATTGTTTATGGTTTTAGTGCCGCGGGAGATAAAGGGTGGGGAAGTTCCATCGTTGTTGCGACCATTGTGATTGGTATTATAGCGCTTATTTTATTCTCCATTAGACAACTTACAATGAAGACGCCGATGCTAGACCTGCGTGCATTTAAATATCCGATGTTTACTCTGGGTGTCTTGAGTGTCTTTGTTACTTTCATGGTCATTTTGTCTTCAATGATTCTCTTACCTTTATACTTGCAGACGGGCCTTGGGTTAGCTGCGGTTACGGCGGGACTTGTCCTGTTACCGGGGGGGATTATAAATGGAATCATGTCTCCGATAACGGGTCGCCTTTTTGATAAATACGGACCAAGGGGACTCGTTACACCTGGATTTATTATTATGGTAATTATGTTGTGGAGCTTGTCGAACCTAACGACAACAACGTCTATATTACTTGTCATTTTCTTGCATTCATTTTTATTTATAGGTGTTTCTTTGGTAATGATGCCAGCTCAAACAAATGGACTGAACCAACTTCCAAGAGACCTATATCCAGATGGAACTGCTTTGATGAACACATTGCAACAAGTATCGGGTGCAATTGGTACGGCCGTTGCAATTACAATTATGTCAGCTTCACAGACCAACTATTTGAATAAATTAGCAGATCCAGCTAGCTCGTTGGCAATTAGTGAATCTTTAACCGCGGGAGTTCAAACTGCTTTTGTTTTCGGATTGATACTTGCAATTGTGGGGCTGATTATGTCATTCTTTATTAAATCATCACGCGATCTAAAAGATCTATAGAATTGATTATACAAGATGGGTTTTTGGGGAAAGAAGGAAGACGTACTCTAGGTGCTGAAAATTAAACAATCAACCGAATTTCGGACTCTTTGAAAAAAGACCCGAGATTCGGTTTTTTTATATTTAATTACAGTGAGGGTTAACAGTTAGTTGGTTCAGCTAATGATCATTTTACTTCTATATTATCTAACTCAAAATGGCTCTGCCTCCATACACTTAAAAACGTCAGGAAAGATCGCGTTCACATTATCGTCGTTACTGTCACAAGATATACACCTACTAGCATTCAATTGCAGTTAAAATTAGATTACAACATGAAAATGTATTATCGTTACTCAAGTTTTATAATATATACAAAGCAGAGCTTGTGAAAAGATATTGAGTAAAAGGAGGCGGATTGAAATTGTTATTTGATGATCCAGTATTTGGTAGTCGTGTACTAACACTACTTACCCTTTCATTTCACATTATTTACGCAACGATAGGGGTAGGGGTTCCACTCCTGATTATGATTGCACATTGGGTGGGTATTAAGAAAAAAGACGATCATTATATCTTGATGGCTAAACGTTGGGCTCGCGGGTTTGCTGTCACTGTTGCTGTAGGTGTTGTAACCGGAACAGCGATTGGATTACAACTTTCATTACTCTGGCCAAACTTCATGGAACTGGCAGGAAATATTATAGCACTGCCTCTATTTTTAGAAGTATTTGCCTTCTTCTTTGAAGCCATCTTTTTAGGGATTTATGCATACACGGGAGATCGATTTAAAGATAAACGTAAACACTTTATGCTTCTCATTCCCGTTGTTCTTGGTGCGGCCGCTTCAGGGCTATTTATTACCATAGTAAATGCATTTATGAATACTCCACAAGGTTTTGATATTGTGAACGGGCAACTGGTAAATCCAAATCCAATTGCAGCAATGTTTACCCCGTCGATGCCGACGAAAGTGTCCCATGTTCTTGCAACGTCGTATATGACAGCTGCATTTATGCTGGCAGCCATAGCGGCTTACAAATTGATAAAAGGTTCAACACATGTTTATCATAAAAAAGCACTTTATTTGACCATGAAAATAGGACTTGTGTTTTCCATTGCGGCAGCTTTAATCGGTGATTTTTCAGGTAAATATTTAGCAGAGTACCAACCAGAAAAATTAGCTGCAGCCGAATGGCATTTTGACACGGAAGAAGGCGCACCACTCCTAATGTATGGAGTTTTGGATGATGAAGGAAAAGTGAAATATGAGCTCAAGATACCCTATGGACTCAGTATCTTAGCACATGGAAATCCGAATTCAGAAGTAATCGGATTAGACCAATTTCCTAAGGAAGAAACGCCACCACTTATTATCCATTACTTTTTCGATTTAATGGTTACGATTGGGGGATTCATGGTAGTTCTTTCTCTTGTCTATTGGATAGGGATCAAACGGGCATGGTCATTCGTAAAATCTAAATGGTATCGTTGGCTCATTGTTCTTGGAGGTCCTCTTTCCTTCCTTGCAATTGAAGCTGGCTGGTGGATGGCTGAAGTTGGTCGACAACCATGGATTCTACGTGGAATAATGACAATCGAAGAAGCAGCTACGTCTAGTGATTATGTTGGATTAATGGTAATTCTCTTTGGGATATTGTATTTGTTTTTAGGAATTGGAACCATTGTCGTACTTCGTCGGATGTTTAAAAATAATCCAGTTGAGCTAGAACTTGAACAACAAGAAGCTGCACAAGGCGGTGAAACAACATGAGTTTAGAAATAATAGGGATTTCAGTACTTTGGACATTTCTATTTGGTTATGTCATCTTGGGATCAATTGATTTTGGGGCAGGATTTTTTAATGCTTTCAGTATAATCACTGGGAAACAACATGTGGTTTCAAAAATTATCCAGCGATACCTATCTCCAGTTTGGGAGGTTACGAATGTGTTTTTCGTATTCTTCTTTGTTGGGATTGTTGGATTTTTCCCGAAAACAGCTTTCTATTATGGAACGGTCCTTCTTGTTCCAGCGAGTATTGCGTTAATCTTAATGATTATTCGTGGTTCGTATTATGCATTTGAACTGTACGGATCAAAAGGACATAAAGGATATGCCTTCATGTATGGAATTGCAGGCGTATTGGTCCCGGCAGCATTATCCATAGTTCTTACCATTTCTGAAGGTGGATTTATTTCCATGATTGATGGTAATCCTGTTTTAGACTACGGAGCATTGTTTACGAGTCCTTTAACCTGGTCTATTGTCGTTTTATCGATCGTTGCAGTCCTTTATATCTCGGCTGTTTTCCTTACCTGGTATTCAAATAAAGCAGAAGATACAGGAGCAACAAACCTAATGTGCAAATATGCAATGCTCTGGGCTTTCCCTTTAATCATTGCTGCAGTAGGTATCATTTACGAATTAAGTTCTCACAATCCGGACCATTTTGAACGTATTTTAGATTTATGGTGGATGTTTGGATTATCGTTCCTATTATGGATTGGGACAGTATGGCTTACGTGGAAGCGAAAAAACTATGGATTGGCGGTTGGCCTATTAGTAGGGCAGTTTGCTCTAGCCTTTTATGCATATGGAATTTCCCTTTATCCATACTTGCTGTATCCATATTTAACGATTCACGAAGGTTTTACAAATGATGCAATGGCCATTTCACTAATTGTGGTGTTCATTTTAGGATTGATATTGCTAGTACCTTCAATATACCTATTATTAAAACTCTTCTTATTTGATAAAGATTATGTCAAAGGAACGAAGAAAAAGGAGTGAGATGAATGCTAAATGACTTTCTAATCTTTGGCGCTCCATTTATCGTAATTTTCGCGGCGATCGTAGTTGTGTTCTGGGCTGCTCCAAAAGATGGATCTGTTACAAAAGAAAAATAAAGTTAAAGGTTTAGTAGTAGTGGATTCTGATTTCCAGTTTGTCTACTTAGAAACTTCTCTAAATCAGCTCATTTTTCAGGAGGTATAAGCAATGGTTGGACTTAAAGAATTAGCATTAGAACAGAAAAAAAAGCTGGTTCTCTTGGTCATTTTTGCTGTCACAACAAGTGTTGCAATTGTAGGACAGGGTTATTTATTAGTCTCTGTTGTGGATCGTATCTTTTTAAAAGATGCAACATTCTCTGATGTTATACCACTATTGATAGGATTGTTCTTCGCGTTTTTCGCAAGAACAATCCTTCAGTATTTGAGTGGGAGAACTGGAGTGAAAATGGCTACACATGTTAAAGGGAATCTTCGGAAAAACCTTTTAAATAAATTCTCTAATAGTACAGCGCAATCATCACTTCAAGGACAGTCTGGTAAAAAGGTAAGTGTAATGATGGATACTGTGGATGAAATTGATAGTTACTTTAGCGATTATATTCCTCAAGTAATACAAGCTACTATCATTCCACTAATCATTTTAGTGGTCATCTTTACACAACATATTTCCACTGGACTAATTATTATGATTACCGCACCCTTCATTCCGATTTTTATGATGATTATCGGTTTTAAAACAAAGGACAAATCCGAAGAACAATTGGATAAAATGGCTGCTTTTTCGGGAGGGTTTCTCGATACGTTACAGGGATTGACAACCCTTAAATTACTTGGACGTTCCAAAGAACAAAAAGAAACGATTCGAAAAAGTAGTATTGATTTTCGTGATGCTACGATGGAAGTACTTAAAATTGCATTTCAAAATTCGTTAGTATTGGAATTCATTTCGATGCTGAGTATGGGGATCATTGCCCTAGAACTTGCTCTTCGTTTAATCGTTTTTCAGGATTTAGCTTTTTTAACCGCATTTTTTATGTTGGTATTGGCTCCAGAGTTTTACACAAAACTGAAAGACTTAGGCAGTGCTTTTCATACGGGTAGGGGAAGTATGGGGGCTGCTAAAAAGCTAGCTGATGAACTAAATGAAACAGAGAAACCTGTTTTATGGGGAGCGGAAAGCTTGGAAAGAGTAGTACCACTGACAATTGAATTGCGTGGTGCAGGATTTACTTATGGAGAAGATGCATTTACATTAAAAAACATTCAGCTAGAAATTGTTCCAAATGAACAAGTAGCCATTGTCGGTAAAACAGGTGCGGGGAAATCAACCCTATTAAATGTGATTGCTGGACTTGTTTCAGTTTCAGAGGGAGAAATGCTTATTAATGGGAAACCAAGGTCAAACTTTAAAGAGAAAGATTGGTTTGATCGATTAAGTTATATTTCACAAAACCCTTATTTGTTTTCGGGAACAATTGCGGAAAATATTGCGCTAGGCGGACGTTTGGATGCGACTCGAGTAGAAATCGTACAAGCTGCTGAAAAGGCTGGAATTTCCGAGTTGGTGGCTTCACTTGAACAGGGCTATGATACACCTATTGGTGAAGGAGGAAGAGACCTTTCAGGTGGAGAAAAACAACGAATTGCCATCGCTAGAGCCTTCCTAAAAAATCCATCTGTCATTCTGTTTGATGAGCCGACAACTGGACTCGACCTTCAAACTGAGAAGATTTTGCAAGCTTCTATTAAGGAACTTTCTAAAGCTTCAGCTGTCATTACAGTGGCACACAGACTTCATACGATTAAAAATGCCGACAAGATTATTTTCTTGGAAAACGGAGAACTCTTGGCCACTGGCACACATGAGGAACTGCTTGAATCGGTGGACATGTATCGTAATATGGTGTCTGTTCAACAAGGAGGGATGGCAAATTGAATAACTTAGGATTTGTTATCAAGATATTACTCGTAGAAAAAAAGGATATTTTCTATTCTATTATCTGCGGGTTTATATCTGGGATAACAGCTGTTAGTTTATTTGCATCCAGTGGGTATTTGATCTCCAAGGCGGCTTTGACACCGTCAATTTATACGTTAATGATCATCGTTGTGTCTGTTAAGATTTTAGGAATAATATCAGCATTAAGTCGCTACGGAGAACGTTATTTTTCTCATCGAGGGACATTTACGATGTTAAGTAATATGCGTGTTTCCTTTTACGAGCGGTTAGAACCATTAGCACCAACGATATTCCGCAAATATCGAAGTGGAGATCTTCTTGCTAGAGTCGTGGGTGATGTGGAGGCATTACAAAATTTCTTTTTGCGCGTGTTTTACCCACCGGTTGTTTTACTATTAGTATTTTTATGTACAATCTTTTTTACAGGGCTGTTTTCGTTAGAAGTAGCTTTGGTCATATTCATCGGTCTTCTACTAACTACCTTTGTCGTTCCATCAATTTTTGCATTAACGCAACGAAAAGTGGATCGACTGGTGAGACAAAGACGCGGAGAATTGTCTACCAAAGTGACAGAATTTCTTTATGGCTTTCGTGATTTAAAAATACACCAGCAACTAAAAGAAAAAGAAGGCGAACTGCATCAATCTGTACATGCCTACTTAGATGAACAAGAACGTGAAAGTATTCATAACTTGTTCAGCCAGGCTGCTAACAAATTTCTATCGCTCCTCATATCATTGGTTGTTCTAGGTGTTGGCGCATATTTAGTGGCAGATGGTCAACTAAATGGGATTTACCTTGCGATGTTTGTCATGGTTTCATTGACAGTATTTGAGAATACAACTTCCATGGCAGCTTTCCCAAGTTATTTAGAAGAGAGTCGGCAAGCTGCGTCAAGACTTACCGCAGTTGTTGGTAAAGACTTTGTTCAAGAGAAACCACAAGAAGTTTTTGAAAATCGTTCTATTCAAGGGGTTCCTTCGATTGAAGTGAAGGATGTAACTTTTGCTTTTCCAGATGAAACACGTAATACGTTAACAAATGTAACTACAACATTTCCAGCTGGTTCGAAAACAGCCATAGTCGGTCCAAGTGGTTCTGGAAAATCAACGTTATTGCAGTTGCTTTTAAAATTTTATAATGTAGACCAAGGTCAAATTCGTTTTAACAATGATTCGATTGCTCATTTATCACAAGAGTCCATTTGGGAAAATACAAATGTAGTCTTACAAGAAAATCATTTTTTCTATGGAACCATACGAGATAACTTACTGCTTGCCAGTGATGGATTAAGTGACACAGAAATGGAAGACATGTTGGAACAGGTGAAGCTTGGACACTTTTCTTTAGATGATAAAGTCTTAGAAAAAGGAGAGAATCTTTCGGGTGGAGAAAAACAGCGTCTCGCAATTTCCCGAGCTCTGCTCATAAAATCACCTTTATGGCTATTAGATGAGCCAACCTCATCCATTGATGCATTAACTGAGGCACATATCATGGGCTATTTATTTGAAAAAGCAAAAGAGGATACTGTTATTGTCGTTAGCCATCGCTTAACAGGATTAGAGAAGATGGATCAAATCATTGTGATGGACCATGGAACCATAGTCGAGGCTGGAACATTCGAAGAATTGATGGATAAAAAAGGTTACTTCTATGAAATGAAACAAATTGAACAGAGCGTGTTTCTAGTCAACTAAACTTGGCATATTCCAGGTATCATTATTTAGAAATATACTTATTATGACTTAATTTCTAGCGGAGTTCCTTTAGAATTTACTAAAATGGACGTCAGGTATATAGTTAAATAAACAAGACAGTGGGGGTTTTAGTATGTTCAACAATTTTTCCGACAAAGTAAAAGGTGCTGTTAACAAAGCCAAAGATAAAGTCGATACAGCAATGGATAGTGACAAGGTTGACAAGTATAAAGGGCAAGCGCAGGATAAACTTGGTGAAGTGAAAGACAAGATCGGTGCTGCAATGGATAGTGACAAAGTTGACAAGTATAAAGGGCAGGCACGAGATAAGATTGGCGAGTTGAAAGATAAGCTAACTAATAAAAAATCATTATGAGTGCAGTGAATTTTGAAATAAAATTTCCATTTCGCAACATGGCAAAAACAGGTGAAGCTTTTTCATCATAAAATAATCAAACCAAGTAAGATGTGGGGGTAGACTCCCGCCGACACCATCACACATAAGATTTGATATGGAAAAATTATATATTAAATAAGGATATCCTTGCCGATACGGCATAGATATCCTTGTTTTTATTAGAAAAAACACAACACGCTTGTCAAGTGACTAAAAATAACCACTAAGTAACTTGATAACACACTGCGCGCTACGTGTATAGTTGCTTTGAAACGCTTTGAATTGAACAAACTTCTATACCATTATCGAGATGTCTTAATCAGCAGGGATGCGACTTCGTCGCATCCCTGCTGATTTTTTCGGTAATCTAATAGTGTTTGTTCATCCGTCGCTCTCCAAAGGCAGAATTGCAAAAAGTGCCGAAGCTTTTTGGGACGAAAGAATAGATTGGAACTCATATAGAGATAAGCTTCCAAAGATACAATTTTGGCAGCTCAATCCTTCTACTATCGCCTCTCTACATTCTTTCTAGGGAAGAGTCACTTTCTTCTAAAGCATCACATAATCTTTCCTAAAGTATGCTTTGTACAACGTGCTAGAGTGCCCGAAATTTCATCTTCGGGCACTTACAAACTCTATAGAAAGCCATCTATTCTTTTCTCTCAAAGAAACTGCATTTTTCACTTGAAGATTGTAGGTACGCGGCAGGCAATTAATCACAACAAGATAACCGAAAAAGGTGTGGCAAGAAGTGACGGAGTCACTTCTTGCCATACTCCCCCCTCGGTATAACAGTCGTAATTAATTCGCCGAGTGCGGACGGGAAATACTCCAGTTAAAATGGCGATGAAAGATTGTCCAGTAAAAAAATCTCACTTTAACTCCAGCAAACTGTTGACAGTCTTCTAAAAAGAACCTAGTATATAAATGAGATTGATAATCGTTATCAGTTAAAAGTAGATACTAAGAAATATAATAGAAGGAACGAAACCTTAATCAATCGATACGATTATTAGTAGGAGAGGAAGTACAGTACATGTCAGCGATTACAGTAAATCAAGTTGCGATTGGTTACTCAAACACACTAATAATAGATGATTTAAGTGTCTCTATTCCTGAAAAAAAGATAACTACGATTATTGGGCCCAATGGTTGTGGGAAATCTACATTATTAAAAGCTATATCGCGCGTGCTGAAAACAAAAAGCGGTGGCGTCTATCTTGACGGACGTGCAATCCATCAGTTAGAAACGAGAGAAGTTGCTAAGAAGATGGCGATTTTGCCGCAATCGGCGAATGCACCAGGTGGGCTTACTGTATTTGAATTGGTTTCCTACGGCCGTTTCCCACATCAAAATGGATTCGGTTCATTAAAAAAAGAAGATCATGAGTATATTTATTGGGCAATTGAAGTAACCGGGTTAAATGAGTTTAAGGATCGACCTGTTGAAGCATTATCAGGCGGACAAAGGCAACGCGTGTGGATTGCGATGGCGCTTGCGCAGGACACTGAAATTTTAATTCTCGACGAGCCAACTACATATTTAGATTTAGCACATCAACTGGATATTCTACTTCTCTTACAGCGACTTAATAAGGAGGAAGGTCGGACGATTGTCATGGTGCTTCACGATTTGAACCATGCATCCCGTTTTTCTGATTATCTGATTGCCATGAAAGATGGCACATTGATGAAGGAGGGGACACCAGAAGAAGTGATGACTTGCTCTAATTTACAGCTAGTATTTAACATAGACGCTAGGATTACAACTTGTCCATTTAGTGAAAATCCAATTTGTCTATCGTATCAATTGTGTCAGAAGGAACGGTAACCTTTTTTCTCAATAAGGTATACCGTTTGGAAGTTTGTTGTGGGGAGGAAATGTATGTCTACTTCAGCGGAGGCTTCTGCCGAGATAGAAAAATTAATAGAAATCAAGAAACACTCACATCCCGTTGTGGCGGTAGTTGTTTTGTGCGGAGGTATTGTTGCATTACTAATTGCGATTGGCCTTTCCATTTCATTTGGAGCTGCGGACATAAAATTAGCGACTGTTTGGACGGCTGTGTTTCAATTTAACCCTGATTTAACACAGCATCAAATTATCCGAGAAATACGTCTGCCGCGCGTTCTTGGTGCAGCAATCGTTGGATCATGTTTTGCTGTAGCTGGTGCACTAATGCAGGGGATGACTCGAAATCCACTAGCGGATTCCGGTCTTTTGGGCCTGAATGCCGGTGCTGCATTTATGCTCGCACTCTGTTTTGCTTTTGCACCCGGCCTGCCATATCTGTACTTAATCATGTTTTCCTTTTTAGGTGCTGGTGTAGGAGTTGGAATCGTGTACGGAGTCGGTTCGATGTCACGAGGCGGGTTGACTCCGATGCGACTTGTCCTTGCTGGAGCTGCAGTAAGTGCTTTGTTTGGAGCACTCAGCGAAGGCGTTGCACTTTATTTTCGTATTGGGCAAGATTTAGCCTTTTGGTATGCTGGCGGTGTATCGGGTACGAAATGGGTTCATCTTCAAATCATGTCCCCATGGATTATCGTTGCGATGATCGGTGCACTGATTCTTTCACGTTCAATCACACTCTTAAGTCTTGGAGAAGAAGTGGCGATTGGGCTAGGTCAACGAACAAAGACCATTAAACTTGCTGGGATGATTATCGTGCTAATTCTAGCTGGAATTGCTGTTTCTGTAGTAGGAGCCGTTGGTTTTGTTGGTTTAATCGTTCCTCATCTTACTCGTTTTCTAGTTGGTCATGATTATCGTTGGATTATTCCTTGTTCCATTGTGCTTGGTGGTCTTTTAGTTGTTTTAGCTGATCTCGGAGCACGAATGATTAATCCTCCATATGAAACCCCAATTGGCGCATTGATTGCTTTAATTGGAGTACCATTCTTCCTGTATCTTGCACGAAAAGGAGGAAAAGAACTATGAACGAAAAGATTAATAAGGCGAATAATCAAGAAAGGGCCAATACTAAAAATCATATAATCATCGGTGTTCTTGGACTGCTCATTGTTGTTGCGTTCATGATTAGCATGAATACGGGATTTATAAGATTGACACCGCTTGAAGTGATTCGAACGCTATTTGGATTCGGAACGGATAAACAACACCTAATTCTATTTGAGTTTCGATTACCCCGTATAGTTATTGCGGTATTGGTAGGGATGGGGCTGGCGGTATCGGGCTGTGTGTTACAAGGGATATCGCGCAATGCTTTGGCCGATCCAGGCATATTAGGAATCAACGCAGGTGCAGGCCTAGCTGTCATGTTATTTATATCTTTTTATCCATCAACTACTGCAACACCTGTCTTTATACTACCTGTCTTAGCGTTTTTAGGTGCAGGCATAACAGCAGTGATCATTTATTCGTTAGCCTATAAACGACATGAGGGAATTTCACCTATGCGGTTACTGCTCACGGGTGTGGCAGTTGCAGCGGGTATTAGTTCGGTCATGATTGTTTTAACACTACGCTTAGATCCAGAGAATTATCAATTTGTTGCTACTTGGTTGGCGGGCAGTATCTGGGGGTCAAATTGGAAGTTTGTATTGGCTCTGTTGCCATGGATCCTCGTTTTAATTCCATTTGTATTTATGAAAGCACGTGTATTGAACGTGCTGAATTTAGGGGACTTAACAGCTACTGGCTTAGGTGCATCGATTGAGAAGGAGCGGCGTATATTACTGGCTGCAGCAGTCGGCTTAGCGGGAGCTAGCGTGTCAGTTAGTGGTGGTATCGGTTTTGTAGGGCTGATTGGTCCTCACTTGGCCCGTCAACTAGTTGGATCTAGACATCAATATTTAATCCCAGCTTCAGCATTAACTGGGGGGTTGTTGGTCCTTGTTGCGGATACGCTTGGTCGCTTTATACTGCAGCCATCAGAAATTCCAGCTGGGATTGTCGTCGCTGTGATTGGGGCGCCGTACTTCCTTTACCTCCTATCGCGCTTGAAAGATTGATATAACCGAGCCATCATCTGTAATAAAATTTATGAAGTTCTTGTACCCTTTAGGATTATTATTTTTTTGACAAAAAACGAATAATAGGAGAATGAATGGATGTTAACTAATAAAAAAAGAACTGTAATCATGTCTAGTTTTTTAGTACTATCACTGTCTTTGGCAGGGTGTGGCGATGCTAGTGAAAATGGTGTAAAAACCAAAGATAACGAAACAGAACAGGTAACTGAAGAACTTTCATCGGAACGTATACTAACAGATGCAATGGGGCATGAAGTGACGATTCCTGCAAAACCTGAGCGTATTATTGCTTCTTATTTAGAAGATAATTTAGTAGCACTCGGAATAACGCCTCTTGCGCAGTGGACAGTGAATGACGGCGCATCGATTCAAAATTATTTACAAGATTATTTAAAAGACGTACCGACAATTCCGCATGACCTTCCATTTGAAGTCGTGACCAGCTTTTCACCGGATTTACTCGTTATGAGTTCTGCCGAAGCTGTGGAAGGGGGAAAATACGAGCAGTATTCAAAAATTGCGCCTACATATGTGCTTGAAGTAGAGAATAACAGTGATTGGCGCGATAAACTATTAAAAGTAGGCGAGATTTTCGAGAAAACGGATGAGGCAAAACAGGTATTAGAAGAATATGAAAAAAAAGCAACGGATTCAAAAGAAATCATACAGGACTCAATTGGTAAGGAATCAGCTGCTGCCATTTGGCTCGTAAATAATACATTCTTTATAGTTAGCGATAATGTATCCAGTGGAGCTGTTTTATACGGTGATCTTGGACTTTCAACTCCAAATGTAGTCAAAGAAATTTCAAGCAGCGCTACAGGAAATTGGTCGGAGATTTCCTTGGAACGATTAGCTGAATTAGATGCAGATCATATCTTCTTGATCAATAGTGATAAAGGAAATGGCGCAGAAATGTTACAGGATCCAGTATGGAAAAACATACCCGCGGTGAAAAATGACCATATTTATGAATATGACGCTGAGACTAGCTGGTTATATTCAGGACCAATCGCTAATACTCAAATTATTGATGGCGTTGTGGAATCGCTTACTAAATAAAATTCGTTTAGAGGAGAATATAATCATCTAGTTGAATAAATTTTTTTAATTTATCATTGAGAATGAAAATCGTTATCAACAAAGGGGGATGTGAGAAATGCTTCAACAATTAAATGAAATCATGAGAATCACATTATCACTGTGCCTCATTTTGATACTGGGTGCATGCTCTGCTGGAAGTGCCGAACAAGATAAATCGACAGAGAAGGAAATAGAAGAAACAGATGCAGAGCAACAAATCGTGGAGAATCGGACGTTTGACACAGTTAAAGGACCGATTGAAATCCCTGAAAAACCATTACGAATTGTGACTGACTTTTATGGTGGAGAGTTGCTTTCTGTCGGAGGGAATGTAGTAGGTGTCGAGCCAACTGCCTTCGACAATCCATTCATCAAGGATTTACTAAAGGATGCTGTCGAGATTGGTCAGCCGGTAAATGTTGAAAAAGTGTTGGAGCTGGAACCGGATTTAATTGTTGTTATGTATGATGAAAATTACGAACAACTTTCAGAAATTGCACCAACAATTCATATTCCATATGGAACGGCAACTAATATTCAAGAAACGATCAAATTATTTGGAGATATTACGGGTAATCATGAGGAAGCAGAGAACTTCATCACCAAATTTGATCAGAAAGCAAAAGAGGGAAGAGAAAAACTTTCAACGATCATAGATGCGGATGCAACATTTGGTATTTATGAATTAACGGATAAAGGTGAACTATGGATCTTTGGAGATAATGCAGGACGCGGGGGACAAGCCCTATATAATGCGTTAGAACTTAACATGCCACATAAAAATAAAAATGAAGAACAAACACTTCAGCTGTCAATGGAAGTATTACCTGAGTAC
Source organism: Sporosarcina sp. Y1004 (assembly GCF_057669665.1). Taxonomy (NCBI): domain Bacteria; kingdom Bacillati; phylum Bacillota; class Bacilli; order Caryophanales; family Caryophanaceae; genus Sporosarcina; species Sporosarcina sp. Y1004. The sequence continues at coordinate 88,940 of NZ_JBYHFQ010000007.1, read as the reverse complement.
GCTGCAGACTATATGTTTTTGACGACTTATGATCCTGAGAAAAAAGGAGAGGCCTTAAATAACTTGAAGGACTCGTCTATTTGGCAAGGATTGGACGCAATGAAGAATAATCAAGTGTTTTACAATGATTTTGATACGTATTACCGATATGATCCGATCGCAATTTATGAGCAAATTGATTTGTTTGTAGACATGCTCATTGAACGAAGTAATAAATACTAACTATAAAAGGAGCTTTGATGATGAATTCAGAACAGCTGTATGATGTAACGATTATTGGCGGTGGCCCAGCAGGACTTTATTCCGCTTTTTACAGTGGTTTACGGGAAATGAAAACAAAAATCATCGAATTCCAACCTTATTTAGGCGGAAAAGTGCATGTCTATCCGGAAAAAATGATTTGGGATATAGGAGGGCTTACACCTGTTTCAGGTGAACGTCTAATTGAACAAGTCGTTCAGCAAGGACTGACTTTTGAGCCAGAGCTAGTATTAGGTGAAAAAGTGACGTCGATTAACAAAGATGACAAAGGCAACTTTGTTATTCAGACATCTACGAACCAAAAGCATTTATCTAAAACCGTCATTTTAGCTGTTGGTGGGGGAATCTTGAAACCAACAAAATTGGAAATTGAAGGTGCTGAACGTTTTGAGGTTTCAAATTTGCATTATACAGTAAAATCACTTGCACGTTTTAAAGGGAAAACCGTATTGATATCGGGAGGCGGCAATGCTGCCGTTGACTGGGCGAATGAATTGGAACCGATTGCGAAAAAAGTTTACTTAACTTATCGTAAAGACATGTTGAAAGGGCATGAGGCAGAAGTATCGCGGCTATTTAATAGTTCTGTCGAGTGCTTATTGAATACATCGATCCAAAAACTCATTGCAGCAAGTGACCATGAAACCATTGAAAAGGTAGAGTTAGTTAGTGGAGAAGATGGCAATAAGATTCAGTTGTCTGTTGATGAAGTGATTATTAATCATGGCTATGATCGTGATAAAGACTTGACCTCATCGAGTGGATTAACTATTGAAATGGCAGATGAATACAGTGTTTCAGGTAATCCTATGAGTGAAACATCAGTTTCAGGACTATATGCAGCGGGAGATATATTGAATCACGAAGGAAAGCTTCATTTAATCGCAGGGGCGTTTCAAGATGCGGCAAATGCAGTGAATAAAGCGAAGCAATATATTAATCCAGATGCGTATGGACAGGGAATGGTCTCTTCGCATAATGACATTTTTAAAGCTAAAAACCGTGAATTAGTGAAGCATTTGTATACAGTGAAAATCTAACTTATCGTGCATCCACTAGTTAACGTCATTTTATCGTTCCCTATATAGCAATACAAACGATCAGCCATCTGCGTGAATGGCTGATTTTTTGTTTTAACTTTGTTCATAGATTACACCTAAAGTTTAGCTAGTTCAATACAATGAAGATTAACACTATAGACACACTAGCTTAATACCACGTTAACAAACCAGAGATAAAGTTAAACTGTAAGATACTTCGAAGGAGGAGTTTAATTGAAGAAAACGTTGAAGAAAAAGATGATGATCATTGCGATTGCTGGGAGTTTTACTGTAGGAAGTTTTGCGGGAATCACATCACTGCAACCCGCTGAAGCAAAAATTCCAGAATCGAATAAAAAAGTAGAGAACATCATTTTTATGATTCCAGATGGATACTCCAGTTCGTATGCGACAAATTATCGATTGTATAAAGGGGAAGAATCGGTAATGGATCCACATCTCGTTGGTATGCACAGGACATATTCCGCAAACTCGGCAGTGACAGATTCTGCCGCGGCTGGAACTGCAATGGCAACCGGAGCGAAAACGAACAATGGGGTAATTAGCATGGATCCGGCTGGCAATAAACTCGAAACGATTTTACAAGCTGCTGAAAAGAGCGGGAAATCTTCGGGATTGGTCGCAACTTCAACGATTACTCATGCCACACCTGCAGTGTTTGGTTCACATGTTGAAACACGCGCCAATGAAAAAGACATTGCACCACAACTCCTTCAAAGTGATGTTGATGTTATTCTAGGCGGGGGTAAAAAATATTTTAGTGATGATTTATTAAATAAAGCAAAACAAGATGGTTATAAAATTGTGTCCGAGAAGCAATCCTTAACGAATGTAAAGAAAACGAATAAATTAATCGGTCTTTTTGCGGAGGATAGTTTATCCCCCGAATTGGACCGTGAGACGACTGATGAGCCAAGCTTGCAAGAAATGACATCAGCAGCTATCGACGTTTTAAGTAATGATAAAGATGGTTTCTTTTTAATGGTTGAAGGTAGTCAAATCGATTGGGCTGGTCATGATAATGATGCAGCATGGGCGATGAAAGACACTGAAGCGTTTGAAAATGCAGTAGAAGCTGCACTGGATTTTGCGAAAAAAGATAAGAAAACGTTAGTCGTCATCGCAGGTGACCATGACACTGGTGGTATGTCTGTCGGCGGTTACGGAGGATCAGATGTCAATTTGGAAATCCTTAAAGATGTGACAGCAACAGGCGATTTCATGGCATCACAATTAAATGAAGAAAAAAGTAATATTAAAGAAATCGTATTGGAATATACGGGCATGACATTATCAGAAACTGAAATTAAACAAATCAAACAAGCAAGCAATCCAGCATTCCAGATTAACTCAATCATTTCCAAGCATGCACTAGTTGGTTGGTCGCACACTGGACATACTGGCACAGATATCCCTGTTTACGCTTACGGCCCACAAGCCCATAAATTTGCAGGACTAATCGAAAATACAGATTTCCCAAAACTGATGGCTGAAGCAATGAAAATACCATTTAAATAAGCTCTGATATAACCGCTTATATAATGAGACACAGGACCGTTCCTCTATACAAAGAGGTGCGGTCGCTTTTTTATTTCGGGGTCAGCTAGTATATATTAATACAAATATGAATAAAAATCTGTTCTTAATCAGTTAACCGAGTAATCAAATAACTATTAGTTTTCTAAGCTGTGAGTTGATATAATAGGAGGTATAATCAATACATAAGGACTTCGAGGTAAGGGGGGTATCAGATGAAGAACAGATGAATCCTGCATAGTGGATTTTTTGATTGAGAATAAACAAAAACGCCGTAAACCCATTCGACTATATGTCGATAGGTTTACGGTGTTTTTTAGTGTTGAAGTAATTGTACAGAGGGGTGGGGATTGATTTGGCAACTGTGACCAAGTCAATTTAGACAAAATTCCAAAGCAAAAAAGACGAAAGAGTATGATATTCTTTTATGGTATAATAATCAGAATAGTCACAGTAGTAAATGCGCGAAAGAATAGAAATAAAAATAGTCTTGGAGGGGTAATGATGAATCAGATACTTAGAAGAGCTATCGGTAAATCTCAAGATTTTAACCTTACGACTAAATTTGCATGGAAACGTTATCAGGAAATGGGGCAGTATGCTGAGGGAGGCATGCGAACTGAAATTTTTGATTCATGGACGAGTTCTAAGAAACTGGGTGTCAATCCTTTTCAAAATAAGATTGATGAAATTATCGACCGGAACGATTTGAACAATCGTCTCGAGAGAAACGAACAGTTACTGTCGTTCGCTTCCCCTAAAATAGAAAGTTTGACTGATCTCCTAAATGACTCTAAAACGATGCTTTCGATTACGGATAAACAAGGTACGATCTTATATTCGAAAGGTGAAAAAAACACAATGAAAAAGGCGGAGATATTAAATATTTTCGATGGAGGAACTTGGAGTGAAAAGTCTGCGGGAACAAATGCAGTTGGGGTAGCTCTGAAAACGAAACAGTCTGCCCAAGTATTTTTTTCGGAGCACTTTTGCGAAAAAAATCATGAATGGTATTGCGCAGCTTCCCCTATTTTGGCTCCCTTTACAAATGAACTTCTAGGAATCGTTAATATCGCAGGGTCCAATAATCAGGTGCATCAGCACACGGTCGGGCTTGTTATTTCAGAAGCGCAAAATATTGCCCATTCCATTGTTCGACACTTTTACGAACATACATTGCGTGATAACTTGTATTTGACTACAGCGCTGGAGGGTGTGGAAGATGCTGTCGTTGTAGTGGATGGCGGTAAAAATATTGTGAGAAAAAATGCGACAGCCCAGACGCTTTTAAGTTTATGTGGGATGCAATCCGTGAATAGCCTTTCTGGATTAGAAAAACTCGTGGACTGCGTCTTGCAAAGTGGACAAAAAATTACTAGAGAAGAAGTGAGTGACAATGAGGGAAAAAGGAATTTCCTTTGCTCCATATATCCCGTCACCTTTCAAGATGAGCACTTGGGAGCCGTCATTTATTTGAAGGAAAGTTCAACATCATACTCTCTGAAGATGAAAACCCCCAACACGAAAAACATACCGAAGTCGACATCTACACGTTATGCGTTTGAAGACATGGTCGGATCTTCTCCGGAGTTTTTAGACGTAGTGAAGAAGGCACGGAAAGCATCCATCATCGAGTCCACCCTTTTTCTATCGGGGGAAACAGGTACGGGAAAAGAAGTTTTTGCGCAGGCGATCCATCAGGCCAGTGATCGAAGCGGTAAACCTTTTGTAGCCATCAACTGCGGTGCAATACCGCATGGTTTATTTGAAAGTGAATTATCTGGTTATGAATCAGGTGCTTTCACCGGTGCCAAATCAAAAGGGAGTCCCGGGAAATTTGAAATGGCAAATGGAGGAACGATTTTTCTTGATGAAATCGGGGATATGCCATTAGATTTACAAGTCCATCTGCTCCGTATATTAGAAGAGCGCGTCGTCACACGAATAGGCGGGGACAAAGCGATACCGATTGATGTACGAGTTATCGCGGCTACGCACAAAGATTTAACGGAAGCCGTCGCAAAGGGCGAATTCCGCAATGATTTATTGTATCGATTACGCGTAATCCAATTACGAATTCCAGCTTTGCGCGAAAGAATTGCTGACATTCCTACATTGGCCAATAATTTCATAAAAAAAATGAGTGGTCAGTTCGGCAAATATGACACTTTCATACATCCCGAAACAATGAAATGCCTGACAGACTACACATGGCTGGGAAACATAAGAGAATTAAAAAATGTCATCCAACAAGCACTTTTTAATATGGAAGGAGATTGTTTATATCCCAACGATTTACCTCCAGAACTACTAGAAAAAACTGTCTATCCAATAGAGACAGAAAAAGAGCAGTTGATCGAAGCGATGAAAGCAGAAAATGGAAACGTCACTAGCGCGGCAAAAACACTTGGTGTTTCCCGTGCTACCATGTACCGAAAAATCAAACAGTATCAGCTGACCGATGGACAATGGATGGATAAATAGTAAAGCGATTTTATTTCACGAAAGCCCCAAACAGAAACCTTCTCACCAGAGAGGATTTCAAGTTGGGGCTTTTGTTATGCGGTGAGACAATGAGACACTTATTGTCTCATTGGAACAGTGAAATCTTGCATGAAACAAAACAAATAAATCTATCTTGCTGTCAAATCAACATTCTGACTAATTAAAAAGTTTGGCATGCATCTTGCATTATCTATTCATGTATCAAAGTACAGCTTCCAGCAATAGGGATAGGGAAGATCATTATTGCCTTAGCAAAGGAAGTGAGAGGGGATTTATTCAGACGGATGTTGGTAAGCCAATGGATTTGGAACAAAGAATTAAAATAGTGTGACAAGAAGGAAGCAAGGTGATGAAAACATATGAAGAACTTTGATGTTATCGTAATCGGTGCAGGACCTGGCGGCTATGTGTCCGCTATTCGTGCCGCTCAACAAGGAAAAACAGTCGCAATCGTCGAGAAAGAAAAGATTGGCGGAGCCTGTCTGAATGTCGGTTGCATTCCATCTAAAACGCTACTGAAACATAGTGAGATGGTTGAGGAAATTAAGCGGGCAAATGAGTGGGGAATTAATACCGGAGAACTATCCATTGATTTTCCGAAACTTATGCAGCGGAAGGATCAAGTGGTCAAAACGTTGGCTACTGGTGTGGATTATTTACTGAAGAAAAAAGATATCACGTTGTTTCAGGGAACAGCTTCAATAACTAAAGAATTGGTCGTTTCAATCGGTGATGAAAAAATTAAGGGGCAAGATATTTTATTGGCAACAGGGAGCACGCCTTTCGTCCCGCCCATACAAGGGTTGGATCAGGTCGACTACATGACGACGGATTCATTCTTTGACTTGAAAGAACTACCGGAATCTCTAGTCATTATTGGGGGCGGTGTCATTTCGGTAGAACTGGCTTTTGCGATGGCTCCGTTAGGAACAAAGGTGACAATTATCGAAGTTGCCACTGACATCCTGTTAACCGAAGATCTTGATGCACGAAAAATCATTAAAGATCAGTTGAGAAAGAAAAACATTGAGACCATCACAAACGCCGAAATACAAGAAGTGAAGAAAGGCAAGATAGTCATAGCGAATCGAGAAATAGCATATAACAAGCTGTTGGTTGCAACCGGAAGAAAACCGAATGCGGAGGCGGCTCAGGAGCTGGACCTTCAAATGGATGAGGCTGATCAGTTCGTTGCAGTCAATGAGTTTTATGAAACGAGTCAAAAACACGTGTATGCGATAGGCGACTTGATTGGAGGCTATCAATTGGCCCACGCAGCGAGCGCGGAAGGACTCATTGCAGTACAAGCAATGAGTGGAATGACGCCTAAACCACTGGATCAGACGGAAATTCCCAGATGCGTATATACACATCCGGAAATCGCATCTTTTGGATTAAACGAAGAACAGGCGAAGGACGCAGGCTATGACGTGAAAGTAACTAAATCTCTCCTAGCCGGAAACGGTAAAGCCATTGCCATGGGCGAAACGGAAGGTTTTGTGAAAATTATCTCCGATACGAAATACCAGGAGATGTTAGGGGCTGTTATCGTCGGAACCGGTGCAACCGAATTGATTGGCGAACTATTGGCTGTCAAACACTCGGAAGGAACGATGAATGAGTTGGCTAGTTTAGTACAAGCGCATCCGTCTGTGGCCGAAGCCATCGGGGAAAGCGCAAATGCGTTATTCCAACAAGCCATTCACATGTAGACATCATAAAGAGGAGGAATTGATTATGAATCAGAAAGAAGCACTTTGGGCTTATCAAAAAATGAATGAGATTCGTTTTTTTGAAGATGAAGTACACCGCACTTTCGGTAAAGGGTTAATACCGGGATTTGTCCATCTGTACGCAGGTGAAGAGGCTGTTGCAACCGGGGTTATGGCTTTATTGGATGATGAAGATTATATCACAAGTACGCACCGCGGTCATGGACATGCCATTGCAAAAGGTTGCGATATCAAAGGGATGATGGCTGAAATTATGGGCAAAAAGGATGGACTGGGCGGCGGAAAAGGCGGTTCCATGCACGTTGCCGATGTTGGTAAAGGGATGCTTGGGGCCAACGGGATTGTTGGCGGTGGTTTCGGTATCGCTGCCGGTGCGGCACTTACCATTAAGACGTTGGGACGGGACAATGTAGCGGTTTGTTTCTTTGGAGATGGTGCGTCAAACGAGGGCACATTCCATGAGGGATTGAATCTTGCTTCCATTTTAAAATTACCTGTAATTTTTGTTTGTGAAAACAATCAATTTGGTGAAGGGACACCATTCAGATATGCGAGCGCTTCTGAAACGGTTGCCGAAAGAGCTCCCGCCTATAATATGCCAGGTATACGTGTGGATGGCATGGATATTGAAGCGGTATATAACGCGACAAAAGATGCCATAGAAAGAGCTAAGTCAGGTCAAGGCCCTACGTTGATTGAATGTGATACGTACCGTCAATATGGCCATTTTGAAGGAGATGAACAAAAATACAAAACAGATGAGGATCCAAATCGGGAGCGTGATCCGATTCCGGAGTTCCGTGAAAAAGCGATTGCCAATGGCTGGATGACTGCAGAACAAGCGGATGAGATTGAAGCGGGGGCTGAACAAACCATACAAGAGGCGGCTGCTTTTGCGGAAGCAAGCCCATTACCGGATGAATCCACACTGTATACGGACATATTTGCATAAGAAAAGGAGGAATTTCAATGGCTAAAAGAAAAGTTACGTTTATGACTGCAATTAACGAAGCAATGGCTCAAGCGATGCGAAAAGACGAAACAGTTATTTTAATCGGGACGGACGTTGCCGGCGGTGCTGAAGTAGATCACTTAGTTCAAGATGATGGTCGCCATGATGATGCGTTTGGTGGTGTTTTCGGATTATCTAAAGGCTTGGTGACTGAATTTGGACGGGAACGTGTGATTGATACACCTATCGCAGAGCATGGATATTTCAGTGCCGCGGTTGGTGCAGCTGCAACAGGTCTGCGTCCTATTTCTGAATTGATGTTTAACGACTTTATCGGATTTGCTTTGGATCCGATTTTAAACCAAGGCGCGAAGATGCGCTATATGTTTGGCGGGAAAGCGAAAATCCCTCTTACCGTCCGGACGGTGCATGGCGCTGGAGCGGGTGCGGCTGCACAACATTCCCAAACGTTATATGGAATGTTCGGGTCCATTCCAGGCGTGAAAGTAGTTGTCCCGTCCAATCCGTACGATGCAAAAGGTTTGATGTTGGCGGCGATTGAAGAAGATAATGTCGTCGTCTTCTCGGAAGATAAGATGCTTTATGGTATGAAAGGCGATGTGCCAGAAGGGTATTACACCGTTGAAATCGGTAAAGCCAATGTGACGAGAGAAGGGTCAGAACTGACAATCGTTGCAATTGGAAAAATGGTTCATGTGGCTCATGAAGTTGCCGAAACATTGGAGAAAGATGACATTTCAGTTGAGGTGATTGATCTAAGAACGATATCACCATGGGATCAAGAAACCGTTCTGAAATCCGTGGAAAAAACCGGAAGGCTCATCATCATTGATGAATCGAATCCTCATAACAATACTGCTACGGATATAGCTGCAGTCGTTGCGGATAAAGCATTTGATTATCTGGATGGGCCGATTAAAACTGTATGTGCTCCAAATACACCGGTTCCATTTGCGGCTAACTTGGAAAAAGCCTATATTCCAGATGCGAAAAAAGTGTTGAAAGTAGCGGCAGAATTAATCGAGGACTTGAAAAAGGTTCCAACAATTTAGGGGGTGAATGAGACAATGAGTGAAACGATTGTAATGCCTAAATTAGGGATGACGATGACAGAGGGCACAATTATGGAATGGTATAAAGAGGTTGGGGATCCCGTTGAAAAAGGCGAAGCTATTGTAACGATCAGTTCAGAAAAGCTAAACCAAGATATTGAAGCACCAATAGATGGCGTATTGTTGACCAAGCATGGTGAAGTTGAAGATGAACTAAGCGTAGGCGCTGCCATCGGTGTGATTGGAGTGGAAGGGGAGACTGCTTTCACGGGTGATCAGGAAGCTAATCAACCTGTTGCCATTAAGACTATTGTTTCTGAAAAGCCGGCTAAGATTGCTAGTACAGCGGTAGTGGACAGCACAGAAAGAAAGACTACGACAAGTGAACGGATTTTTATTACTCCATTAGCTAAAAAAATAGCTCAGGGTGAGAATGTCGACATTGGTTCAATTACGGGGACAGGCGGTAACGGCCGAATTACAAAATTGGATATACAACGTGCCGTGGCAAAGGGGCTGAATTACAAATCAGGTACTCCATCAGAAAGTACAACCCAAGCTGTACCAGCTGATTTGACAAGAGTCGGCGAAGGGCTTTCCCCGATGCGAAAAGCGATTGCACGCAATATGCGGGGGAGTTTGGCGCAAACAGCCCAATTAACGCTACATCGAAAAGCTAATGCAGATAACTTAATCGATTTCCAGAGAGTTGTAAGGAAAGAAATAGAGACGAATGATTTAGATATTAAACTTACAGTGACAGTATTGATTGCTAAGGCAACTGTCCTGGCTCTACAAGAGTTGAAGAAAATGAATTCCATCTATCATGATGGTCAATTGACGGAGTTTGATGAGGTCCATCTAGGAATCGCAACGTCATTGGAAGACGGTTTGTTGGTTCCCGTTATTAAGGATGCGCATCAAAAAACAATTGGTAGTCTAGCAAAAGAAATTAAAGAAGTAACAGGGAAAGCTAGAAATGGAGAAGTTGGCGGGGATTTGCTTTCCGGCTCGACATTCACCATCACTAATCTAGGAGCCAGCGGAATCGAATACTTTACGCCAATTTTAAATGCACCTGAAACTGGTATATTAGGTATTGGATCCTTCCAGGATGAATTGGTCTTAACGGACGAGGAGAAAGTGAAATTGGTCAGGAAAATTCCACTTAGCTTAACATTTGACCATCAAATTGTAGATGGTGCAACAGCCGCAAAGTTCTTGGAAATCCTGGTCAGCTACATTGAATCACCTTATTTGTTAGTACTCTAATATGGATATATCATCAATCCCCCTATCGTGAATTGATAGGGGGATTTTAGGCATGGCTGAGTGACGATGGACGAAGGAAGCTACGATGGATTAGCGGAGGAAAAGTCACCAGTACAATTTAACCAAATAGTCACCGCAAAGCGCACTTTCCTCGTCATGGGAGAAGCGCATTTTTAACTAATTCTCACCCTAATTTCCAGAATTGTATCAAAAAAATCTAGTTGTATTATTGTTTATTGCCTCTTTGTAATGGACTTGCTACAAGTATCTGGACAGAAAATATAAAAACGGGACATTACGTCGCGAAAAAGGTATAAGCAGGAATAGTCTAGATCAACGACTTCGGTATCGAGATCGGAACGATGCCGTTCGGTGGCTACTAACAATCCGGTATTGGTCGAGAAATGGGAGAAGAGTACGGCTTGGCGAACTATACAGAAGTGAAAAGTGTATTTGTGAATATTAAACAATAATATTATTATGTGTAAGACAGCATATCAAGCAATACAATTTAAATATATCATGAGAACCCCCAGCTAAATTATTAGACTCGGCTGGGGGGTATATTAAAAACTGGAATGTAATTGAGATATGGATATAGAAAAAATGGTGAAGTTACCTGTAGTAAATACGAGTATTTCTTGATTAAAACCTACTACTAAAACATATAGACAAACGTAAAAAAACACCTCATGTGTACTAACAGTTTAGAAAAGAACTAAACACAATAAAGCGGGGATGTTTTTTGAGAATTGAAAATATCAATTTAGATTTCAACGGAATGGACGGAAATGAGAAGTTGGATAAGAAATTCACAATCGACGGAATTCACTTAAATAGGATATTTAACTAGACAATGATAGATACCCTTTGGAAGAAATGCAGAAAAATTATTAGGGTTCAGCAATCATTTGTAAGTTTTTAAAACAAACAAAACAAACAAGAATGCTAACTTAATGCAGAAAGTACCAAATAGATAATATTTTCTCACATTTCAATTTTTATTTTTGATACAATAGAATAAAAAGGGTGTGTGCCAAATGGTTGGTCGTAACGATCCCTGCCTATGCGGTAGTGGGAAAAAATATAAAAAATGTTGTGCGTTGAAAAATGAACTTTCCAGTGGGGATCTTATCGAAGAAGAGCTTGATCGGATATTAATCACTTTCTTTTCGACCGAACTGGACGACCGAGCGAATAATGTGGAGTTAGAACGGTATGAAAGAAAGTGGATGAGCAAACTTGGAGGTAGGATGGAACCTAGAAAAATCAAGCAATCGGTTATTGAATATTTTCTGTTCGTGATCCGGCGTGATTTGTGGAATAGGTACTTGGTTAAAGTGCTAAACAGTCCGATTCGTTCTGTGACACGTTTGCTGATTGAGTCATGGGAAAAACCATTTGTGCTTTTTGGAAAAGTGATAGACACCCAAGAGGACCATTACCTTGTGGATGAAGTACTTGGGCAGCAGACTTATCGCATTGCACTTACGAATGATATGAAAGTTGAAAAGGATCTACTTGTATTCGGAGTTGTGCTACCAGATAATAGAATGCATGAAAATGGGATCCTAATCTTAGACGGAATGACGTTTATTTATGATAGGAATGGAAGTTTTGCGCAAAGTATTGGATCGATGGCGGAAACGAGCGAAGCCGATAACAGTTACGAATTCTTTAAAATGCATATGCTCGATATTTACAAAGCAATTATAGACCGGGAAGTTTCTAACATGGATGATATTGTGGAGAACGAAATGTTTCCAGAACAGCAGGAAGTAATGGTCATTCTTGTGAGCGAATTAAAACGTCACAATGTACCGAATGAATTCCATGAATTTATCAAACTAATTGCCATTACATACCTGTTAAAAGAGAAGGTGGTTTTTAGGAAGCCTGAAATTATTGCGGCGGCGGTTTTTAAAACTGCTTATGACCATGGAGCGCTTGGAGATACATTTTATACGCAGGCAGATATTGCAAAAATGTTCGATGTTTCCGTCGGTTCAATGAAAAAGCATGCGGAAGCACTTTCCGATGTCTTTGCGGAGCTGTCTGAGAGTATGAATGATCATGGAAACACTTCTGCTACTTAGCCATTTCCAATCTTCAAGCTTCTAAGAGGTAACCGGGAATGATGCACCTAATTTGTTCCTGAAATGGATGGTTGAAAGGGATTCAGCTGAAAAAGTAATTGAATCTGAGACGCTACTTGAAGGAGTCAATGCGAATCCATTTGTTATCCACCTTATGGATGAGGATGTACCGAAGCTGCCGTTCCCAACACGAGATTCTATACTCCCGGGATCGATGGAGGAAGCACAGTATATATGGATGTTGTTGTGAAGAATTCTTTTTAAATGTAAAGTGGATTGGTTAAATAAAATATAAAACACGCTATGTAACCGGGTGTCTGGTTACATAGCGTGTTATTGATTTTAAAATAATGACTTTTAGTCGGAAATACTCTAATGATGCCGTGCGTTTTTGTACAAATATGAGCCGAATTATAAGTTGGACGAACCATTTGTTGCGTTGATGGCAACGCTGATTTTTTCAGCACTTATTTGCAGTAATGGTAAAAATTTTTCTAACTGTACTTCTTGTGTAACTCTTCCTGCATGTGCCGAACAATTAATGGCTGCGATTACTTTGCCATTTGCGTTTCTAATTGGAACAGCAATCGAGCGTAGCCCTTCTTCCAATTGTTGGTCGACCCCACCCCAACCATTTTTATAAACATCTTCTAATATCTCCAATAATTGTTGTTTATTAATTATCGTTTTGTTTGTATACTTATCCAATTCGATTTCCTCTAGATATTCATTCAACTCATCTTTTGGTAAGTTCGCAAGAAGGACGTGACCCATGGATGTCGCATATGCCGGTAACCGAGACCCAACATCCAAGTTTATAGACATAATTCTTTTCGTTGACACACGGGCAACGTAAATAATATGGGTTCCATCTAATATAGAAACAGAGCAAGATTCGCCAGTTAGATTTACAAAGTCTCTCATAAATGGATGCGCAATACTCCAAATGTTATTGGAGGAGAGATATGCATAACCTAGCGAAAGTGTGCGCGCTGTTAGGGAAAACACATTATTATTAGATTCCGCGAAACCCAGATGCTCAAGAGTAAGCAGAATTCTACGTGCTGTAGGTCTACTGAGTCCCGTTATTTTTGAAACGTCACTAATTGTAAGTGATTGGTTGTTCTGTGAAAAAGCCTGTATTACCTGCAATCCTCTATCGAGTGATTGAATGTAGTTACCAGATTGTTTGAACACCTCTAATTCTTCTGTTGACAAACATAATACCCCCTATGTTATGATGTAGTTGTACGAATGAAGAAACACTGTACGTCTAGCGTACAACTTTAGTGGCTGTTCTGCAAGTCCTAAAATGCGATATTGTTTTTTTGTCTCAAGATGAAGGCGTTTACATATCCATTTTAAATCAGTCGTATTATAATCGGTGTAATGAGAAAGACTAACAAAACCTGAGGAGGAAATAAAAATGACAGAAGTATCTAAAAAAAATCCACGAGTATTAGGCGCATATGAAGGTTTCGTTAAACATTTAAAAAACTTTTTAGATGAGCAGCAATTTAATCATGAGGAATATACGAATTTCGTAAAATGGGCAGATCGCCTCGGTAAAAGCGGAGAAATCCCACTATTTCTAGACGTTTTCGTAGAGACGCATGTGTTAGAGGCTAAATACAAGAATTCACCAGGAACTGAGCCTTCCCTATTAGGACCTTACTATGAAGAAGACTCACCAATGCTTGAAGGTTCAAGTGTTGTTATTCCACAAAGAGATGATGAGCCGGGAGATAAACTAACATTTACTGGAAATGTCAGTTCTGTTAATGGACCTATTGGAAGAACAAAGGTAGAGTGGTGGCAAGATGATGCAGATGGATTATATTCAAACTATGATTCAACTGCGCCAGACTTTAACTTGAGAGGGCAATTTTACACGGATGACAATGGGGACTTCGAGGTCAAGGCAATTGTTCCAATCCCTTACCAAATTCCGACGAATGGCCCAACTGGTGAATTTACATTCGCTGCAGGTTACCATGCATACCGTCCGGCACATATCCATATCAAATTCGAACACGAAGGATTTGAAACATTGATCACGCAAGTGTTCTTTGAAGGGGACGAATGGTTGGAAACAGATGTTGCCGGCGGTGTCCGTTCAACACTTACAACAAAACTGATTGATAAAGGCGACCACAAAGAAGCTGCTTTAAACTTTGTAATGCGAACTGAATAAGTTACTAATTCTATAGCTGTCAAGGAAATCTTGACAGCTATTTTATTAGACTTTTACGATAAATCTGGTATGATTAATAACATATATGTACGCAATGCATAACTTTGTACGCATTACGTACAAAAGGAGAGGTTTAGATGATGGAGTTTTACACTGTGAACATTAATGGAAAAGAAATTCAATTAGCTGATTACCCTGGAGAAAAAGGAACGATTATTGCCATTCATGGGTTAACGGGTACGCACAAAAACATGCATTATTATGCAGAAAAGTTTAAAGGCGCGTATCGATTTATAGCAGTGGATTTACGGGGCCGTGGAAATAGTGATGAAATGGATACAGAACCATCAATCTTTAAGCATGCCGAAGATATTTTAGGTTTGATCAAAGAGCTAAAAATCGACAATCCGATTTTAATGGGTTATTCCATGGGCGCTTTTATAGCAGCGATTGTCGCAAGTAAATTAAAATCTACAAGAGCAGTGGTTTTACTAGATGGAGCTGCGAAAGCATCTGAACATCAAAGAGGTATTGTTCAACCTTCTTTAGGCAGACTAAGTAGAGAGTATACGTCGAAAGAACATTACGTAGAGGAAATTCAAAAAATCTACACAAACTTAGGCGTTGTTTGGAATGATGTGTTACAAAGTACCGTTGAATACGAAGTAGGACCTGTCGACGACCACTGGGAGAACAAATCAGAAGAAGCCCGTATTGTTGCTGACTTTGATAGCTTTTATACGTTCGATCCAAAAGAGATTTGTTCACAGATTGAATGTCCAGTATTACTCGTTTATGCAGAAGGTAATATCGGTTCCATGCCGCCCCTGTTTTATTTAACAGACTATGAACAAACTCAGCAATACACGAAAAATATTGAAACGGTTATATCCGATTGTAATCATTACACGATGGTATTTGAAAATCGTGAAGACATCAATGGTCCTATAGAGGGCTTCCTCAACAAACTAGAGAAATAACTGGAGGTATATCGATGAGTAAAGGATTGGCTTATTTTCAACAAGTATACGACGAAGTGCCCGGATGGGTTCAGAAAATGCATGATTATAGCCCGGTAGTACTTGATCATTACACAGGTTTACGCGGTGAAATCATGCAGGATGGTGCGCTATCACGTAAGGAGAAAGATGTATTATTAGCTAGTATGAATGCTGCGAGATTGTATCCACGTTCTATGGGTTACCATACGAAAGGGGCCATCGATTTTGGTTCAACAATCCCTGAGTTGGTTGAATACTTTTTAGTTTCTTACCTATATGGAGGTAGTGATGCTTTAAAAGTGTCACTCGAGGCCCTTTCTTATGCCCTCGACTTAAAAGGACTTACAGTTGAGCAACCAGCAAAAGATCCTGAAACGATTGAAGAAATTTTCCAAACGATGGTTACTTGGTTAGGTGATGAAGACACTAGTTTCTTACTCGATTCTCTTAACGTTATTCAAAGAAACGACCCGAAGGAAATAGAACAAAAACTTCTTGGTGACGGACATGTTTCGACACGTATGAAGCATTTGAATATGGTTGGTAATTATATTACACAGTTGAGAGGCGAAGAGGCAGTCGTGTGGATGGATAAAGCACGAGAAGTTGGCGCCTCTGAAGCAGACTTGGCGGATGTCGGCTACATTTGTATTTTAACGGCTGGTATTCCGTCGTGGTTTGAAATTAGTGATTCATTAAAACTAGCGAAGCAATAAGGGGTGGAATAGATGTCGAAAATTATGGATAATATTCAGGATGCGCTTTCCGTTGTGGAAAGTGGAGATACCGTTTTAGTAGGTGGTTTCGGATTAATAGGAGCACCTCTTTCATTAATAGATGGCTTGACTGAAAAAGATGTTAAAGATCTTACGATTGTGAGTAATAACCTTGGTGAGTCAGGCAAAGGGCTTGGTATTTTATTGAATCAAGACAAGATTAAAAAAGGAATCGGCTCTTATTTTACAAGTAACCGAGATGTGGGTGACAAATACCAAAAAGGGGAGATTGAACTGGAATTACTCCCCCAAGGTACATTAGCAGAGTCTTTACGTGCTGGTGGAGCTGGTCTTGGTGGTTATTATACGACGACTGGCGTTGGAACTGATCTTGCAAAAGGAAAAGAAGAACGCGAAATTGATGGCGTGCAGTATATTCTTGAAAAGGCTATCCGCGCGGACGTAGCACTTATTCGCGCACATAAAGCGGATACTTTAGGGAACCTAGTTTATTATAAAACAGCACGTAATTTTAACCCACTTATGGCAACAGCTGCAAAAAAAGTAATTGTAGAAGTAGATGAAATTGTAGAACTTGGCGAGTTAAACCCAGAAGAAATCGTGACGCCTTTTCTTTACGTCGACGTAATCATCAAAGCACAACAAGTGTTAACGAAGGATGGAGTGGTTAGTAAATGACTACACAAATGAGTAAAGCGGATATGCAACATTTTATCGCAAAGCGAGTAGCACAGGAGCTAGAAGGGCCATGTGTTGTCAACTTAGGCATCGGAATCCCTACGCTAGTAGCAGAGTACATGGAAGCAGAAGATATTTATTTGCATACAGAAAACGGCTTGCTTGGTGTAACGGATGTTGCAGAGGAAGATGTGGATCCGAATCTCGTGAATGCTGGGAAGTTACCCGTCGGAGAAGCGATAGGCGCTTCCTATTTTAACAGTTCGGATTCGTTTGCCATGATTCGTGGTGGCCATGTGGATGTCGCGATTTTAGGTGCACTTCAAGTCGACCAAACCGGGATTATTGCGAACTGGGCTGTCCCTGGTAAGAATATTATGGGTGTCGGTGGCGCAATGGATTTATTGGTTGGGGCGAAAAAGGTATTTGTGACGATGAGCCATACTTCTAAAGATGGTAGTAGCAAACTGGTAAAAGAATGTACTTATCCGATTACTTCGACAAGAAGTGTTGATATGATTTTCACTGAACTAGCCGTGTTTGAAGTCATCAATAAACAATTAAAGCTGGTAGAACTCATGCCGGGTGTGACAATTGAAGATCTAAAAGAGAATACAGAAGCCGATTTCATCGAGTAAAATATAGAAAGTTGGTTCACAATGAAAATACGTTCTTTTGCTGTTTACATTCTAGATTTACCGACAATACGACCACATCAATTGGCCATGCATACGATTGTTTCACAAACGATAGTCGTCGGCTGTGCTACTGATGAAGAAGGACGTGAAGGCTGGTCCGAAGTGGCAACAATCGGAGGGGCTTCTTACGGGGAGTCGACGCCAGAAGCGATTAAAGCTAATATTGACACGTATATTGCGCCATTAGTGATTGGGAAGAATCCCATTCACTTCGACAAAATTATGCATGAAGTATCGCAACAAGTGCGAGGCAATAATTTCGCTAAAACAGTTGTAGAAGCAGCGATTATTGATTTGGCAGCAAGAAGTAAAGGAATTCCCGCATTTGAATTATTCGGGGGTCAAATTCATACCTCATTGCCCATCGCTTGGACACTTGCTAGTGGGAATACAGAACAAGATATTGAAGAAGCGAAGGAATTTTTACATCAAAAACGCCATAATATTTTCAAATTGAAAATTGGAAAAGGCGATCCTTTTAAAAATGTGGAGCATGTTCGTCAAATTAAACAAGCCATTGGAGACGAAGCACGTATCACTGTCGATGTCAATCAGGCATGGGACGAAGATACGGCGAATTATTGCATCGCAGCTTTAGAAGATGGCGGTGTTTCAATGGTAGAACAGCCACTACCAACGTGGAATTATGAAGGTATGTCGAGATTGACTGCTAAATTTAAAGTACCCATTATGGCAGATGAAGCAGCAAATAGCATTCAAGATGTGTTCCAAATATCGAAGCACCGCGCAGGTAATTGTATTGCATTGAAACCTTGTAAAGCAGGTGGATTAACGCAAACGAAGAAAGTTGCGGGAATTGCGGAAGCAGCGGGAATTGGCTTGTATGGTGGAACGATGATTGAGTCGAGCCTTGGTACAGCAATTTGCGCCCAATTATACGCTACTATTCCAGAAATGAAATTCGGTACGGAGATATTTGGTCCTTTATTGTTCAAAGACAATATTACAGTGAATGACATTCAATATGAAAACTTTGAAGTCATTATTCCTACAGGCCCAGGATTTGGTATGGAAATCGATAAAGAAAAAGTGAAACATTATGCGAGAAGCCTTTAAGTAAATTCGGGAGATGATGACATGAAAAATGTAGTAATCGTGGATGCAGTGCGTACAGCTATCGGTAAACTTGGAGGTAGTATCGGCAATGAAACAGTGGACTTCCTCGCTTCCCATGCGATTGAAGAGCTAATTCGTCGAACAGAGTTAGATAAAAGCGCTGTTGGAGAAGTCATTTTAGGGCAAGCAAAACAAAGTTCGGATGCATCGAACTTAGCAAGAGTCGCGATGTTACGTGCTGGCATACCTGTTGAAGTACCAGGCTATACACTTCACCGACAATGCGGTTCTGGTGTACAAGCCGTCAACTCTGCTGCGCAACAAATTCAAACAGGGTTAAGTGACATGATTATTGCCGGTGGAGCGGAATCGATGAGTACTGCTCCGTACTATGTAAATAGTGTGCGATTTGGAACGAAATCAGGAGATGTTTCGTTAAAAGACCCGAATACCGCAAGTCAACCAGGATCTCAGCCAAAAGAAATCTATGGCGATTTAAATATGGGGATTACAGCAGAAAACATCGCAGAGAAATATAACATTTCTAGAGAAGCACAAGATGAATTTGCGTTAAGCAGTCAAGAAAAAACAAAAAATGCAATCGAAAAAGGCCATTTTGAAAAGGAAATTACCCCTTATCCGGTGAAAACCCGCAAAGGCATCATCGAGTTTAAAGTCGACGAGCATCCAAGAGAAACAACTTTGGAAAAGCTAGCCCTTCTTAAACCGGTATTCAAAGAAGGCGGAACAGTTACTGCAGGAAACGCGAGTGGACGTAATGATGGCGCAGCTGCGTTGTTAGTCATGTCCGAAGACGAAGCGTTGAAGCGGGGATACCAACCGAAAGCACGAATCATCGCGCAAGCATCTGCTGGATGTGCACCTGAACTGATGGGCATGGGACCTGTTAATGCAACGTTGAAAGCATTGAAGCAAACCAACTTGTCGATGGCAGATTTGGATGTAGTGGAATTGAACGAAGCCTTTGCTGCCCAAGCTATTGCATGTGTGAATGAGTTGGGACTGGATTACAGCAAAGTGAATCCAAACGGCGGAGCCATTGCAATGGGTCATCCAATTGGCGCGACGGGTGCGATTTTACTGACTAAATTAGTACATGAGCTTGAAAGAACGGGCAAGAAATATGGAGTTGTCACTCTTTGTATCGCAGGCGGAATGGGAATTGCTACAATCGTTGAAAACTTGCGCGTTTGATTTGTGAATTGAAAAAGTGTGGAGTCGCTTTGTGCGGCTCTTAACACTATGAAATCATTTTACACAAATTATACACAAGAATGGATGGACTCACCTCGACGTGAAGCGTATTTTTTAGCTTACATGAGGGATACGATATGAATTCCAGAGATTGCCGGAAGAGTTGGCTATTCTGACCTAGACTATTTCAATAATAAATTTAAAAAGAGTATGGATTTCTCTCAAAAAGAATTCCGTAAATCTGTAGTATAAAAATCATAGGGTTACAAATGAAGGCAGAATATCATTGAGATGTTTTGTCTTTTTACTGTTCCCAGTGTTAATGTGAAATGCTAGTGTAAGGGATAATCGTGAATGATTGTATTGTCTGTTGATCACATAGGCACCTCATTATGAGAGGACGGTGTACGCTATAAATTAGTATGAGAAAATGCTATGATTAAAATGACAGTAATTTAAGAAAAGAGTTAAGACAATGAAAAAACTGAAAAAAATCTCGCTACAAACAAAAATATTAGGGCTAATTAGTACGTTAATCCTTTTACTCATCATTCTTCTCGCAAGCATATTTGCTTACTTGCAATCCGTTGATACAAGGAATCAAGTAAAACAATTAGCTTTGCAATCGGCTAAGACGATTTCTCTCATGCCGGAGCTAAGGGATGCTATTGAAAAAGAGGAAGTAGAAGCCCATTTTCGACCAGTTGCTGAGCAAGTAAAAGATCAGGTGCATGCGGCAAATATTATCATTGAAAATCGTGAGGGAATCATATATTCGCACGTAAATCCAAGCCTAGTTGGTCAGGAGAGTTTAGACCATACAAATTATCATGCGTTAATTTTTGGAGGTTCTAACACTTTTGAGGTGGAACGAGAGCAAGGTTCGGTTTTAGTTGGGAAGGCTCCTATTATTGCGGATTACGGGGCATATACTCGGGTGATTGGAACAGTATCTGTCGAGTTTTTGGAAAGGGATATTTATCAAAGTATATATAATCGAATTAAAACCATTATCATTGCATCATTGATTGTTTTACTTTTAGGAATCATTGGCGGCATTTTTCTAACAAGAAGCATTAGAAAAGATACTTTGGGACTGGAACCGCATGAAATTTCTTCATTGTTCAGGGAAAGGAGTGCAATTCTTTTATCCGTCAAGGAA
Organism: Sporosarcina sp. Y1004; assembly: GCF_057669665.1. Lineage (NCBI taxonomy): Bacteria > Bacillati > Bacillota > Bacilli > Caryophanales > Caryophanaceae > Sporosarcina > Sporosarcina sp. Y1004. Next base: position 67,689 of record NZ_JBYHFQ010000007.1, on the reverse strand, counting down.
GGCATTATGGCTATTGATGAAAATGGATTAGTAACTTTAATTAATCATTCCGCAAAGTCCATGTTGAATCTTCAGGAAGAAGATATTATAGGTCAGCATATCCATCATGTCCTCCAAAATATTAGAATAAATGAAGTTTTACAGACAGGAAAAGCGATTCATAATGTTGAGGTCTTGATTAACGAAAAAGTTTTCATCTTCAATTTAATCCCTATCATTGAAAATGAATATGTTGTAAGTGTTGTTACTAGTTTCCGGGATAAAACAGAATTAAAAAAGCTTATGAATACTATATCAGAGGTTCGTGATTATTCAGAGGGACTTCGTTCGCAAACGCATGAGTATGCCAATAAATTATATTTGTTATCAGGATTATTACAATTAGAACGATATCAGGATGCATTTGAATTTATCCAAAAAGAATCTACCATTCATCAGCATCGAAATCGGATATTATTTAACCAAATTCATGATGCAAATGTCCAAGCTATTCTTTTAGGCAAACTTGGAAAGGCATCAGAGAAGAAGATTATCCTTGAAATTGATGCTGATAGTTATGTGGATTCCTTGCCAAGTCACATAGGGGTAACAGATGTCGTTATTATTATCGGAAATCTTATCGATAATGCATTTGATGCAGTCGCACATCTGAAAGAGAAAAAAGTGACTTTTTCAATTACTGGACTTGGAAACGATATTATTATGGAGGTAACAGATAACGGAATAGGGATTCCGGAGGATTTGTTAGATACATTGTTTTCTTCAGGATACTCCTCTAAGGGTGAAGACAGAGGGTATGGCCTATTCAATGTGAAACGCATTGTAGATTCGTTAGGTGGAACAATTGAAGTGAGTATTGAACGAAATGAAAGGTCTATTTTCACAGTTTATCTTCCAAAAAAGGTTTCGGAATAGAGTAAGGAGTAGAACAAAATGATAAAGGTTGTAATAGCGGAGGACGATTTTAGAATTGCACAAGTACAAGAACAGTTTTTACAAAAGGTAACGGGTGTAACATTGGTTGGGAAGGCGCTAAATGCAAAAGAAACAATGGAAATTCTAGGTGAAAATGAAGTGGATTTACTTCTACTAGATGTCTATATGCCTGACGAACTTGGTACAGATTTATTACCGAAAATTAGAGAGTGTTATCCGGCAATCGATATTATCATGGTGACTGCCGCAACTGAAAGAGCGATGCTTGATAGGGCTATCAAATATGGTGTGTGTAACTATTTATTAAAGCCAGTAACAATGGAGAAATTTGTTGAAACGATTGAAAACTATAAAAAGAAGAAAGAATTACTTGGTAATCGAGAAGAAGTGGATCAAACACTGATTGATCGATTCTTTGGAACCTCTACTCAGACAACTATCAGCCAAAAAGATCTCCCTACAGGTGTTGATCGTCATACTTTAAAGAAAGTGAAAGAAGTGGTGGAAGAACTTAGGGGTGTTTCCATTGAAGAAATGGGTGAAAAGTTGGGGGTTTCTCGAACAACTGCAAGAAGGTACTTAGAGTATCTTGTTTTGATAGGTGACTGCACGGCTAAACATGAATATGGAATTGTAGGAAGACCTCAGCGAAAATATTATTTTGTAGATTAACAAAAAGACTGAACTTCATTCAGTAAAAGTCTCCCGGCGCCTGTTGCAGGTTCAATTGGAGAGTTTCTCGAACAAAATTGATGAAAAACGGGAAGTAAATACGCCAATGCGTATTAGATTAAATGAACGAGGTATGAACAATGAGGAAAAAAATAATTGTTGCTTTTGTATTTTTCACCATACTTATCAGCGGATGTTCTCGAGAAAAGGATCAGGAAGCAATTATAGATGAAGTAACGATTATTGCCCCAAGCTCTATTGGTGGAGGCTGGGACATAACAGCGCGGGCGGTACAGGATGTTTTAAAGAGTGAGAACTTATTTGACGGGGATATTCGTGTGCTTAATAAAATAGGAGCAGGTGGAGAGCTAGGTTGGAAATTTACCAAAGAGGAAAAAGATCATGTTTTAGCTATCAATTCCAGCCTGCTTATTACCAATCATTTATTAGGTCAAAGTCAAATAACCTATAAAGATTTCACACCAATTGCTACTTTGGCTACGGAATGGGAAGTTGTGATTGTTTCGAAGGATTCACCTATAAGTAGTGCAAAAAGCCTGATGTATAAACTGAAAGAAACACCTCATGCTTATAAGATTGGTGTCTCTCCAAGACTGGGGAATGACGATCAGCTCTCTTTTGTATTAGCAGGCAAAAAAGTTGGGCTGCATCCTGAAGAACTTGGCTTTTTTGTTTACGAAAACAGTGCTCAAGTAGTGGAGGCATTATTAAAAAAACAAATAGATGTTGCAACAATGACTTTAGCGGAGGCTAAAAAATATTATGATTTAAATCAAGTGAAACTGCTCGTTATCTCTTCCGATGAAAGGTTAAAAGAGATACCTGAAATTCCTACGTGGTCAGAAGAAGGAATTGATTTGGTTTTCCAGCATTGGCGCGGTATTATGGGACCGCCGAATATGACGAAGGATGAAATTCAATACTGGGATACGATGCTTGAAAAAATGGTGAGAACAGAAGAATGGGAACAAATACTAAAGAAGTATATGTGGAAAGGTTTTTATAAGAATAGTAATGAAACCTCTAAATTTCTTGAAGAACAAGTGAAAATGTATGAAACATTAATGAAGGTTCATGGAGATGAAAAGTAGCGCTTGAACACTATAAACAAAATAGTTTAAAAGGTTTCAATGAATTAATTTTTCGTAATATATACTTCCTGCTTTAATAGCTTTATGATTATGGAAAAAGTATACGACAACAACTGTGGATCAAATCTCACTGCTAGTCTACATCGTTACTTTTTAATACACTGATGGGGGAACGGATATATGTGGATTATAACTGTTTATACGGATGAAGGTAGTATTAAAATGTATGAATTCGAAGATGAGCAAGAGGCAAGAGAATTAACTCGAAAAATAAAAGGTAGAAAAATTCTTTCCAATGTTGTCTATTTTAACGATCATTTCTTCGACGCTGCTAGTTAATAGGGACTCTATAATGACGAGGTTGACTCGGAGATTTAAGTGTTAACACCTCCCCCGTTTCATACGAAGGATTAAGAGTGATGACACGACCGGGATCAGCCTCGTTTTGTTCATTTGTAAATGAGTAGTGTAAATGGAGGACATCATGACTTTTACATCAATCACAAAGTTACTTACTAGAAAAAAACCAAGACAACTTCAATTTATAGAAGCTTTATTATGCGGAATAGCAGGTGGGGGTTTATTCACGCTACTAAATTTACCATTGTCATGGATGTTAGGACCATTAACTGCAGTTTTGATGTGGAAGCTCCTCTCAAAACGAGATTTATATTGGCCAGTCAGTTTTAGAAATGGAGGGCAGATGTTATTAGGCTATAGTATGGGCTTATCGTTTACGATTGAAAGTGCTAGACAGATTGTATATCAATTGCCATCAATGACGATTATTACTGTGTTAATGGTGGTTTTCGGACTAGGAATTGCTTTTTTTGTTTCAAGGCTAACCGGCATTAACATACAGAGTGCTGTAATGGGGACGACACCAGGTGGTTTATCCCAAATGGTCGTATTGAGCGAAGAGATTAAGGGAGCGGATTCGACAATAGTTACATTGATGCAAACGATAAGGATGTTAACCGTTATTTTCATTGTACCGACATTATCGATTCATGCATTCTCAAGTGCTGGAACACAAAAGGGTAAACCTACAATCGATACAGTTGCGCAAATCGAATACGGGAGTATTTTTCAGGTTATTACGGTTCTTGCGATTGTTCTAGTCGTCACTGCATGTGCAGTCAACTTCAAATTTCCAACTCCGTGGATTATAGGGCCCTTACTTTCATCGGCTATTTTAATGGTAAGTGGCTTTGAAACACCTCAACTTCCTCCAATTCTTATCGTACTTGCACAACTTTGCTTAGGGATACACTTTGGCCTTGGAATAAAATTAAATATGTTGAAAAACTCGAGAAAGCTACTGCTGTTCTCGTTTATTTGCGGATTATTAATTGTCGGTTTTGCTCTCGTTTTAGCTTATGGCTTACATATGATATATCCGATTACAATGACAACTGCATTTTTATGTATAGCTCCAGGCGGCTTACCGGAAATGGGTGTTACAGCTCATGCGGTTCATGCAGATGTATCTATGGTCGCCGCTTATCAGTTGTTTCGTGTTTTTTTCATATTGTTCATCGTGCCTATTTTTTTGAGATATCTATTTGGAAGACAGGACATTCTCGGGAAATCGGTAAAATCATTATAAATCATTTTGTCGCTTGTCAAATTGGCGTTATCAGGATTAATATCCACCGTAGCGGGTTCAATGGGTTCTTTATTTCAATTTATTTAGTGGCCCTTATCCACAACATAAATTAGTAGAAAAACGCTTGGATTTAACCAAGCGTTTTTCTATGCGGACTAATTCATTATCAGATTATGGACTAAATGAACAAAATAGCTATTAAGAATTTAAATAACAATACTTTGTAAACGTTTACATAGGCATATTACTATTCTATATTAATAGATAATATCCAAAATCTTAAATTGTTTGTCATATTTGATAGACGACTTTTGTGGAAATGCAATATAGGAGGAATAGTATGTTAGCATTTTTAGGTTTTTCAATGATCGTCGTATTTATATTTTTAATCATTACAAAGCGAATGTCCGCGTTGGTTGCGTTAGTTGCGATACCTATTTTGTTCGCATTACTAGGGGGATTTGGACCTGGCATCGGTGAAATGATGTTAGAGGGAATCAAGCAAGTTGCACCGACTGGTGTAATGTTAATGTTCGCTATACTTTATTTTGGAGTGATGATTGATGCGGGCTTATTTGATCCGCTTGTTTCAAAAATTTTATCGATTGTTAAGGGAGATCCACTAAAAATTGTTTTAGGTACGGCTATCCTTTCGATGGCAGTAGCACTTGATGGTGATGGAACGACTACTTATATGATTACGGTATCAGCAATGCTTCCGCTTTATAAGCGTATTGGAATGAATCCGCTCATATTAACATGTATTGCGATGCTTTCATTTGGTATCATGAATATGACACCTTGGGGTGGACCGACGGCAAGAGCGGTAGCTGCACTACAGCTTGATGTGTCAGATGTGTTTATACCTCTTATCCCTGTTATGATTGCGGGAATTATGTGGGTTTTATTTACGGCGTTTATTCTTGGGAAAAGAGAGCGCAATAGATTGGGAGTTGTCGAGATTCAATACTCAAAGGATGAGATGCTTGCTATAAGTCAACTAGCTGCAACTACAACAGTAGAAGACATTAAGCGTCCGAAATTGTTATGGTTTAATCTTGCTTTAACAATTACTCTGATTGTTTGTTTAGTAACCTCTGTATTACCGTTATCTACGTTATTCATGATTGCCTTTGTCATTGCGCTTATGGTTAACTATCCGAATTTAGATGATCAGAAAGAAAGAATATCTAATCATGCAGGAAATGTACTTGCAGTTGTTGGGTTAGTTTTTGCTTCAGGTGTTTTTACAGGGATTTTATCTGGAACAGAAATGGTTGATGCGATGGCCAACAGCTTAGTTGCTGTAATTCCAGAATCTTTAGGTTCGTATTTTGCGGTCATTACAGCTGTAACAAGTATTCCGTTTACTTATTTTATGGCAAATGACCCCTACTATTTTGGAGTATTGCCAATCTTGGCTGAAACTGCGGCAACTTATGGTGTGGATCCAGTAGAGATTGCGCGTGCGTCTATACTAGGTCAACCAGTTCATGCGATGAGCCCTTTAATTGCTTCCGCTTACTTACTTGTTGGTATGGCCGGAGTAGATTTTGGAGACCACCAAAAGTTTATTATTAAGTGGGCATTAGGTTCATGTTTTGTCATGATTATTGCAGCAATTGTCTTTGGAGTTATTACTTTCTAATATCGACCAAGTCTAATTGAATTGCTAATATATATATAATACAAAAAATCACCTCATCTTTCTTGCTGAAGGTGATTTTTTGTGTGTTGATATTGAGCATCAAAAATACGGGCATCAAGTGGTCGTGCCAATTTGGTGTTAGGGGAGTAGGGGTTCACGCATATAAAAATGTATGGTGAAAGCATCTTCCCTAATTGTTTGCGAAAGTGCAATGAGAGGGAAGTGATCTACGCTGTTGGACATTACGGATATACAAAGATTTTTCCATTGTGCCGAAATTAGTGAAATTTACAGAAACTTTAGAATTTATATCGTTATCCTTTGGTAGTATTAGAGGGTGGGTTATATAAATTGTTCGCTGAATTTATTCACGTTAATTTGTATGATACTTCAAACAAGTCGGAGGATGATTTATATAGTTAAGTGGAAAAAAGTGCTCAACTTTGTTTTTCAAATTATCCCCAAAACACTCCAAGTCGTATTGAATATTTCCCTCGTTTTCCTGGCGATAATCTTGTCATTTTTATTAATTAAGGAATTAATCATTTTCTGCCATTTGTTGTTTCATAAAGAAACGAATGATTATAAGGTATTCCTAGCCAACATACTTATATTCTTTTTATATTTTGAGTTTATCACGATGATTGTAAAATATTTTAAAGAGGATTATCATTTTCCAATGAGGTATTTTATTTACATCGGGATTACTGCCATGGTAAGACTCATAATTGTTGACCACAATGAAGCACTAGATACTTTGCTGTATTCGCTTGTTATCTTAGTGCTAATCATCGGATACTTCATTATGAATATAACGCCGCATGATCGACCGGAAAGTGAGTGGATTTTCAAAAAGTAAGTGCTGTTGCAAGTGACAGCCTTTAATAAATTGCCTGGGAAGAAAGCCACAGGTTGGGGAGTATTCATGACACGTTCCACATATGCTCACACTAGTTCAGGAGTTATTTGCTAATTGCTAAATGAAAAAGCCTTGCCACGTTAATAAGTGACAAGACCGTTTAGTTTATATAGAAATTGTGCCCTTTGATTTTAAAATATTAATAGCTAAGTAAATAGAAAATAAAGCTTGTGTATCCGTCAAATCATGATTTAAGATTTCGCTAATTTTAGTGAGTCGATAGCGTAAACCACTAATCGACATCGACATTTTCTTTGCTGTATTGTTAATGCTACTGCCATTATCTATATAAGTGTAAAGCGTCTTGATTAAATCGAAGTCTGTATCTATCGCTAGCAGTTTGCCAATATGCTGATTTACAAAGCGCTCAATTAGCACTTCATCTTGTATTTGGAACAATACACTTTCAATACCGAGTTCTTTAAAATAAGAGATATTTGACTGTTCGTTTATGGCACGTAGGGCAGCTAACGTTTCATTATATAGCACTGAGATATCCATGAACTTTGAAATCACTGTACTTACGCCTACGGAGAATCTATATTTAGAAAATCGCCGCGAGCAATGTTTTAATAATTGATTGATGAATTTTGATTGAGCTATATTCAAATCTTCAAAAGAAGGGTATTCAATTAGAACAATAACTTTATCAAGCTTATGTGAAACGATTGAATTAATATTGCGCTCATTTAAATACAAGTTGATATGTCGAATTAACTCTTCATTAAATACAATTTCGTTTTCGGTTTCCTTCACATTACGGTCGAATGTGAGCATCCAGTAGGTAGTAGAGGAGTTGAAACCCAAATAATAAGAGATTTTATACATTTCATCTTCTGTTAAACGACGCTCTAAAATATCATTTAAAAAACTCCGTTTAATATTCTGCTCTGTATTTATTTTAATATTTTCATTCAGTAAGATAATTGATGATGTCAATCCTGCTTTTTCTATGATCATATAGTCAAGGTCGTTAGGTTCATCTTGTCCGGTATATAGAAATGAGCAATAGCCTTTTATTTGCTGTTCATAGAAAATGGGCGTGCGTAATAATGAGAGTTCATCTGAATAGCGCTTAAAAGTAGTTTGTTTTGATATGAACTTCCGTAAATCAAGCGGTTTATCAAGATGACCTGCTTGAACAAGAATTTGATGGTTTTCATCTTCGATAAAGGTTGTTAAACCCGTTGTTTCATATAAAATGTCGACAACCTTTTGAATCCCTTGTTTTGATAGTAATTCCTCAATTAAACGCTGGTGGATATCATTGGCTTTATTTAAATGGTCGCGTTCGGCTTTTAGCTGCTCTGTAATTTCATCCAGTTCTTTAATGATACTAGTCCCTTGATAATACCCTAACTCACTCGTAATTTCGTCTCCCCACTTATCAATAGGCATAGAAATGCTTTTACAATGTTCGTGCCCCATAGCACGACATTCTATTTCTTTCACCAGGATAGGTTGTTGTAAGACTGTTGATAAGTATCCACTAACATAGCCGCATAATGTATGACAAACCGGTTCGGTGCCCAAATCGTGTGTTTTTAAATGTTGCTCTGCTTCAAATGTATTAATCCATAGTACTTCAGCAAATTCGAGCTGTTCCTCATCGGTACGCATTTCTAAAATTTCTACTTTATCTAGATAACCATGTAACCTGTGAAAATCAGGACCGGCTTTTACTAAATCCCAAACACTATCTGACTCAAATAGCTTTGCTTTTCCCGCATCACTCACACCGCAATGCCAGCCATATCGTGTTAATAGTCCTTTTGTTCGCTCCTCGCCAATTACTGAAACAAGCTCTTTTTTTAATGCAGTTCTAGCATCAATAGGTATCGAAATCACGCGTTCATACAATTCTTTTACAACAGTCTCTCTTGGGAAGTCAAACGCATCCTTCAAGTGCAACGGATAAGGAATCATGGTCATTCACTCCTGCCTCAGATTTTTGACCTTCTATTTCAAAATGCTTTACTAGAATTTAGTGAACTGCTAATTACTTTTTTATAATATTTAATGCTGATAGATGGCGGATCAATAAGAGGATGGAATCTCAGTTTTAATACTAATAAAATAGCCATAGTTTCATAAATAACTAGTATTTTCGAAAGAGTATTTAAACGTTTTACACTAAAATTAATAAATATAGCTTCTTTCCGCTTCTATATAAAACTAATTTAGATATCACTCTATTTTTAGTTGCAATATTTAGAAAGTAAGCGGTTGCATCATTTGTGACTTTACCAACATATCACAATATAAAGGAAAATGTAAAATGGATTCATCAGAAAACCCATTCAATACAGTCTATTTGAATATTAACAAGAATTGATTAGTACATAAAGTTCGAATAGACAATAAACTTCCGTACTTTTGATAGCTATATTAAAGAATATACAGCGAATATAATAATAACTAGATAGACAGAGTCATTTACGAAAATGATTGCGCTTACAACAAACAAAAGGAGGAATTAAATTGTCAATTAGTACTTTAGAGGTTCAGCGAAAAACAGCTAACAGAGAAGAGTTGCTTCAAAAAGCCAAAGAGGTTGGAGAGTTAGCTGAAAAGCATGCATTACAAGCAGATAATGATGCACAATTGCCAGATGTCGTCATTGAAAAAATAAAAGAAGTTGGATTTCAAAATCTTCATAGACCAAAAGAATATGGTGGTCAAGAATTAGACTTTCATACCTTTGGCGATATCATTCGAACAGTAGCCAACTATAATGTTTCGGCTGCATGGATAACTTATTTCTCCATTATTCATGATACTTGGCCAGCATTTTTACCAAAAGAAAGCCGAGACGAATTATACGAAAGTAAAGCTTTACTAGCTGATGTTTTTGCACCAGTTGGAAAAGTTACAGATGACCCTGATGGAGAAGGCTATCGAATCAGTGGTCAATGGAATTTCTGTAGTGGCGTATTGTGGAGTGATTGGATTGGCCTAGGTGCTGTTCATAAAATGAGAGATGGCGAGGAGCCGGAGCTTGGCTTGTATATCGTCCATAAAAAAGATACAGAAATCATTAAAAACTGGGATCCGATCGGATTACGTGGGACAGGCAGTAATGCAGTTAAAGTAGATGATTTATATGTCCCTGCAGATAAAATTTTCCTAGTAAAGAGAGTAGTTGAAGGTGCCACTGCACCGGATGGAAACTACGAAGAGGACTACCAACTTTTCAATGTTCCTTATCTCACATACTTCTTATCTGGATTTTCACAAATTGCAATTGGTGGTTTGGAACGCCTCGTCCGCGACTTTAAAGAAAAGACAGAGGGACGCGTTCGTATTTATAACAATAATGCAAGCGAAAAAGACGGAGGCAGCGCCCAGCGTACACTTGGAGAAATTACCATACAGTTAACGGCCTTAAAAGCTGTAGCTAAGCAATACATGGATCAATTAACTTATTATCAAGAAAATGGTATTCGGACGTTAGAAGAAGAAGATCGTGCACAGCTGTTCGCGATGCGTGCGTATGTTGCAAAAGGATCAACTGAAGCGGCAACCCGAATTTTAACAATACTTGGTGGCAATTCAATCTACAAAGATCAGCATTCAGAAAGATTTGTTCGTGACATACTTGCAGTTGCTGCACATCCATCACATCTGTATGAAGACGCAATGGTAGGGTATGGGAAATCGATTCTAGGATTAAACGGACATCCCTTCTGGTGAACTAGTTATCATATTAAATAAAAAATATAAAAAATAAACTTATTGGAGGAAAATAAAATGACAAAAGAAAATATTTTTGATATTGCACATCTTGCACATGTTGAGCTTTATAGCCCTAAATTAGAGGAGTCTGTTGAATTTTTTAGAGAAATGTTGGGGATGAGTGAGATAGCTCGTCAAGGTAAATCCGTTTATATGCGTGCCTATGAGGATCATTACCATAATACATTAATTCTCACGGAAAATCATGAGGCTGGTTTAGGTCACCTTTCTCTAAGAGCTACATCTCCTCAAGCACTTGAGCGCCGTGTAGCACAGATTGAAAAAATGGGCTACGGCATTGGTTGGATTGATGGAGATGTCGGTCATGGTCGTGCCTATCAGTTCAACTCACCAGATGGTCATTTGATGGAAGTTTTCTGGGATGTTGAATATTATCAAGCAGCTGATGATCAGAAAACGCCATTATTAAATCGTCCGCAAAAACGTCCGAACCGCGGTGTTCCTGTCCGTCGTATCGACCACATTAATTTATTTGCAAGTGAAACAAATAAAAATGTGGAGTTTTTAGAGGAAGCACTTGGATTCAAAGTTCGCGAACGTGTTTTAGCTGATGATAATACGGATGTTGCTGCTTGGTTAAGCGTTAGTAACTTGGTTCATGATATTGCTATTACGGGAGATCAATCAGGAGAACGGGGGCGTCTACACCACCTTTGCTACTGGTATGGCTATCCACAACATTTATCCGATGTTTCAGACCTACTATTGGATAACGGATACGAAATTGAAGTCAGTCCAATTAAACATGGTGTGACTCAGGCAATGTGTATGTATGTTATCGAACCAGGTGGAAACCGTATCGAACTATTTGGTGATTCGGGCTATCTAATCCTTGACCCGGATTGGAAAACAATCGAATGGAATGTTAAAGATATTGATAAGGCTATTCTATGGCATGGCACTAAATTACCTCAGGAGTTTCTCATATATGGAACACCGGTAAAAAGCAAAGAGACTGTGAAAAATTAACGATTTTACAGCAATTAGCAGTATAAATTGAACCTATCGAATTAGTTAATGGAAATCAATACATTTTGCCAACAAGAAAGAGGAGGGACGAGTTGCGTTCCTCTTTCCTACTTTTTTTTAGTAGTTATCAGCTCAAACGTTGTGTATAAAGCCTTGTAAAAGGTAATAGGAGGGTTTTACTTGGAAATTAGTTCAAAACATATGAATGTCAATGGCATTAACACGCATTACCATGAAGAAGGTTCAGAAAACAAAGAAACAATGATATTAATACATGGATCTGGTCCCGGTGTGTCAGCATTTGCAAACTGGAGACTCGTTATTCCACGTTTAAGTGAATCACTACATGTATTTGCACCGGACATCGTTGGGTTTGGCGACACAGATAAAGTTTCTAAAGATGACTACAAACTTGATCTATGGGTAGACCATCTGATTGGTTTTATAGAAGCAGTATCAGATGAGCCTGTATATTTAGTAGGAAATTCATTCGGAGGAGCACTGTCCCTTCATGTAGCACATAGAAGACCCGATTTAGTCAAAAAGTTAATTTTAATGGGTAGCGGTGGGGTAAAGCATAAAGTATCCTACGGTTTAGATCGCGTTTGGGGGTATGAGCCTAGCTTTGAATCGATGCAAGAATTAATTCAACTGTTCTCCTATGATGAAAACGCAGCAAAAAATGAGGAACTTGTCCGTTTACGTTACGAAGCCAGTATTAAACCTGAGACCAAAGAAGCTTTTGCAGCGATGTTCTTTGATTCACGACAAGAAAGATTGGATGAAATTGCATTGTCGGACGAAGAAATTAAAAATATTCAGACAGAAACTTTATTATTCCATGGCTTAAATGACCGAGTTATCCCATTTGAAGAAACGAGTTATAAATTTATCCAGCTACTACCACATGCAGAACTACATTTATTTAATGAGTGTGGTCACTGGACACAAATTGAAAAAACAGAACCGTTTATTGAACACATCCTGGCTTTTCTTAAAAACTGAAACTAGAGTAAGCACAGAGACGGTTCTCGTGCTTACTTTAGCTTAATATTACAATTTAAAGGAGAATTTAAAATGGACGATTTATTATTCAGAAAAGCGATGGGTAAATTTGCAACGGGTGTAACGGTATTAACCACAATTCATGAAGGGGACATACATGGAATGACAGCGAATGCCTTTATGTCTGTTTCGCTAGATCCGAAATTAGTTGTGATTTCCGTTGGAAAGAATGCGCGATTTTTAGATAAAGTAACACAGTCAAAACGATTTGCAGTCAATATTTTAGCTGAAGATCAGCAACAGGTTTCACAGCATTTTGCTGGAAAGCCTCAAGGAGAAGTGCAGTTTGCAACTTTAGATGGTCTACCTGTATTAGATGGTGCAATTGCACAAATAACGTGTGAAGTCGCATCTGTATATGAAGAAGGGGACCATACACTATTTATCGGGAGAGTAACTGATCTTAAGCTAGAAGAAAAAAATCCTCTCCTCTTCTTTGGTGGGCAATACAGCGAAGTAAAAGCACTAGAAACAAATAAATTATAAGTAGGTGAGTTCATGGAAATTCAGGCGATAGCACAAAAGCTACTAAATGCAGAGTTGTCTAAACAGCCCATTGCCCCTTTAACTGAAATAGAACCAAATATTACTGCTGATGATGCCTACAGCATTCAACTGCATCAAATAGGGCGAAAAGTTAGCGAAGGAGCCGTCGTAAAAGGCTTAAAAATTGGTTTAACGAGCAAAGTAATGCAAGAAATGTTAAATGTGCATACACCAGATTACGGATTCATTTTAGATACGATGGTTTTTGATGAACATTTGGCTGTTGATACAGAACAATTCATACAGCCAAAAGTAGAATTTGAAATTGCCTTTGTCTTTAGGGAAGCTCTAAAAGGGCCGAATGTGACGATACAAGATGTGATTGAAGCTACGGACTATGTCGTACCGTCAATTGAAATCATTGATAGTCGAATAGAAGATTGGCGCATTAAGTTTGAAGACACAGTTGCAGATAATGGATCATCAGCTGGCGCGGTATTAGGTGCACGAAAGACGCTATTACCGAATGTTGATATCGCTAAAATAGGCATGACGGTATATAAAAATGATGAATGCATCGACAAAGCGACCAGTGATGCGGTACTAGGAAACCCTTTAAATGCGGTAGTCTGGTTAGCAAATGAAGTGAGTCGTTATGACATTAGCATTCAACCAGGCATGTTTGTCCTGTCAGGAGCATTATCCAAAGCGTTACCATTTACAAATGGTGACCACTTTAAGGCAGATTTCGGTGAGTTAGGCGAAGTAAGCATTTCATTTCAAGCGGCAGAGGTGAAAGTATGAACAAATTAAAAGTAGGAATAATTGGTTCAGGGAACATTGGAACGGATTTAATGTATAAAATTGAACGCTGCGATTCACTCGAAATGAGTGTCATGGTAGGGATTGATCCAGATTCTGAAGGGCTAAAACGCGCGAAAGATGCAGGTTATACAGTTATTTCTACTGGTATTGATGGGTTAATGGAGCGTTTAGATTTAGTCGATATCGTGTTTGATGCGACGAGTGCATATGCACATAAAGCGCATAGTGATTTACTAACGTCAGCTGGAAAGAAAGTAATTGATTTAACGCCTGCAGCAATCGGTCCTTTCACTGTACCACCTGTTAATCTGAAAGCGAATTTCGCATCGTCAAATGTCAACATGGTTACGTGTGGTGGACAAGCAACGATTCCAATTGTCTATGCAATTAGTCGAATTGCACCTGTGGCGTATGCGGAAATTGTGGCAACGGTTGCTAGTAAAAGCGCCGGTCCAGGTACACGTGCCAATATTGACGAGTTTACACATACAACAGCACGTGCAATTGAAGAAGTGGGTGGAGCTGATAAAGGAAAAGCGATTATTATTTTGAATCCTGCAGAGCCACCAGTTATTATGCGTGACACAGTAAATGCATTGATCAAAGATGCGGATTTCGATGAAGCAGAAGTTATTGCTTCTATTAAGAAAATGGTAATAGAAGTTCAAGAGTATGTACCAGGCTATCGTTTACGAGGGGCACCACAATTTGATGGGCAGCGTGTAACGGTCTTTATAGAAGTTGAAGGTGCGGGCGATTTCTTCCCTGCCTATTCAGGTAACTTGGATATTATGACTGCCGCTTCTGCTAAAGTAGCCAATGAAATGGCAAAAGAATTAGCGGCGACTAACGCGTAAGGAGAGGGACAAATGGAAAAAAGATCATTTGAAATATTAGATGTAACACTTCGTGATGGAAGCCATTCGATGTCTCATTCTTTTACTCCGCAACAAGTGCTTGAAACAGCAAGAGGGTTAGATGAAGCAGGCATTCGCTATTTTGAAGTATCTCATGGAGACGGCCTTGGCGGATCATCTTTACAGTACGGTTTGTCTGCACATGACGAGTTAAAGTTAATCGAAATTGCAGCAGATGCTTGTAAGCAAGCGGAAGTCTCTGTGCTGTTAATTCCTGGAATAGGTGTGAAGGGCGATTTGCAAGATGCCGTAAAAGCAGGTGCGAAAATGGTCCGTGTCGCAACGCATGTTACAGAGGCAGACGTTGCCGCTCAGCATATTGCATTAGGGCGTGAGTTAGGACTAAAAACAGTTGGTTTTCTGATGATGTCTCATATGGCGTCAGTAGAGAAAATTGTAGAACAAGCAAAACTCTTCGAAAGCTATGGTGCGGAGATCATTTATGTAACTGATTCTGCAGGATATATGTTACCTCAGGATGTTACTGATCGTATTTCAGCAGTTAAGCAATCGGTCGGCTGCGAAGTCGGTTTCCACGGGCACAATAATTTAGGAATGGCTATGGCGAATACAATTGCAGCAGTTGAAGCGGGTGCTACATATATCGATGGCAGTTTACGTGCTTTAGGCGCTGGAAGTGGGAACACACAAACAGAGGTGATGGTTGCCGTTCTAGATCGTCTCGGGTACCAAACAGGCATTGATTTTTATAAAATCATGGATGTCGCAAATGATGTTGTTGCAAAATATATGCCAAGACCACAAGAAATAACAGGTTCAAGCTTAATCATGGGCTATTCTGGTGTGTATTCAAGTTTCCTCTTGCATACACAGGTTGCCTCCAAACGATTTGGTGTTGACGAACGGGGTATTTTGGTTGAATTAGGTCGCATGAAGGCGGTTGGTGGTCAAGAGGATTTAATCTATGATGTTGCCCAGAGGTTAGCGGTTCAAATTTAATGTGGGAGGGCTTTTTATGCAAACAATTCATTTAACAAGTCAAACGATTAAACAATGGCAAAATCAATTTCAACAGCAAGTGCTTGCAATTGGCTTTTTTGACGGTTTGCATAAAGGCCACTTATCCGTCATTCAAGAAGCTAAACGATTGGCAGAGATTAATAGGGTTCCAGCAGCAGTAATGAGCTTTTTTCCACATCCGAAAACGGTTATAAGCAATCTGCCAAATTCGTTTCAGTATTTAATGCCGCTTGCAGATAAACAAGCAGTACTTGAGGAGCTTGGTATTGATACATTGTTTTTAGTTCATTTTGATCAAGACATCGCAAGCCTTTCATCAGCTGATTTCGTACAAAGCTTTTTGATAGGATTAAATGCGATGCATGTTGTGTGTGGGGTTGACTTTCACTATGGAGCCCGAGGCAGTGGGTGTGCACAGACACTTGAAAAACAAGGAGAAGGACATTTTAAAGTGTCAGCACTAGAGTTGATGGAATATGATGGGGAAAAGATTAGTTCAACACGTATTCGTCAAGCTTTGGAAAAAGGGAATATTCCCATACTCCGGAAATTGCTAGGCAAATTCTATTCAGTGAATTGGTGCCCCGAAAATGGACTATACCCATTTTACTCATTACCAGCACCTGGCCAATATGAAGTGAATTTACATTATAACGACGAAATCGTTTCATGTAATGCTCAAGTGTTAAATGAAAAAGAAGCAAAGTTTACACATGACTTCAATCGATGGGGTCAATCTATTAAGGTAGAGTGGGTTAGAGCAATAGGAACGTTTTAGCTTATGCTTTCAACAGTTGCTAAACGCTTCAACTCCTATGAAAACAGAATGAGTCATCGTCCTTCTATTTGAGCATATGAAGGATGTAGAAAGAATCTGTTTTATCAGTAACAAAAAACGCACATTACTGTGCGTTTCAGACTGTAGACAAACTCCGGAAATTATGGTGTTTGCCTATAGTCTTTTTTCTTTTACAATTGTAGCACTACTAGAAATCCTGAAAAATGAACGAGGTCCCTTCATTAAAAGGTGCAATATACTCCATTATCCAGCGACAAAGATTATTATTGTGCAGTATAACCGCCATCAAGTACAACCGCTTGACCGGTAACGCCTCGTGCTTTTTCACTTGCCAAGAAGATTGCATAATCAGCAATTTCACTTACATCTAGCAAACGATTTTGTGGAACGAGCGGATAGATTACTTCCTCTAACACGCGTTCCAGTGGTACCTTCCTCGTTTTTGCTAAGTCTTCAAGTTGGCCACGAACGAGCGGTGTGTCCACATAACCTGGGCAAAGGGCATTGACTGTTATTCCCGACGAAGCGCTTTCTAAGGCCGCAACCTTTGTAAGACCAATGACCCCGTGCTTTGCACTGTTGTACGCAGCCTTGTTAGCAAAGCCGATTAAGCCATTTATGGATGCAATATTAATAATTCTGCCGAATTTTTGTTCTTTCATAATTGGCAAAACGTGCTTTATTGAAATAAATGGTGCAGTCAACATTATTTTAATCATAAGTTCGAATTTTTCTGTTGGAAATTCCTCAATTGGTGAAACATGTTGTAAGCCGGCATTGTTAATAAATATATCGATACGACCAAATTTTTGTTTCGTTTGTTCAATAAGTTGGACGATTTCATCCTCACTTGTAACGTCTGCTTTCACACCAATCACATCAAATCCTTCGTTTCGAAGGGCAAGTGAAGATTCTTCGACTGCACTTTGATTGACATCAGACAACACAACTTTCGCACCGTTTTCCGCAAAGATCCTGCCAATCTCAAAGCCAATCCCTCTTGCAGAACCGGTAATGATTGCTACTTTATCTTTAACCATCCTACACACCTCCATTAAAATATGTAATGGTTATGTCATCGTGTTTAAGTAAGTAAGGGAATCTATTGCTGTTTCACAAATAACCTTTGGGGAAGGTGGTGAATTTTGTTTAGGGGAATTTTATACATCACAATTGTATCATACTTTTGAAAATAAAAAAGGTGGTTATTCTGTTTCCTTGAATGATGTAAGTGAACAATCTTTAGTAAAAGCAAAGAAAATGCTCCTGGATAATTTAGCATTGCATGTCGAACAAGAGGATTAGTTGAAATCGTGAGGCATCAACAAACTAAAGATGAGGTAGTAAAGAAAACACTCGAACTTATGTATAGCATTGATAAAGAACCTATTGTTCTAAAGAGGGATGTTACGGGATTTATTGCCAATCGTTTACAAACAGCGTTAATGCGGGAAGCTTTCTATCTATTAAATGAAGGAGTGGCTAGCGCCGAAGATATTGATACGGCGATTACAGCGGGTCCAGGTTTCCGCTGGGCATTTACCGGTCCGCTCGAAATTGCAGATTTTGGTGGACTTGATACGTGGCAGCGCGTTTTTGATAATGTTGCACCTGAGTTGGCGGAAAGCAAGGAAGCCCCTGTCATTATACGACAGCAAGTGAAGAAAAATAAATTAGGCACAAAATCAGGTGAAGGGATTTATGCATATGAAGAAGCAGACGTTTTTCGGAAATTACGTGAACGAGATTGCCAATTTATTCAACTTAGGAAAGTGAAGAGGGAAAATAAAAGCAAAAAAAGAGATTAGTTTCAGTGAGAATGATTGGTATTGGGTTACTTCGGCCATTTCTCTGCAATCAAAATCATCTCTTTAGCTAAAGCTAGACGGTTTTCGTATGTTATAATGAAGGTATATAACAGAGGGAAAGTAAGGAGAATGGGAATGGGAATGGGCGACGATGATAAGACTGTTATTATTGATTCCCATGACGAAATTTTGTTCAGGGACATTATAGAATATGCCTATGACGGAATAGTTGCGGTCGATAAAGAAGGATATATCCAAATGCTTAGTCGTCCTTATGCAGATTTTCTTGGTGTAGATCAAGAAAGTTCAATCGGGAAACATGTGACAGAGGTAATTGAAAATACACGCATGCATATCGTAGCGGAGACAGGGAAGCAAGAGACGGCTGAGCTTCAGAAAGTCAATAATAATTATATGATAGCCAGTCGCTCACCGATCCTTAAACAAGGAAAGGTAATTGGGGTAGTTGGAAAGATACTTTTCAAAAATGTTAGCCAGTTCACCTCTCTTTCTAAACGAATCCAATCTATTGAAAACGAACTCAAAGTGTATAAGGGTGTGTTTCGTGAAGGAAACAAAGCCACTTATATGTTTGATCATTTGATTGGGAATAGCACAGCTTTTAAGGACGTGAAAGACCAGGCAAGAAAAATGGCGAAAAGCGATTCCAATGTCTTAATCCTAGGGCAAAGCGGGACTGGGAAGGAATTATTTGCACACTCCATTCATAATGAAAGTCGCCGTGCGATGGGCGTGTTTGTCAAAGTGAACTGCGCAGCCATCCCGTCCGAACTTCTCGAATCCGAACTTTTTGGATATGAAGGGGGCTCGTTTACTGGTGCTAAAAGGGGTGGGAAAACAGGGAAATTTGAAGCAGCTAATGGCGGAACGATTTTTCTTGATGAAATAGGAGAACTCCCACTTCATATGCAAGTAAAACTATTGCGTGTTTTACAAGAAAAAGAAGTGGAACGTATTGGTGCCACTGGTACAATTCCGATAGATGTACGAGTGATTGCTGCGACTAATCGTAATCTTGAAGAAATGGTCGCAATAAGGGAATTCCGGCTCGATCTATATTATCGTTTAAAAGTAATGGAAATAAATGTGCCTTCATTAAAAGGACGGATTGAAGACATTGAAATTCTTGTTACTTATTTTCTTGAAAAATATCGAAACATTATGAAATTACCTGTACTAGGCATCAGTCATCAAGCTTTACACATTTTGCGCGGCTATTCGTGGCCGGGAAACGTTCGTGAACTGGAAAATACAATTGAGCGCGCTGTGAATATGGTAGACAAAGAAGACGTTATTGAATCAAAACATTTACCTGATGCTATTACAGCCAATCATAAGACGACTTCTATTCGGCCTTTGGCTAAGGTTCTAGATGAGGCAGAACGGAATGCAATTATGGAGTGTTTACGCCAAGTGAATGGAAATAAAACCGAAACGGCCAAAAAACTCGGGATTAGCCGTACTGCGCTCTATGAAAAATTAAATAAATATGGCTTATAACGCGGTTACTCTCATTGCCAAGCAGTGGGAGTTTTTTGTTTTCAAAATTCCTCATAAAATTATAAAGTGTACGATTTTCCGTACGATTTTTCCGTGAAAAACAGGTGGCTGTACGGAAATCCTAACAACAATGTGAATGCTTTGAGATTTATTGTCCGGAAAAATTAACACTTTATAAATGTTTTGTGTATTTTCTACTTACTCTCCTACTAATCGTGCTTGTTTAAATGAGTTTTTTCATAAACTGCAGTCTTTTCTAGGAAATATTCAATTTTTTACTGTAATTTCTGGATTTCTTTATAATTGGCATGATAATTGCATGTTGTTTAGATGAGTGGTTTATGTCATTTGTTATAAGTGTTAAAATAAGTTGGGAAAATGAGAATGGAAACAGTACATTATTCATTGTAAACGTTCTCATCAAAAGTTTATGGGGAAAATCATCTAGTCTGACTTGGGGAAGGGAGACTAGATGAAATTGATTGCGAAATATATCGTTAATGAGGCTATAGTTTAGCTTGCTAGATATGTTTCAGACAGTAAAGAAGGGGTGTCATACATTGTTCATTGAAATTTTTGCTATTATTCTAGCACTTGGATTATTAATCTTTTTAGCATACCGGGGATATCCAGTGATCATCATCGCCCCGATTGTAACCTTGCTTGCCGTTGTTATATCTGGCGGCCACTTGCTGCCAAGCTATACAGAGGTTTTTATGCCTTATGCTGCAAACTATATTAAAGCGTTTTTCCCAATCTTTTTATTGGGAGCAGTGTTTGGAAAAGTAATGGAAATGAGTGGTGCAGCCGCATCTATCGCTCGAACGATTGTTAAAACTTTAGGTTCAAAGCGAGCAATTCTAGCTGTTGTATTAGCTTGTTCCGTACTGACATATGGAGGAATTTCATTATTCGTAGTTGCATTTGCGGTTTATCCATTTGCTTCTGCCATATTTAAAGAATCTGATATTCCGAAGCGACTTATTCCCGGAACCATTGCACTTGGAGCTTTTACTTATACAATGGATGCTTTACCTGGAACACCACAAATTCAAAATATTATCCCGACAAACTATTTTGGAACAGATACATATGCTGCCCCAATGGTTGGGATCATCGGTGGAATTATGATCTTCATCGGCGGAATGCTTTGGTTAGAACATCGACGGAAGCAAGCGCAAGCAAATGGAGAGGGCTATGGGGAAAATCATATTAATGAGCCAGAGAATAATGAACATCAAAACTTACCAAACTTTTGGATGTCAATTGTACCACTCGTGATTGTAATAGCGCTTAATTTTACATTTAGTCGTACTGCCATGTCAGTGAAGCATTGGTATGATGCCACAATGTTAAATGAGACATTTAATATTGCCGATGTTAGCACAATCTCATCCTCATGGTCATTAATTGCAGCACTTACGATAGGGACTCTGGTTGCAATGCTCTTAAATATCAAAAGAATTAAATTAAAACTTGCGAGCGGATTGACAGCTGCCGCGGCGGGGGCGTTATTGGCAATTTTCAATACAGCATCTGAGGTCGGTTTTGGAAATGTCATCAAAACACTACCTGGATTTGCGAGCATTCAAAATTGGGTGTTCAACGCAAGTAACAACCCACTCATATCAGAAGCTATTGCTGTTAACGTACTTTCAGGGGTCACAGGTTCCGCATCCGGTGGATTATCAATTGTATTAGAAGTTATGGGAAGCCAATACTTACAAATGGCACAAAATTTAGGGATTAGTCCTGAACTCCTACACCGAATTGCATCAATGGCATCCGGTGGAATGGATACACTTCCACACAATGGAGCTGTCATCACATTACTTGCAATTACGGGACTAACGCATCGTCAATCTTATAAAGATATTTTCATCATCACCATTTTAAAAACAGTTACAGTATTTATACTCGCTTTTACCATTTCGATATTCTTTTAACCTATGCGGAAAATGATTACAGCTTGTGGAAGTTGATTTTAGGTACCTATTCAGTGAATACAAATCAATTGTATAATAATACAAAATATATGCGATGCTTGCATTAGTGTATTCCATGTCAAAAAAGAAATAATCCACCCTTGAGTTTCTCTGCACTCAGGTGGATTTTTTCATCTAGTGACACTGACCGCCATACGGGAATCTGCCTATTATAAGTACGGCACCGATGCTACAACATCGTTGCGGTCTTTTTAATATATCCTATTGCTACCGTATTTATAACAAACCCTTAATTTACTGCCAATCTATCAGAATTAGATTTCCGTTTGGTCTAGGGACTTATTCACTGAGTTCTTGAGACAAAAAATCATACTTGCATAAAGAAAAGAGGAGGGTAATCTTCAGAGTGCTAGATAAAATATATAATGTGTGCGCTAATTGTAGAGCATCCGATAGGGTTTTTTTGTTTGAGCTTTTATAGATAAATTCTATTTTTAGGGGATCATTGAACTAAAGGATGTATTAAGGAACGCAAAGACTGTTCAGATTATAGACAGGGGGCTAAGTGAAAGTTTAAATGAAAATATTTTAATCTACACACGACCCATCCATCTTGATGAATTCAGTATGACATCGGGAGTGGGTTTTGTTTTTTTAAGAAATCACAAACAATACTTAATTCAAAGAAGCCGGAAAATGATGAAGAAAATAAATTGCGGAGATGCGTCGGTGAACCGATTCATTGCATTTTTCAAGCTGAACCGAATGAATGGGCTACCAATGATGTTTGGATTATTAGACTGGAAGTTTGATTTAAGGTGAAGAATCAATTTCGATTAGATTCTTCATCTTTTTTAGTGGAAACAGAGCAACAACAGATGAACGTGGAGAGATAATCGTTGGTAACATAAATTTCAGATGCCTGCGCAAGAAACCATCGTGATTGTTCGTTACGCAGGCACTGATCACTTATTCCAATGGGCCGTGATTGATTGTTGTCAATGCATCATTTGTTTCGAAAATCTTTCCATTGACATTTGTAATGCCAAAGCCATTCAATCGTTTTGTATGTTTGGTTAAATAATTTTCGGCATCTGCTTTGCTTTCAAATAAATAGATACCGCCGGCTTCCTTGGTTTCCTCATTCTCCGTCCAAATCTTCCAGATGAATCCTTTTTCTTCGTTAATACTATTTGCCAAATCTTTAAACGCGCCAACCATCTCTGCGCCAAAAGGTCCTTCTTGATAGAAATCGACTTGTAATACATACGCCATTGAGAAACCTCCTTTTAATTGTTGGGGATAAATTTAGTATAGACGAATCGCGCCCATTTATAAATGTTACTGCATTAAAGTAATTACCATTGATCTAATATATGGTGTTAAACTAATCTAACTTCTAGTGTTAGTCATTACTATAAATAGTCGAAAGTAGGAAGTTATCTTGGATAAGTATCAATTCATAAAAAAACAATTATCAAAAACAAATAAAAAGAATGATGAGAATTATGTTGTTTCTCGTATTTGGCATTTAATAAATAATGTGGATGTAAAAATGATTACGCAGCAGTATATTCTTCGGGATTTGATTACTAAGAGTTATGCACTCGCGGATATCTATTTTCCCCAATTTGATATTATTGTAGAAATCGATGAGCCTTATCATCAGACAGGAGAAATGTTGATAAGGGATAAGATACGTCAGAATGATATTGTACAAGCTTTGGATTGTGAAGTGTTCCGAGTTACTGTATCGAATAATATAGTAGAAGTTAATATGCAAGTAGATTCTATTGTATCAAAGATTCATAGGTTGATTGCGGAAGACGGATTTTCACCTTGGGATCTTCAAGCGGAATATAATCCAATTACTTATATACGAAAAGGCTTTATAGATGCCAATGATCATCCTGTATTTAAAACGGTAAGTGATTGCTGTAATTGTTTTGGTGCTGGTTATAATGGACTTCAACATAGTGGAGCACGTCATAAGTATCAAAGTGAGATTGACATTAAAGGGTTAAAGTTTTATCCGAACGGGGACTGGAATAATCAGTTGGAAGCGGATGACGAGCATTTTACAGAGTTTAACTTTGACCCGGTGAAAAACCAAGAATATTTAGAAAAACGACTTCACAAACTGCGCCATCAATTAGCACTATTTGCACATGTGAAAAGTGAGTCGGGTGGTTTCGAGTACGTGTTTAAAGGATTGTATCGATTAGACGTAGAAGAAACGCAGAGAATAGGGAAATTATTTTACAAACGAGTTTCAAAAATAATGCCGACCTATTTTCCGGATAATGTAGAAACACCAGCTGTACTTGCAAAGGCTTTTAATGAAGAAAGAGAAATAGCTCGATTTTATGATGAAACGGTCCGAGCGTTATTTCAGAAAAAGTATCCTGCGTATCAAATAATTAGTAGTGAGGAGTTAGTCTACAAAAATCATTGAAGAATTCAATGGAAGCCCTTCATGCCACATTAAAATAGCTCAATAGTTCCTTATTTTAAATTAAGAAATCCGGAACTATATATCAACTATTCTTTCAATTTGGTATGATGTGTATGATTGACTATTCTAACACTTTTCCAGTCGATGAATGTAAGGAGGAGCAGCTGTGAAACAATCCGACATTATCTTTATTGAAAGAAGATTTCCAAGTGCAAATATGATCCTTATCAAGGATAAACTACCAATCCTTATTGATAGTGGTTTTGGAAGTGATGTGAATGAAACTGAGCGATTGATTAAAAAAACAGGTGTATCACCGGAAGAATTGCATCTTATTGTAAACACGCACTATCATAGTGACCATGTGGGTGGCAATTTTCATTTTCAAAAAAAATATGGCGTAACGATTGCCGCGCATAAATGGGAAGCCGATTTAATTAATGTTGCTGACCCTGAAGCTTGCAGTGCGGAATGGTTAGACCAGCCTGTGGAACCTTATCAGGTAGATCGAAAGCTGTCAGATAACGATGAAATTGATACAGGGAGCAGAATCTTAAAGGTCCTCCACACACCTGGGCATACTTTGGGACATATTTCTTTATATGACCCTGAAGAGGAGATATTGATAGCAGGAGATCTTTTTCATCAAAAAGATATTGGCTGGTTAAATATCTTTCGGGAGGGTGTTGCATCGATCCACCGGTCTATGGAGAGTTTGGAACGGTTGTCTAAGATCCCGGTTCGACAGGCATATTCTGGACATGGATCTCAAATAGACGATCCTCAAGCTGCCATTGATGCAGCAAGAAAACGGTTTGATAAGTGGCTCGGCGCGCCTGAAAAAGTTTCATGGCATGCCTGCAAACGGATTTTCTCGTTCACTTTAATTATAAAAGACGGATTGGCTGAAGAGGAGCTCGAAAACTACCTGCTGCAATGCGGTTGGTTTCAGGATTTTGCACGTCACGCTTTCCGTGCCCAACCAAAAGAGTTCGTGGGAATTCTGCTGGATGAGATGCTTCGTTCCGGCGCGGCTGAATGGCAGGATGGAAGATTGATGGCTTCCGCTCCATATCAGGCACCCGATAAGGAATGGATGAACCAGAACATCAAGTTGAAGAATTGGGGATTATCAAAACTTCTTACGTAACTGATAGTGAATTGGAACGAAGTCATGCTTTGGAACTATATAAAAGGACAAAAGGGAGGAATGGAGTTGCTTTTACAAGTAGGGGATATCATTTCATTTGAACGGACGTTCACAAAAGAGGACGTGGAATTATTTACGAAGGTTTCCCGTGATGAAGGAGATCACCATCTAACTCCGGAAGAACAAGGAAGACTCGTTGTTCAGGGTTTATTGACAGCAACTTTGCCGACAAAAGTGGGTGGGGACCATAATGTTTTAGCCCGCAAGATGAATTTCGAGTTTCTGAGACCGGTGTTTACGGAAGATACCATCATCTG
Source organism: Sporosarcina sp. Y1004 (assembly GCF_057669665.1). Classification (NCBI taxonomy): domain Bacteria; kingdom Bacillati; phylum Bacillota; class Bacilli; order Caryophanales; family Caryophanaceae; genus Sporosarcina; species Sporosarcina sp. Y1004. The sequence goes on along the minus strand of NZ_JBYHFQ010000007.1, from coordinate 41,798 downwards.
TGACGTGGAAATTGAACAATACGAAAAACAGGAAAACAACCGAATCGCCATCACGGCTTCCTTCAGCTGCAAGAATCAAGAGAATAAGGTAGTTTTGACAGGGGGATTTGCAGGAGTCATCCTTACTTCGTAAGTTACTCAAGTGGAAATGAGGAATGGATATGCGATTGGTTAGACCTTCCATTGAATGGGAAAACGAGCATGAAGCTTATATGAATGAATGGGATGAACCTCGGATGACTCCTAGTAGTTTCAATCTCACAGGCTACGAGAGCTATGAAGCTTATTTGGAAGCTCTGCAGATCCGGGAGACTGGGGACGGGAAATGGATGCCTAGCACGAATTATTTCTTAGTGAATGAAAATAACAGAGTCCTTGCAATGGTTGATATACGGCACGAGCTGACAGGTTATCTGCAGAATGTCGGTGGACATATCGGGTATGGAGTGCGGCCTGCAGCACGAAGAAAAGGACATGCGACAAGGATTCTTGCTGAGGCATTAAAGAAATGTGATGAGTTGGGAATCCGTCGAGTACTGGTAACTTGTAATTATGATAATATTGGATCTGCTAAGACAATTGTAAAGAATGGTGGAGTTGAGGACAAAAGCTTTATTGAAGATGACGGAACGGTAGTTCGACGGTTTTGGATAGAGAGGTAATTGCATAAATGCTGTAACTTACTCATATTTCCCTTTCAGTGGAACAAACCTCACTTCATCCAAAACTGTCGTCTGGATTCCTCCATCTTTGTCTTTTTCCAAAAGCAAGAGTTCCTGTAGGAGGGGTGTTCCTACGGGGATGATCATTTTTCCTTCGACAGCAAGTTGATCTATTAACTCGCGTGGCACTTGGGCAGCAGCGGCGGTCACCATAATTCGATCATAAGGAGCGTGCTCGTCCCACCCAGTGCTACCGTCATCTAGCTTAAAATGGACGTTGGTGAAATCAGCTTTCTTCAATCTATCTTTTGCTTGTTCATGTAAGGCAGCAATCCGTTCAATTGTATAAACGGAGTTCGAGAAAGCAGCGAGTAGGGCGGTCTGGTAGCCGGATCCCGTTCCAATTTCGAGCACTTTTGAATGAGACTGCAAATCGAGAGCCAATGTCATTTCGAGTACAAGGGAAGGCTGGGAAATCGTTTGTTCATGACCGATTGGGATAGCCTCATCCATATAAGCGAATTCCTTGAGCGCATCCATGAAAAAACCGCGGTCTAGTTTTTGGAAGTAATTAATGATATCTTGTTTTTGATTGGCCATTGTTCATGCTCCTTCGTATAAATGATTAATCTATGCACGTTAATCATTGCCGACAATGGGGGTTTGTAAACTACATAAGAAAAGTGGTAGTTACTGGTGTTTTTGCTTTTTCTGCGAATCCCCCTAAAACAAAACGACCCACCGTGGTCCGCATTGTAAAGAGGCGTGGTGGGTACTGCTATCTATCTGTGTTGGTCTACAAGAATGGGATTACCATCTGGATCTTCAATTGTAAAACTCGCAGGCCCTGAACTTGATTCATCTGCTTCAGTCAGCATTTCAATTCCTTTTGCTTTAAGTTGTTTTTGAAGATCCCGAATGTCCGTAAACGAATCGAGATTGTTGGCATCTTGGTTCCAGCCTGGATTAAAGGTCAGAATATTTTGATCAAACATTCCTTGGAACAGTCCAATTACGCTACTATCATTCTTCAAAATAAGCCAATTTTGGGTAATATCCCCGCCCGAGACTTGGAATCCTAGGTTTTCGTAAAATGATTTTGATTTATGAATGTCTTTTACACTTAGACTTACAGAGAATGCACCTAGTTTCATTTTCCTTCCCCCTACCTAGTAATTGTGGATAATTAATAATTCGAACAAACTCAGTATAATTGATAACATTAAAATAAACAACATTTACCAAATGTAGTAATCCATCAGTTAGTTACTATACATCTAGGTGACAATTTAGTGTCATGGAGGGATATCGGTTTATCTTTCGACCACTTCTCGTGTAAGATGCTATTTAAGCTTTAATAATTAAGAAGCGAAAGATTTGAAAGGGGTTCAACGATATGAAGTACAAAAAAGTCCTACTTCCATTTATAGCAGGTGCTCTTGCAATTAGTTTAGCTGCCTGCGGTGAAGAAGATAAAGCAGCAAAAGAAGAAACGCCTAAAGAAGAAACAAAACAAGAAGCACCTAAAGAACAAGAAGCAACTAAAGAACAACAAGAAGCAACTAAAGAACAAGAAGAAGCTGCGGAAGAGATGCAAGCGAAACTAGCTGAACAGCAAGTTGATAAGAAAACGATTGTGGCTGTTGTAAATGAAGAAGAACTGACAGGTGAGGACTATAATACAGCATTGACGGCAATCCAAGGGCAAATGCAACAAATGGGACAAGACCCGTCAAGCAAAGAAGCCGCTGAACAAGTAAAAGCGCAAGTTCTTGAGTCACTTGTGAACCAGACATTGATTCTTCAAAAAGCGCAAGAAGCAAAATTAAAAGCATCTACATCCGAAATTGACAAAGAGTATTCAGTTTTTGAAAAGCAATTTGGTGGTAAAAAAGAAATGGAGAAAGCCCTCAAAGCACAAAGCATGGATGTAGAAACATTGAAAGCTCAAATCGCTGAATCCATTATATTTGACAAGTACCTGGAAAAAGTAGCTCCAGCTGGAAAAGTGTCAGAAAAGGAAATTAAAGAATACTATGATCAAGCTGCAGCCACTTCAAAAGAAGCTGGACAAGAGATGCCACCGCTTGAAGAAGTGAGTCAGGAAATCGAAGGAATGATTAATCAAGAACAACAGCAAAAACTGCTTGTTGCTCATGTTGAAGAACTAAAAGCAGCTGCCGATATTGAATTAAAATTGTAAAAGAATTACGTGTGAGACATGAAATGCTTGACCTTCAAGGTTAAGTGTTTCATGTCTTTTTTGTTTTTATAAAAATAAGTGGCATCCATTTCACTTGCAATTCCATTATCATAGGAACTTCAATTTTGGACAACCTACGAACAAAGAAAATAAGGATTGAGGTGATGGAAATGATTTTGGAAAAGTCATCTGCGTGGAAAGAAGGATTTATTGAACGTTTGGAAAATCGGGAAACGTGGGACAACTGGAAATTGTATAAAATGAGTTATGAGATCGCAAAAACGAATTTGATCACTGATTTTCATGGACTTCAATCCCCTAACTATTTGCCCAATCTCACGCCACTTACGCATCAATTGGAAGCGGCGGAAACGGTCATTGAAAGGATGAATGGAAAAGCGATTCTTGCGGATGAAGTGGGGCTCGGTAAAACCATTGAAGCGGGTTTGATCCTGAAAGAATATTTAATAAGAGGTCTCGTGAAGAAAGCGCTAATTTTGGTTCCAGCATCACTTGTCGGTCAGTGGATTGAAGAATTGAATCAAAAATTTCATATTCCCGCCATGCAGTATAAAAAAAATTACGACATGACCCATCTGACAATTGTCGTCATGAGTATGGATATGGCAAAAAGAAGTCCGCACAAAGAAACCATCTATGATCAAGATTTTGATTTGATTATAATTGATGAAGCGCATAAATTAAAAAACCATAAAACGAAAAACTACGAGTTCGCGCAGAATTTAAAGAAAAAGTTTTGTTTGTTATTAACTGCCACACCAATTCAGAATGATGTTTTTGAACTGTTTTACCTCATATCATTATTAAAACCAGGGCATCTAGGTAATTATGAGACGTTTCAATCAGCGTTTTCCGCAAGCAAACACAATGTAGAACACGATGAATATTTAAAAAAACTGGTCAATCAAGTGATGGTGAGAAATAGGAGACAGGATACGGGAATCGAATGGACAAACCGTCATGTTCAAATCATACCCATCGATTTTACGACAGAAGAAAAAGAAGTCTACAACCTGATTTCAGAACTGAAAAATGTTTCCCCTGATTTTTCGGATGCTTTCTCCATGCTTACTCTACAAAGAGAAATGTGCAGCAGTAAGGAAGCTACAGCTTTAACCTTAACTAAAATGCTTGAAAAATGCACTCGACCGGAAGATATTTCTTATCTGGAAAGCATTATTCAAAAATTAATGGCACTGGAAATGAACTCAAAAGCGGAAAAGGCTTATGAAATTATTTCAGAGGCAGATGGTAAGGTTATACTCTTTACCGAATATCGCGGTAGTCAAACCTATTTGCAGTGGTATTTACAATCAAAAGGAATCACTAGCGTCCCATTTAACGGAAAGTTCAGCAAGAGTAAACGAGAATGGATGAAACAACTCTTTAAGGAAAAAGCGCAAGTACTGATTGCGACGGAATCGGGTAGTGAAGGGATAAATCTGCAGTTTTGTCACCATGTCATAAACTATGATTTACCTTGGAACCCCATGAAGTTGGAGCAACGAATTGGACGTGTCCATCGGTTGGGGCAAGAGCATGACGTGCATATTTACAATTTAGCCATTCAAAATACAATTGAAGACCATATATTGGACCTGCTTTACGTTAAAATTGGGGTCTTTGAAAAAGTGGTGGGTGAGTTAGATGATATTTTAACTCCTTTCAAAAAGACCATTTGAAATGAAGGCAGAGAGGGAGGAAGGACATGTATCCACAACAAATTCACGGGTATTTGCGACAATTTTTTAGAGAAAACAATTGTCAAATAGTAAGCGACCATGATCACTACATCAGCGTACAATTAACAATTGAAATGGATAAAAAAATTATGAACCGTCCATTTTACTGGAAATACCTAGAAAGTACGGATGGCGTACCAGATCCAGCACGACTAACATTTATTACTGATAGAAATAAAGTTGTTGAAGATGTAAATGGGGAAGTCATCCACTTCGGCTCCCCTCGACTCAATCAATTGTTCCAAGCAACGAAAGAGCTGGGCTCGTTTGTGCAGATGTATGAAAAGGTATCAGAGAATGATGAAGCGCAAACCATATTAACACCATGGTTAGGGGTTAATTATAAAGTATCGTATTACAGTGATCAAACGAAAGAGATTCTTTATTCGTTAGGCATTAACTTAATGACAGGTATCCTTAAAGAAGGTTTTCAGGAATCGTTAAGTGAAGTGGAATTGGATTCAAGCATGTCAGGAAATACATTTAATTTACCGTACATTATAAAGCCGATTCGTGCCCTGGAGCGGTTGGATGCGGTAATTGAAAATGCCATCCAAACAGATGATCACACATGGGCTGAAGAAGCAAAAATGAGATGGCAAAAGGATAGAGAAGTCTTGGAATACTTCTATGAAGGGATAGAAAACAAACCGGATTGTTACGAGACAGAGAAAGAAGCTATGGATCAACAATACGAAGCGAGAATAAAAGTTGAAATTATCAATGGTGGATTATTTTATTTGAAATGAATTTGTAGTAAAATGATGAAGGAAATAAAGGTGGTTCCTGACCTGATAGATAATGTTTTTTGGAGGACTTCATGTGTATGATCCAACAATTTTTGAAAACTTGAAAGTGGCATTTGAAAATCATGTGTATGATTTAGATAATATAGATCAAAAAATAACAATCACAAACCGGGTAGATCGAATGGATTTTTCCGTGCTTGCAAGAGATTTCGCTATTCAATTCACACTAGTCAATCAACCGGCCGTAACAGTGGAGATTGTATTAAAAGCATCAGTAAAAGATTTAGCAGGTGAGATATTAGAACTCCCCGGGGAAAAACTTGGTTGTTCCTTGTCTCTACGATTTAACAAACGCGTACAACATGTATCCTTAGAGTGTAAACAGATTGAGCATGCGCTAAAGACTATTTGGGAAACTGAAATCCAGGTAACTCAAACATTGAGTTTCGTGTTTGAACAAGAAACGGCAAGTTACCTGGACAGTATTGAAGTGAAATTCAAGTCTAAAATGAATGAGGACCATATGGGCGATATTGCAGATTTTTTAAAACATGTTTTGACGTCGTTGGAAGTATTGAACCGTATCTCAGGATAATGTGGAACACCAGCGCATTTGTAAGGAAACGAAGCTAGACTCCCTATAGAGTAGATGATATTGACATGGATGCTTCAAGAGAATGATTTGTCCAATCCGTTATATTTTTACAAAAGTAATATCTGGAAAAATATATGTTTCGGATTTCCAAGTACAGTGTAAAAATCAATCGTGAAATTGTTTCTCTTTCATGGTTATTTATTGTGCCGTTATTCCTATAAACCCTTTCCTCATCGGTGAAATCCCTATATAATGGAGAGAATTCGGCATTTCTTAGTTGAAGAAAGTGTTGGAAAGGTAGAACCATACTTAGTGAAAGAAAAGGTGTAATACATATGAGTTTATTGACTGTAACAAATTTAAGCCATGGCTTCGGGGATCGTGCCATTTTTGAAGACGTCTCTTTTCGTCTATTGCAAGGAGAACATATTGGGTTGATTGGTGCAAATGGTGAAGGGAAGTCCACATTCATGAATATCATCACGCGCAAGCTGGAGCCTGATGCGGGAACGGTGAGTTGGGCGAAACGGGTGCGTGTCGGTTATTTGGATCAGCACGTCGCGTTGAAACAGGGTTTGAGCATCCGCGATGTACTGCGAACCGCCTTTCAATATCTTTATGATCAAGAAACGGAAATGAACGCGCTCTTTACCAAAATGGGCGAGGTCGATGCGGATGAACTGGAAGCGCTTCTGGAAACGACAGGTGAAATACAGGAAGAGCTGTCACACAATGATTTCTACATAATTGATTCTAAAGTGGAAGAAGTGGCGAATGGACTCGGACTGGATGAATTCGGTCTGGATACGGGCGTTCATGATTTGAGCGGGGGGCAGCGGACGAAGGTTCTTCTCGGCAAGTTGTTGCTGGAAAAACCGGACATCCTTCTTTTAGATGAGCCGACAAACTATTTAGACATAGAGCATATCGATTGGCTTCGCAGTTATTTACAGAACTACGCGAATGCGTTCATTTTGATATCCCATGATCTTCCATTTTTGAATAGTGTTATTCAGCTGATTTACCATATGGAAAACCAACAGATCACCCGGTATTCGGGCGATTATGATGAGTTTTTACGTGTGCATGAGATGAAGAAACAGCAAGTGGAATCCGCCTTTAAGAAACAACAGAAGGAAATTGCACATCTCAAGGACTTTGTGGCCCGTAACAAGGCGAATGCGGCGACAAGTAGAATGGCAATGTCGCGCCAGAAGAAATTGGACAAAATGGATGTCATCGAATTGGACGCGGAAAAGCCGAAGCCGCAATTTAGCTTCAAACTAGCACGGACGCCTGGAAGGTTCCTGTTTGAAACAAAGGAACTCGTCATTGGATATGAGGAACCATTGTCGCAGGAACTGAATCTAACGATGGAACGTGGGCAGAAAATTGCTTTGTCCGGTGCAAATGGGATTGGGAAAACAACGTTATTAAAAAGTATTCTTGGAGAAATCCCTGCACTTTCAGGTTTTGTTGAACGTGGAGAGCATTTGGAAATTGGGTATTTTGAACAGGAAGCAAAAGCAGAAAACAACAATACATGCTTGGAAGAGGTATGGGCGGAATTCCCACATTTCACACAATATGAAGTTCGTTCGGCGTTGGCTCGATGCGGATTGACAACGAAACACATTGAAAGCAAGGTGAAAGTGTTAAGCGGCGGAGAGCGTGCGAAAGTACGACTTTGTAAATTAATTAATCGGGAGACGAATTTGCTAGTCCTCGATGAACCGACAAATCACCTTGACCATGAAGCGAAAGAGGAATTGAGACGCGCCCTGAAGGAATACAAAGGTAGCATCCTTCTTATTTCCCACGAACCTGAATTTTATGAGGGCGTTGTGACAGACGTTTGGAATGGTGAAAATTGGACGACCAAAATGTTTTAATGATTCGCTTACTTCTCACGGAGTGAACGTTCCCTGTCAAGTTGATAGGGTAAATAATAAAAGTGATTTAAACGGCTTGAGCCCTGTATTCTTAAGGGCTTAAGCCGTTTTTTCGTTTCTGAAAGTCCACTATTATTTATCATAGTATTACTTACATAATGGACTACTACAAACTTCTTTACCCATAGGCACACCTGTCGGTAAGAAACCTCATACATCTACTAAAGTGAGTGGGAATCCATTCATAACTTCCTTCTATTACGCATATTTATTGATGTGTTATCACATTTGCTATTAAAAAGGCCATATACATATTGCCTGGTTGGTGGCGTCCATATCTTATAGCAATTTCTTTAATCTACCAAATGCCTTCTATTTTATCATTTTCATAAACAACCACTTTTTAATAACTATGAAAGAGAGGACTTGCATATGTATAAATGTAATAGTAATCGATTGCAGGGGTTAATAGAACAGTTCAGTCAATTTGGCGCAACTGCCAATGGGGGCGTAACTCGTTTGTCCCTTTCAAAAGAGGATGTATTAGCAAGAGACTATTTTTGTGAAATTTGCATTGAGTTAGGCATGGATATTCAAGTAGATGATATGGCAAATATCTATGCGATTCTACCAGGAAAAAAAGAATGCCCGCCAATCGTAATGGGATCACATTTAGATTCAGTTGAAAAAGGTGGCAAGTTTGATGGTGTCTTAGGTATTTTAACAGCAATAGAGGCGATACGAACGTTAAAGGAAAACGACATTGTGCTCGAGGCTCCATTAATGCTTGTGAATTTTACGAATGAAGAAGGTGCGCGCTTCGATCCGGCGATGATGAGTTCCGGTGTCATTGCTTCAAAATTCGATAAAGAAAAAATGCTACAGTCTTTTGATAAAAATGGCATTACTTTTCAAGAAGCATTACAGGCAAGTGGTTACGCGGGAGAGACAGGAAATCGCTTAACAGAAGCCCTTGCCTATATTGAACTGCATATTGAACAAGGACCGGTATTGGCAGCAAAGCAATGTGAAATTGGTGTGGTCGAAGGCGTTTTAGGCATGGTGTGCTATGAAATTACCGTAACAGGTGAATCAAATCACGCCGGAACAACGCCGATGTCTATGCGTAAAGATCCGATGATTGTAGCGTCTCGTATAATTTCGTCTTTGCATGAGCAGCTGGGAAAAATCGACGAAGCGCTTGTGTTCACATTTGGGCGTATGCACGTAGCACCTAATATCCATACAGTCATTCCGAACGAAGTAGTGTTTACCCTAGATTCGCGTCATCAAAATCCAGCAGTGATACGCCAAGTGGAGAATCTATTGACAGGCTTAGTTTCAGAGGAAAATGGTTGCCAAATTCGCTCGGTCAAGCTATGGGGGCGAGAGACGGTATTTTTTGATGCAGCAATTTGCAATGAAGTGGAAAAATCATCTCATGACTTTGGTTATTCCTCCCATCGAATGTTCAGCGGTGCGGGACACGATGCACAATATATCGCGAGCTTTATCCCTTCGGCAATGATCTTTGTTCCAAGTATCAAGGGGAAAAGTCATTGTGAGGAGGAAGAAACGACAATTGAAGACTGTGCAAAAGGGGCAGACGTGTTACTGGAAACCGTGTTGACACTACAAAAGAAGTTTAGCATGGGGGAAAATCAGCCTATCCGGCATGGTGATGGCCCAGAATATTAACAGATGATGATAAATTTCACATTCATTAATTGAAAGGTGAGGGTAGTGTGAAAAAAGTGATTACAGGTGGACTCATTGTGACAGCAACAGATATGTATGAGGCAGATATATTAATAGAGAATGGGAAAATTGTGCAAATCGGAAAAAATTTATCATCTGATGAAGCGGAAGTTGTAGATGCAACGGGAAAATACGTGATGCCTGGGGGAATTGATCCGCATACGCATTTGGACATGCCGTTCAACAATACGGTGACAGACGATGATTGGAAGTCAGGTACAATCGCGGCTGCATTCGGTGGGACGACGACTATTTTGGACTTTTGCTTATCTGCGGGTGAAGAAAAACTTGCGACGGCTGTGGAGAAGTGGCATGGAAAAGCAAAGGGGAAATCAGCCATTGACTACGGTTTCCATTTAATGGTTGGTGAATTAACGCCCGAAACAGAGGCCGAATTACCTTTGATACTAGAGCAGGAAGGGATAACGTCTGTCAAGGTGTTCATGGCATACGCGAAAGAATTCCAGGCTTCAGACCGTACGCTGTTCAAAGCCTTTAAAATCGCAAAAGACATGGGCGCAGTTGTCATGGTGCACTGTGAAAATGGCTCGGTCATCGACGAATTAGTAGAGGAGGCGAAGAAAGCTGGACAGACTGCGCCAATTTATCATGCACTGACACGTCCCGCAGAATTAGAGGGTGAGGCGACGAAACGAGCCATTGAACTAGCGCATATCGCAGGAGCCAAGCTTTATGTTGTACATGTGACGTGTAAAGAGGCACTAGATGAAATTATCGCAGCGCGTGAAAAGGGCTATGACGTCTACGGGGAAACATGTCCACCTTATTTAACGCTCGATCAGTCAGCGTTAGCACAGCCAGGCTTTGAGGGAGCAAAATATGTTTGGTCACCACCACTTCGCCCGAAATATCATCAAGAGCATTTGTGGAATGCTTTAAAAGCCAAACAACTGCAAACAATTGGCTCGGACCAATGTTCATTTAGCTTTAACGGGAAGAAGCAATTAGGGTTAAACGACTTTTCTAAAATTCCAAATGGTGGACCGTTTATCGAAGATCGTTTCAGCATTTTGTTTTCTGAAGGTGTGGCGAAAGGACGAATTTCCATCAATGACTTTGTCGATATGATTTCGACAAGTGCCGCAAAAATTTTCGGCTTATATCCACGAAAAGGAACGATTGCTATTGGTTCTGACGCGGATATCGTCATTTTTGATCCGACAGTAAAACGTGAAATTTCGGCGAACACTCACCATATGAATGTCGACTACAACCCATATGAGGGCTGGGAAGTGACAGGAGAGCCTATCAGTGTACTTGTGCGTGGTGAATACGTCATTAAAAACAAACGATTTGTAGGAGCATTCGGCAGTGGCCAATATATTAAGCGTGCACTTCAGCCGACGACTGCACAAACAATCAACAAGTAAACATCAATCCATGAGGGGGAATATTTCAGTGAGTTCGCAACTCGAACGAAATTTTGTGGAAATGAATAGCAGGATGACTAAAAATGAAGCACTAGAAGAAGCTAATCGCTGTCTGTACTGCTATGACGCACCTTGCATTACAGCTTGTCCGACAAGTATTCAAATTCCGAATTTCATTAAAAAAATTGCTTCTAATAATATGAAAGGTTCAGCTATGACGATTATGGAGGCCAATCCGGTTGGTGCAAGTTGTGCGCGAGTATGTCCGACCGAGGAATTATGTGAAGGGGCATGTGTGTTAAATTCCTCAACAAAGCCTATTAAAATCGGGCACTTGCAACGTTATGCAACAGATTGGGCGATGGAATCAGACGTCGAGCTATTTGAGAAAGGTCAAAAAAATGGACAAAAGGTAGCAATTGTTGGCGCTGGTCCAGCTGGCTTATCGGCAGCGCGTGAGCTTAGTCGCTTCGGCTACAGTGTCACAATATTTGAAGCAGAAGCAAAGGCGGGCGGTTTGGGCAGCTACGGCATCGTGTCATTTCGGTTACCGAATGATGTCGTGGATTGGGAAGTGGCGCAAGTTGCAAAGCTTGGTGTGGACATTAAAACAAACACAACAGTAGGCGTGGATATTGCTGCTGAGGAAATTTTAGCGCAATTTGACAGCGTTATTTTAGCGGTTGGTATGGGGGCCGTGCCTAATCTCGGCATTAAAGGTGAGGAACTAGATGGCGTTCATGATGCTATTGACTTTATAAAGTACACGAAAATGGGCGCACTGACAGAAGACTTAGTCGGTAAACGTGTTGCGGTTATTGGTGCTGGTAATACAGCCATCGATGGTGCAACCTGTGCTGTGCGACTAGGTGCGGAGCAAGTGGACATTCTTTATAGAAGAACAGAAAAAGAGATGACTGCCTACCAATTTGAATATGAATTTGCCAAGCAAGATGGCATTGGATTTAAATGGCTGACAGCGCCGCAACAAATTATCGGTGATAAGGCAGGGAAAGTAGTTGGACTTGAATGTGTCAAGATGAAGCTTGGAGTGGCGGATGCAGACGGCAGGCAACGACCTGAAGTCATTAAAGGATCTGAGTTTGTTATAGAGGTGGACGCGGTCATTAAAGCAATTGGACAAACGCGCTTTGTCTCGCTCATTGAAACTTTTGGATTGCAGCATACGAACGGAGTAGTAGATATTGACGAAACAACTATGCAAACATCGAATGACAAAGTGTTTGCCTGTGGAGATGTCGTGTTCGGCAATGGTCAAGGGGAAGCAATGGTGGTAACAGCTGCGCAGCAAGGTAAAGATGCTGCTTACATCATTCATGAGCGTTTAAGAAAACCGAGCGAGATCGCATAGGGGGAATGTAGCATGGCAGACTTACGAATTGACTTTGCGGGGATTAAATCACCGAATCCATTTTGGTTAGCATCGGCACCACCAACTAATTCGGGCTATCAAGTGCAACGTGCATTTGAAGCGGGCTGGGGTGGCGCAGTTTGGAAAACATTGGGCGAACCAATTTTAAATGTTTCATCGCGCTTTGCGGCTGTCAGCTTTAACGGACAGAGAGTAGCGGGCTTTAATAATATTGAGCTCATTACGGATCGTCCGTTAGAGGTTAATCTACAGGAAATTCTTGAAACGAAAAAGAGGTTTCCTAATCATGCCATAATCGCTTCATTAATGGTAGAGCCACAGCAGGAAAAATGGCATGAGATTGTCAAAAAAGTAGAAGCTGTGGGGGTTGATGGTCTTGAGCTTAATTTTGGTTGTCCACATGGAATGGCAGAACGAGGAATGGGGTCTGCCTCTGGTCAAGTCCCTGAATTGGTTGAAAAGCAAACGCACTGGGTGAAGGAAGTTGCACGTACACCAGTTATCGTCAAGCTAACGCCAAATATTACGGATATTACGATGACGGCAGAAGCGGCAGTGCGTGGCGGAGCAGATGCCGTTAGTATGATTAATACAATTAACAGCTTAGCAGGTGTCGATTTAGATTCATGGAATACGGTGCCGCATGTTGGTGGAAAGGGGTCACATGGCGGATATTGTGGGCCTGCTGTCAAGCCAATTGCACTAAATATGGTCGCAGAATGTGCGCGAAATCCTTTCGTTAATGTACCAATTTCAGGCATTGGTGGGATTTCAAACTGGCAGGATGCTGCGGAATTTATGCTGATGGGTGCAACAGGCGTACAAGTTTGTACAGCAGCAATGCACCACGGATTTAGCATTGTCGAAGATATGATTGACGGACTTAATAATTATCTGGATGACAAAGGAATTGCCTCGGTCATGGGTATAGTCGGTCAGTCGGTCCAACGTTATTCTGACTGGGGTGACTTAGATTTAAACTACAAAGTTGTTGCAGAAATTAATAATGATGTTTGTATTAATTGCAATAAATGCCATATTGCGTGTGAAGATACGTCACATCAATGTATTGACCTGTACACAGAGAGTGGTCGTCCGATGCTCAAGGTACGTGAACAAGATTGTGTAGGCTGTAATTTATGTGCGATTGTGTGCCCAGTAGACGGTGCAATTTCGATGGTCGAAAGAAAGTCCTCTATTACGCCAATGACTTGGAACGAACGTCAATCACTTATTAGCAATTTTGCAAGATGAAGAAAGTAGGGTGGATTACCGAGGGTCTCATCTAGGATACTAATCCCAGGAGTATAAAAAGAGGTCAATAGTTTGTTTAAAGATAAGAAAGTAAACACTTTTAGACTTGGGGCAGTGTCTAGACTCCAGGCGCAAGCCGCTCGGGTCATAAGCAATCCAGCTATGTGGCAAAGACCGCCACGTCGCTGAATCGACTTATGCCTGTCGCGTCTTAAACAGCGCCTTCCGCTTTTCTTTGTTAACTGGAAATCTAATATAAGGGAGAGGCATGAATGGCGAATGGTGGGAATTATTTAAAATCACCAGATTTACTTCCAGTGACACATCAAAAAAGAAATATCGGGACGTTTGGTTTTTCAGTGATTTGGGTAGGAATGGCCATCGTTTTAGCCGCCTTTGCAATTGGCGGAACAGGTATAATGAGTTTGTCATTGCCGATGGTAATTTTAGCGACAATGATAGGTTCCGTATTAATCGGCGTATTTATGACGTTAATTGGTGATATTGGTATTGAACATGGCTTGTCCTTCCCGGTTTATATGCGTGCCCCATTCGGTACAATTGGCACGCATTTACCATCGCTCGTTCGTGGGGTGACGGCTGCTTGTTGGTTCGGGATTAACACCTATTTTGGCGCAATGGCCATCAATGGGATTTTGAATTTATTATTCGGCTTTAATAATTGGTTTTTATGTTTCCTTGTTTTTGCGGCATTACAGTTATTTAACACATCGCTCGGCATTAAATCCATTGAGCGCTTTGCGGATTTTGCGGCGCCGATTATTATTTTAATATCGTGCTGGATGTACATTACGCTTGCCGATCACGCAACGGCTTCAGGGAAAGACGTGTGGACTTGGGTGGAATCGCCGACGACAGGGATGGCAGCTTTTACAGCATTCATGGTCTTGATTATGGCGAACATGGGATTCTGGGCAACGTTAGCAGCTGATATGCCATCACTATCACGTTTCTTTAAAGCGCCAAAAAATGAACGCAATTGGTTCAAGCGCAATAAAACACAGTTAGTAGGCTCTTTAATCGTAATGCCGATTACGAATACATTTATCGTAGCCATAGGTGCAGTGTGTTATATGGCCGTGGCATCTGCTGATCCGATAAATGCCTTGCAGCAAAGTGCAAGTGGATTTGTGTTAGGAATTTTATTGCTGATGATTGTGTTAGCGCAATGGTCGACAAATACATCTGCAAACGTTATTCCTGCGGCAACGATTTTCTCGAACATTGGTGGACCAAAAGTGCCGTTCTGGGTCGGGGTTATTGTCACAGGGGTTATTGGGACTTTGGCACAACCTTGGAGCTTATTTGACGTCTTAGTGAATGCGCTATTAATCATTGGCGGTATTTTAACAGCAATAGTGGGGATATTATTCGCCGATTATTATTTAATCCGTAAACGTCGTGTGAACGTAAAAGATCTGTACGAGTTAGACGGTCAATATAAATATATGAATGGCTTTAACTTAGCGGGGTTAATCGCTTGGGTGATTGGTGGTGTCATAGCGAATATCTTCCTAACGTATTCTTCTTTAGTGGGCTTTATCGTGGGGGCACTTGTGTATTATGTCTTGGCGAAATATTGGTGGTTCAAAAAGTACCCGCAAGCCGAACTAGACGATCCTAGTGACGCCAAGTATTTAGGTATTACAGTTGGTCACGATTGGGACGATATCGCCGTGCAAAAAATCGAAGAAAAAAGTGCTAAATAGAAAAGCGAGGTATGTGTATGTCGGATCATTTACTAAGCAAGGATGAAATGAAACAAGTAGATGACTATTTAGACAGGGGCTTTAAAGTCCATTATGTGTATGAAAATTTAAGCGGGATGTTTGTCGAGTTTGAAAGACAGGAAGAAGAAGTCTGTTTGCAGATTCTTACCGCCGAAGCGCGTAAATATCTTTCCTCAAAGCTGCAAGAACAAACGTTGTTGTAAGAAGATTTATCAGTTTAATAAGAAGTGGTGAAAACTCTATTCTATTACAAATTAGAATAGAGTTTTAATGTTGTACTTTTGTCTTTATTAGCAAGGGTTTGAACTATTTAAAAGTATCAATTTTGCAAGAAGTGCAGAGGTTTATTTGTAGGGGAAATCAAGTGTTAGATTCAGTTTTGAAGAATATATGCCTGAACTGTAAATAGGTAATTTGTTAGACAAGTTCCTAACGGGTGTTGGGAGTGTTAAAATATAGGCACGGATAGTATGTTAGTTGACAAGCCTTAAGTTTGGTCGTAATGATTTCTTTGAGTTGGAAGGGGAGGCATTTCCAAATGAGAAAAAAAGACTCGTTAAAGCTAGCAAACTATGTAAAATCAATTGAAGCACAACAAAAGCTCTATAAGCGGTCATTAATCGTTGTCGTGATGTCTCAAATTTTTGGTGGGGCAGGACTTGCAGCTGGTATTACAGTGGGCGCACTCATTGCCAGGGATATGTTAGGCACCGCAAGCTTTGCGGGATTGCCGGCTGCCTTGTTTACGCTTGGTTCAGCGCTTGCTGCATTCTTAGTGGGCAGAATTTCACAGCGATTCGGTCGTCGATACGGATTGTCACTCGGGTTCATCACAGGTGGGATCGGGGCAATGGGTGTCATCCTCGCTACAACAATTGACAATGTGTTATTATTGTTCATTTCGTTGTTCATCTATGGAGCAGGAACATCAACGAATTTACAGGCGCGTTATGCAGGAACAGACTTGGCAAGTGATAAGCAACGTGGGACCGCCATTAGTATCGCAATGGTTTCAACGACTATTGGTGCAGTGGCAGGTCCGAATTTAGTGACACCGATGGGGAACTTTGCAATGACGCTAGGTATACCAGCTTTAGCAGGGCCATTTATATTAGCAGCGGCTGCGTACTGGGTAGCTGGAATAACATTGTTTCTCTATTTGCGGCCTGATCCATTTTTGGTTGCAAGAGCAATTGCTGTAATGCAGGAAAAACAAATTATATCAAACAGCGCAGAAGTAAATAAAACACGACAAAGTGAAATAAACAGAATCGGTATTTTTGTCGGCACAATGGTTCTCGTCTTGTCTCATCTCGTTATGGTTGCGATTATGACAATGACACCCATTCATATGCAAAATCATGGGTCTGGACTGACAGTCGTTGGAATGGTGATTAGTCTACATATTGCCGCGATGTATTTGCCGTCGCTTGGTACAGGTCTATTAGTCGATAAAGCTGGCCGTACGGTTATGGTCATTGCTTCGGGTGTCACGTTATCAATTGCAGGCTTAATAGCAGCCTTTGCTCCTGGCGATTCCCTCGTCTGGTTGACGATTGCATTGATAGTGCTTGGCCTTGGTTGGAATTTTGGCTTAATCAGTGGAACAGCGATCATCATCGATTCTACGGATATGAACACACGTGCAAAAACACAAGGTTCTGTTGATGTATGGGTTGCTTTAGTTGGAACAGCAGGAAGTATAGTGTCAGGAATTATTGTAGCCAACTCAAGCTATGCCGTTTTAGGCTTGCTTGGTATGTATCTCGCATTGTTGTTAATCCCACTTATTGTTTGGAAACGGTTTAAAGATAGACAAGAATTATAGTGAA
The DNA here is from genome assembly GCF_057669665.1 of Sporosarcina sp. Y1004. Lineage (NCBI taxonomy): Bacteria > Bacillati > Bacillota > Bacilli > Caryophanales > Caryophanaceae > Sporosarcina > Sporosarcina sp. Y1004. The sequence goes on along the minus strand of NZ_JBYHFQ010000007.1, from coordinate 24,555 downwards.
TGGAGAAGATTTCGTTTGTCTAACCTATGTTTGAAGTTGAATGGTACCTTAACTTAATAATAAATAGCAGCTATATTCATTCATCCATTTCCTTCTTCTTTAAATCTTGAATTTCCTCTTTCAACGGTTTCCTGTCTATTTTTCATTTCTATTTGATATTGCTCTTCTACATCACTTGTCGCGGGAATAAAAGGTTCATCATTGTAGTCGGTACGTTTACCATATCGCAGCATTTCATAAATGATCATTCCGTTATTGGGCTTCCCATTTACGGTTATCATGGGAATAATGTCAAATAGTAAATAATAGAAGGCATAGAAAACAAACCGATCCCAAAAAGTTTTGTATTCCTGCAGCATTCCGTTAGCTAGAAGGGCATTGATTGTGACAGCAAGTACGAGGTTGAATATAATCGGACTTGCATAAATACATATATATGCTAATTTACTTTTCTTTTTTAACGAGTCGTAGGAAAACCAACTATACACATGATAATATTTGCGTACGTCGAAAACGCCTAACTTGAAAATCCGAGGGCCAGATCCAATCGTCAGTCTTGGGTTCTTAACCCTGAAAATAGCGCTAACGATAAGGTAACCGAGTTCCCTTAAAAATATAACAACCGGTAAGATTATAAATCCTGATATAATTAGGGACACTAAATCTGCAAGTCCAAACATATTTCTATTTCCCTCCTATTAAACAAACCACATCTTGTAAAATACCCATTGAAGAGGAAATCGAATCCTTTAACTAGTGAATTTGAATTTAGCTACATCATTTCGTGATGTGGTCGGTGGAAATCAGTGGATAAGGACAAACGAATAATAAGGTAAAGTCAAATCATAAAAAGAGGTTATTAACTTGAATGAAATTAGTTTTGAAGATTTTAACTTAAGTGATGAAATAAAAAGAGCACTGACACTATTAAAATACGAAGCCCCCACAGAGGTTCAAAGTGAAGTGATACCAAAAGCATTGAAAAGTCAGGATCTCGTTGTGAAGTCTCAAACGGGTAGTGGCAAGACAGCTTCTTTTGGAATTCCACTTTGTGAAATGATTGAATGGGAAGGAGAAAACCCGCAGGCATTAGTTCTGACACCTACTCGCGAACTTGCTGTTCAAGTTCGCGAGGATTTAGCAGATATCGGACGATTTAAAAGAATTAAATCTTTGGCAGTTTACGGCAAAGATTCATTTACAAGACAGGCTGAAGAGCTAGAACAAACAACACATATCGTCGTCGGTACACCTGGGCGTGTGTTGGATCATATTAATAGAGACACATTAATCTTAAATGATTTAAACTATCTCATTATAGACGAAGCCGATGAGATGCTTTCCATGGGTTTTATCAAATTGGTAGAAACCATATTGAATAGGCTCCCTTCAAATAGAGTAACGATGGTGTTTTCCGCTACATTGCCTAAGGGTGTTGAAAATCTTTGCCATAAATATATGGAAAATCCTAAAACCATTCAAATTGCTTCTGCAGGAACTACAACTAGCACGATTGAACATCATGTTATAGAAGTGAAAGAAGCGGGGAAAATAGCATTGCTTAAAAACGTTACACTTGTTGAAAATCCTGCTAGCTGTATAATCTTTTGCAAAACTAAAAAACATGTCGATGCGGTGTTTGCAGAACTAGAGAAATCCAACTATTCTTGTGAAAAAATACATGGTGGAGTTGTACAAGAAAATCGATTTTCAGTGATGCAAGGCTTCAAAATGGGGAATTTCCGTTATCTTGTGGCGACTGACGTAGCTGCAAGGGGAATCGATGTAGATAATATAACACTTGTGATCAACTACGATGTCCCTTTGGAAAAAGAGAGCTATGTTCACCGAACAGGCAGAACCGGTCGTGCGGGTAAGAAAGGTAAAGCGATTACCTTTGCAACTCCTAATGAAGGTAAACTCCTAACAGTAATTGAACAATATATTGGCTTTGAGATACCACGAATGTTAGTTCCGAAACAACGTGAAGTAGCACCAAGAAAAAATGCTTTATCGTCGAATCACGCAAATCAAAAAACGGTACCAAAAAACAAAAGCATCACGAAACTTCATTTTAGCGGTGGAAAAAAGAAGAAACTTCGAGCTGTGGATTTCGTAGGAACGATCGCGAAAATACCTGGAGTAACAGCGGATGATATTGGTATTATCAGCATTCAGGATAGTTTGACGTATGTCGATATTCATAATGGAAAAGGCTCAATTGTCTTGTTGGCAATGGAAGAGTTAACTATCAAAGGGAAGAAGCTTAAAGTGAGTAAGGCGAAGAATACTTGAAGGTCATGGGGAAAACCTAAAAACTTTCAGGGTAATCAAAATATAGTTAACTAATGGACACTAAACAATCTTCCAAATACATGTAGCAAAACGCGCTTACCAAATAAAAATAGAACGTAAAACATACTTTGGCCAGTATGTTTTACGTTCTACTATCTCTTAGTATTGCTTCGAACCAATAGCTTCAAGTCGAAAAAGTGAGGGAGATTGAACTGCCAGGACGCCATGTTCCTTGAATGGCGTCCTTTTGTTCGACAAAATAGCATATCACTTCATAACGATAGCTTCACCATCAATGACAATTTCATCATGTTGGTTTTTTACAATTGTACGAAGTCTGATAATATTTTTTGCATCTCTCTTCTCTAACACTTCAACTTCTGCATTGACAGTATCACCAATTTTAACGGGAGCTTTGAATTGAAGATTTTGTGATAAGTAAATGGTGTCTGGACCCGGTAATTTCATCGCTAGCACGGATGAAATAAATCCAGCCGTTAAAATGCCGTGCGCGATGCGTTCTTTGAAGACTGTCTTTTTCGCATATTCATCATCAATATGCAAAGGATTGAAGTCTCCTGTAATTCCGGCAAATTGGTAAATATCAGATTCAGAAATGGTTTTGGAGAAGTTTGCCTTATCACCGATTTTTAATTCATCATAGGTTGGCATTACCTAACTCCTCCTAGTAAACCTGAATTTCAGTTGCAGGTAGTTCAAATTTTTGGATATTAAATAGATGGTAGGAGTCCTTTTTGCGATTCTTTTATTTGCTCAGTTAATTTCTCAACTGTTTTCAATGCTTCAGAACGCACTTGTTGTTGTTGCTTCAATGCTTCTTTCACATTAGATTCCAACTGGTCTTGAGATTTCGAAACAAAGTCCAACATGATCTTGCTAGGGTTCCAAGAAAGAGCTTGAACCGAATTGTTAATCTCCTCAATTTGGTTTATCCAAGTGGAAACAGGTGATCCGACTTGATTTATCTCAATCGTTTTTAAAGTATTTTGCAAACTTTCTTTTACTTCTGCAGTTATCTTATTAGCCTCTTCTTCTAGCTTGCTCAGTGTTCCGCGTGTAGAATTTAACACTTCTTTTTGACTATCGATTGCCTGTAATGACTTTTCATCAATTTCAGTTTGGAATCCTTGAAGTGTTTTAAAACTATTCAACCAGCCATTCCAGATAGAATCGATAGCATTAGGTGATTGTACCTCGTTAAGTGAATTTACCGCAACAAGTGAATTTTGAGCTTCTGTTAATTTCTTCGTCATAAATAATTCCCCCTTTTTAGTATAAACGTGAAACATAGAACCCTATATGGTTGCATGCAACGAATGTGCATTGGACCCTCTTTTAATTCTCCTTATCTGTGTCTTTCGAAGGCGACATGAAAGGAGTGAAAAATGGATTGTATAAAGTGAAAAACTGATCTAGCATTTTTTGGTAATGCCCAAGCGAACCTGCCCAAACCTCTAAATATTGCTCACCGGCTGCTGTAATCGAATAAATACGTTTTGCTGGTCCACCGGATGTCGTATCCCAAACTGATGTGACCATCTCATCTTTTTCAAGTTGTCGTAGAATCCGATAAAGGTTCCCTTGATCAACTGAATCGAACCCGAATTGCGTAATCTTTTGCATCAATTCATAGCCATGTGAATTCCAATCGCGTAGATGTAATAGCATGATTGGAATTAGGAAGTTTTTTGGAGTTCCTAAATTGGTAGTTTTGTCATTCTTGGATGTCCCCTGATTTGAATCCACCGTTTATCACCTCCAATCACAGTAAATGTCTATAGATGTAATTTACACCTATATGTTTATTTTGTCAAACATGAATATTGGAAAAATATAAAATCGAGTACGTAAAGAATGTTACATCTGTTGAATTAAACGTTTACTAATATAAAACGTTGGTGAGTAGGGATTGAAGAATGCAATTTCCACTGTACTATTTCCGGCCCGCTTTCGGCGAATTAATCACGACACTTTAACGGAGGGATAAGTCTGTTGTAATTAATCGTCTGTCGCATTCCTCCAATATTCTAGTGAAAATACAGTTGCTCTGAAAGAAACAAGTAGATTAGCTTCTATATAGAGCGGAAGTGCTCGAAAATAATTTAGAAGTCGTTAAGTCCAAAGTGATCCAAAAAAGCTTATACACGTAGTGCCCAGTGTATGATTAAGATATTCACTGGTTATTTCTGGTTTATTGTATAGAAGTAAAAAAATCTCAACTAAATTATTGTCTTACGCATATGTATGAGCCAACACTCATACATTGGTAAAGTCGTCAAGAAGTGAAACGGAGCTTAACTTTCATTTTGTAAGAACGTGATAAAACCCTATCTTATCGCGTTATATGTCGAATTGTGTTGAATAACCGAGTAGAAGTGAGAATAGATAGCCCTTTCTGATTATTCATTTAAAAATCGTCAATCAGTATAATTATGTACAGGGGGTCAGTTGGTACTTGCTGAGCTTATTACTTAAAAGGAGATGAAGTTTATTGTCACAAACATTGCCACTAGATCCGTTTAAAATGTGGAAAAACATTTACGAACAAACAGAGGCGAACTGGAACGAAGCAATCCAAGAATCGTTGAAGAAGGAATCTTTCTCTGAAGGAATGGGAGAGACCCTAAACTACTACCTGCAATTTCAGGAGTATTCAAATGAGGCGACTGAGTCTTATTTGAAACAAATGAATATGCCTACGCGAGCAGAACTTGCGGATGTTGCATCTCTCGTCATTAATTTAGAAGGCAAAGTTGACAATCTTGAAGATAAATTCGAAGAAGAATTAGGTAAATTAGATGCGACAAAAGAAATTAGTCAGTTAAGAAGGTCTGTCCTAAACTTGGAGAGAAAACTGGATAAAGTTCTTGAGGTGCTTGAAGGTATAGAGAAAGAAAAAACGGTGGTCGCACCGAAAGAGTTGAAAAAGTAATAGTAGATTTGTTCAATTTAAGGGGTAAAAAATAGAGTGATGGGAAGTGTGTGGGAATATGACTATACAAATAAACGAAGTAACTGAAAAAAGTACGATTGGCAAACCACTTGCGGGGAAAGTGGTAGTAGTAACTGGGGGTTCACGCGGAATTGGTGCTACAATCGCTAAAGTATTAGCTGAAAATGGTGCATCTGTTGCGATTAATTACCAATCTAGAATTGATAGTGCAGAAGCAGTTGTAAAGGAAATTGAAGAACAAGGTGGAATTTCTTGTGCAATTCAGTCTGACGTATCTAAAGCGGACGATGTAAAGAATTTCATGGCTGAAGTTATCAATCGTTTTGGGAAGATTGACATTCTCGTGAATAATGCAGGTATTACAAGAGACCGTACATTCCGTAAACTTTCTAATGAGGAATGGAATGAGGTAATCAATGTCAATCTAAACAGTGTTTTCTATACAACATCGGAAGTAATTAATCATATGCTGGAGCAAAAGTCTGGACGAATCATTAACATAAGCTCAATCATCGGACAGGCTGGCGGATTCGGTCAATCAAACTATGCGGCATCAAAAGCGGGATTGATTGGTTTAACGAAATCACTGGCATTAGAAACAGCTAGAAGTGGAATTACTGTCAATGCTGTTTGTCCTGGATTTATCGAAACGGAAATGGTTGGAGAAATGCCTGAAAATGTAAAAGAGGGTATTATTGCAAAAATTCCAATGCAACGTTTGGGCCAAACGGAAGAAATTGCAGAAGCTGTATTGTTCCTTACACAGGCTAAGTATATTACGGGGCAAACAATCAATGTGAATGGCGGATTATACATGTAATAACCTACCATTTTTTACTTGTGGAAAGGGTCTTCTGCAAGGAAGCCCTTATAAATGATTGAATTTTGATAGGAGGAAAAAAATGGGTTATTCTAGTATAAAAGATGCTGACAAATGGATGGATACAATGCCTGATGATTTGAAGGTAGGTTTTGAACGAATTCAACGGATGACGTCGGTACTGACAAATGAGCCTGAACCAAAAGTCGGTCAAACACCTAAAGAAGTTATCTGGACAAAGAATAAAGCGAAACTATATCGCTATCAATCAACAGTCAAGAAAACGAATAGCGTCCCTATATTAATGGTTTATGCATTGATCAATAAACCTTATATATTGGATTTAACACCTGGCAATAGTCTAATCGAACATCTTACAAACAAAGGCCACGACGTTTATTTACTGGATTGGGGTACTGCGGGTTATGAAGATCGATATATGAAATTAGATGATTATATCTTAGATTATATTCCGCGCGCTGTTAAGAAAGTATTGAAAACGTCGGATGCCAAGGAAATCAGTTTGCTTGGTTATTGTATGGGTGGGACGATGACTTCTATTTTTACGGCACTACATCCTACACTGCCAATTCGTAATTTAATCTTCATGACGAGCCCATTTGATTTTTCGGATGCAGGTTTATATACGAGCTGGTTAGACAAACGTCATTTTAACTTGAATAAACTAGTTGACACACTTGGTTTGATTCCTCATGATATGATTGATTTTGGCAACAAGCTGTTAAATCCGATAGCCAATTTTTATGGTCCTTATATCAGTCTGGCGGATCGCGCGGATAATGAGGAATTCGTTAACAATTGGAAGTTGATGCAGAAATGGCTGAATGACGGAATTCCGTTTCCAGGTGAAGCCTATAGGCAATGGATTGGTGAGTTTTATCAAGAGAATAAATTAATTAATGATGAACTCTATATTAGAGGACAGAAAGTGGAGTTAAGCAAAATTACGGCAAATGTATTAAATATTGCCGGAAAGCATGATGTCATCGCTTCTCCTAACCAAGTAGAACCACTAAACGCTAAAATCTCAAGTAGAGATAAGACTTTCCATCTGACGGATACTGGTCATGTCTCAGTGGTTGCTGGTAGAAGAGCCATTAACAATACGTTTCCGTTGATTGAAGAATGGTTAACAAAACACTCTATACAATAATATAATACGAGTAAAAGCTGCTAACATGATTATATTATTGTGTTAGCAGCTTTTATTTTTTCGAAATCTGAAAAATAAAAATAATAAGGAAAAGAATATTCGCATTTTACGAAAAAGTCCTTGACTGATACGAGTTATAACGATAGGATAATCATAGTTAGTAAAACTGAATATTAAATTCTTATCGAGAGAAGTCGAGGGACTGGCCCAATGACGCTTCAGCAACCAGCCATAATATGGTCAGGTGCTAATTCCAGCAGGAGAGAAATGTCCTGAGAGATGAAGAAGAACGAATTTTAAATCGTTAAGTCTTCTTTTCATGGAAGGCTTTTTTTGTATTAAAGGGGGATTGGGTGGAATGGGCTTACTGGAAGAACTGCAGACAAAGATATTAATTGCGGATGGGGCTATGGGGACGCTGCTCTATTCATATGGGATTGAGTACTGTAACGAAGAACTGAATCTACAGAAACCGGAGATTGTGGAGAAAATTCACTTAGATTATATTACGGCTGGGTCAGATATTATTCAGACCAACACATATGGAGCCAATCTTCTTAAGCTGGAGCGTTATGGTTTAGAAAATCAAGTAAAAGAAATTAATGAAGCAGCAATTCAAATTGCAAAAAGAGCTGCTGCACCAGGCGGACAGTTTGTACTTGGTACGATAGGCGGTATCCGTGGGATTCGTAAAAGTGATGCGACGGTTGAAGAAATAATAAAAATGATTGATCAGCAAGCCAATCACTTATTGGCAGGGGATCCGGACGGTTTACTCCTAGAAACCTATTATGATTTTGAAGAACTTGTTGCTACTGTTAAGCATTTACGCAAACTAACAAATACGCCAATTATTGCCCAAGTATCAATGCATGATCCAGGCATTTTGCAAAATGGAATGCAACTTAACGAAGCGTTTCATCAGCTTGAAGCACTGGGTGCGGACATAGTAGGAGTCAATTGCCGATTGGGGCCACATCATACGATTCAAGCTTTCGAACAAGTAACACTTCCTGAAAAAGCATTTCTTTCCGCTTCTCCAAACGCAAGTTTAATGGATGTTGAGGATGGACGGATTGTCTACGAATCAGAAGCTGATTATTTCGGGAGAGCTGCATTGCGACTCCGGGAAGAGGGCGTGCGCTTAATTGGTGGATGCTGTGGAACGACGACAAAGCACATTGAGGCTGCGAAAAAATACATTGGAAATCTAGCGCCCATCTCGGAAAAAATAGTGACTCCAAGAAAGCCGATTGTAATTCGAGAGGCAGAACCGCAAAAAACAAAGCCGCTTCATGTGAAAGTGAAGACAGAAAGAACAATAATTGTGGAGTTGGATACGCCACGTCATTTAGATATAACTGGATTCATTGAAGGTGCTAAGGCGTTAAACGAAGCAGGCATAGACTCTCTCACTATGGCTGATAATTCATTAGCCTCTCCGCGCATTAGCAATTTGGCGATGGGTTCGATGTTGAAACTGGAGCACCAGATTAGCCCGCTTGTTCATATTACATGTCGGGACCGCAATCTAATCGGGCTCCAATCTCACTTAATGGGACTGGATGCACTTGGATTGCATGAAGTATTGGCGATAACCGGTGATCCTACGAAAATAGGCGATTTCCCAGGAGCTTCAAGTGTATATGATGTGTCAAGTATGGAATTCATTCAACTAATTAAACAGTTGAATGAGGGCATTTCATTCTCAGGTAAACCTCTTCGCAAGAAAGCGAATTTCTCTGTTGCTGCAGCGTTTAATCCGAATGTCCGTGTACTGGATCGTGCAGTAAAACGCTTGGAGAAGAAGATTGAATCAGGCGCAGATTATTTTATCTCACAACCTGTATTTACAAAAGAAAAAATCATAGAAATTTACGAGCAGACAAAGCATTTACCTACACCCATTTTCATCGGTATTATGCCACTCACTAGCATCAGAAGTTCGGAATTTCTGCATAACGAGGTACCTGGAATTAAGCTCTCAGAAGATGCACTTGAAAGAATGCGTGCGTGTGGAGATGACAAAAACAGGGCGACTGCAGAAGGTATTCAAATAGCGAAGGAACTCATAGATACAGCGGCAGAATTATTTAATGGAATTTACATTATCACGCCTTTCCTCAGATATGATACGTCACTTGAATTGATTCATTATATTAAAGAAATAGATGCACAGAAAGAGAGAGATCACAGTTATGTCTAAGAGTTTACTTGAGAAAGAACTTCAAAAAAGGATATTAATTATTGATGGTGCAATGGGAACGATGATTCAAAATGCGGACCTTTCTCCGGAAGAATTCGGCGGGGAAGAATATGATGGATGTAATGAATATTTAAATATCGTAAATCCAGAAGTTATTGAAAACATACACCGTGGATATTTAGAAGCAGGTGCTGATATTATTTCTACGAATACGTTTGGTGGCACGCCAGTTGTATTGAATGATTATAATTTAGGAGACCAAGCGCATGAGATTAACTATCGTGCAGCCCAATTTGCAAAAAAATGTACTGCAGAATTCTCGACAAATGAATGGCCTCGATTTGTAGCAGGAGCAATTGGACCGACGACAAAAACACTTTCTGTAACAGGTGGCATTACATTTGATGAGCTGAAACATGACTTTTATATCCAAGCGAAGGCATTGATTGACGGTGGAAGTGACTTGATATTGCTAGAAACAAGTCAAGATATGCTGAACGTAAAGGCTGCTACACTTGGTATTAAAGAGGCGTTTGAAGTGACTGGAATAGAACTTCCCATCATGATTTCAGGAACAATTGAACCAATGGGTACGACGCTAGCCGGACAAAGCATAGAAGCTTTCTATATTTCCATTGAGCATGTGAAACCACTTTCTGTAGGCTTAAACTGTGCAACGGGTCCTGAATTCATGCGAGATCATATCCGTTCACTATCAGAGATATCTGACGGCTATGTCAGTTGTTATCCCAATGCAGGATTACCCGATGAAGAAGGACATTACCATGAGTCACCAGAATCACTTTCTCAAAAGCTAAGAGGCTTTGCAGAAAAGGGTTGGTTAAACTTGGTAGGTGGATGTTGTGGAACGACTCCTGCTCATATTAAAGCTTTGCGAGAAGCTGTAAAAGATTTGGCTCCACGTAAACCGGTGGATGAAAGTCATGGTCACGTTATAGCTGGAATTGAGCCGCTACAATATGATGAATCGATGCGTCCTTTATTAATCGGAGAACGTACAAATGTCATTGGTTCCCGGAAATTTAAACGACTTATTATAGAAGGAAAGTTTGAAGAAGCATCTGAAATTGCACGCGCTCAAGTAAAAAGTGGGGCACATGTCATTGACATTTGTCTTGCGAACCCGGATCGCGATGAGTTGGAGGACATGGCACAATTCATGAAGGAAGTTGTGAAAAAAGTGAAGGTCCCTCTCGTTATTGACTCAACTGACGAAAAGGTGATTGAAGAAGCGTTAAAGTATTCACAAGGTAAAACAATTATTAATTCCATCAACCTAGAAGACGGAGAAGAACGATTTGATGCCGTGATGCCTCTTGTGAAAAAGTATGGTGCAGCTGTAGTAGTAGGGACGATCGATGAAATTGGAATGGGCGTTACACGCGAACGAAAGCTTGCAATCGCAGAGCGTTCATATGATTTACTTGTGAATAAGTGGGGGTTAGCGCCGGAAGATATTATTTTCGATCCGCTCGTATTCCCAGTAGGAACAGGGGATCAACAATATATTGGTGCTGCAGTAGAGTCAATAGAAGGTATTCGTTTGATAAAAGAAAAAATGCCCAGATGTTTAACGACACTAGGTGTAAGTAATGTATCGTTTGGACTTCCGCCGGTTGGACGTGAAGTATTGAATGCCGTTTATTTATACCACTGTACACAAGCAGGTCTTGATTATGCGATTGTGAATACTGAGAAACTAGAACGATTTGCTTCTATTCCTGATCAGGAAATTGCTATGGCGAACGAGCTTTTATTCACAACAACGGATCAAACACTCGCTGATTTCACAGATTTTTACCGTGGTAAGAAAAAAGAAAAAACAGAAGATGATATTCCTAAAACGGTTCCTGATCGTCTGGCTTATTATATTATTGAAGGAACAAAAGAAGGGCTTATCCCTGACTTGGAAGCAGCCCTTCAAATGTATGATACCCCGCTTGATATTATCAACGGACCACTGATGAAAGGGATGGCCGAGGTAGGTCGGTTGTTCAATGAAAATAAGCTCATTGTTGCTGAAGTACTTCAAAGTGCAGGCGTTATGAAAGCTTCAGTAGGCTACTTAGAAGGTTTCATGGAGAAAAAAGAAGATGATTCTGGTAAGGGGAAAATCGTACTTGCCACTGTCAAAGGCGACGTTCATGATATTGGGAAAAACTTGGTTGAGATCATACTGAGTAACAACGGCTACAAAGTGATCGATGTCGGTATTAAGGTGACACCCGCTACACTGATTGAAGTCATTCGTAAAGAAAAGCCAGATATGATAGGTTTGTCTGGCTTACTCGTTAAATCCGCACATCAAATGGTTATTACAGCGCAAGATTTCAAAGAAGCGGGTATCGATGTACCGATACTAGTAGGTGGAGCAGCGCTGTCTCGTCGTTTCACGGAAACGAAGATTTCAGCTGAATATGATGGGCCCGTGTTATATGCAAAAGATGCGATGCAAGGACTTGACCTAGCGAATCGATTACAAAATGAGGAAGATAAAGAGCTTTTGTTAGAGGAACTTGTTATTTCAGCAGAGAAGCGTATTATATCCGAGGCAACTCGTGCATCTAAACAGGCGGTTGCTGTTTTGGAGAGGCCTGTGAAAACGGTTCGAGAAGATGTACAAGTTTACATACCGAAAGATCTTCGTCGTCATGTGATGAAAGATTATTCAGTTGCTCACCTTCATCCTTATGTAAATATGCGCACATTGATTGGCCATCATTTGGGTCTAAAAGGATATAATGATAAATTAATCGAACGAGGAGATGAGCGTGCAAGTGGGCTCCACGAACTAGTAACTGGCTACTTACGATCGGATCTATTAAAACCTCGGGGCATGTATCAATTTTTCCCTGCGCAATCAGATGGAGATGATGTAATTATTTATGATCCTGCAGACGCTAAAACAGAGATCGAACGCTTCACATTCCCACGCCAATCTGCAGAACCTTTCCTATGTCTAGCAGATTACTTAAGAACAGTGGATAGTGGGGAGATGGACTATGTTGCGTTCATGCAAGTTACGGCAGGTCATGGCGTGCGTGCGGAAGCGACTAGACTAAAAGAACAAGGAAAGTTCTTAGAAAGCCATGCATTCCAGGCGACTGCCCTTGAACTAGCAGAAGGGTATGCTGAACGGATTCACCAAGAAATTCGAGATCAGTGGGGTTTTTCAGATGCAACGGACTTTACAATGCGAGATCGTTTCGCTGCCAAATACCAAGGGCAACGTTTCTCCTTCGGTTATCCGGCTTGTCCAAATCTAGATGATCAAGCTAAGCTATTTGGTTTGATAAAACCCGAGGATATTGGCGTAGAACTAACAGAAGAATTCATGATGGAACCGGAAGCTTCGGTTTCAGCAATGGTATTCGCTCATCCAGATGCTAGATATTTTGTAGTTAATTAATCAGAAATAAAAATACACCACTTTCAGATCTCCATTCTGAAAGTGGTGTATTTTTTTGGAAACAGGACCGGCTATTGGCATCAAGGCATAACAAACGTATGGAAAATAGTGAAATAGCCCATGCTGAATACTATAAAAGGGGCATGTCTCGGCGAATATTGTGACTTACAGTAAATAGATTTAGTTGTATTCATGACTAGTAAACGAGGGAGAGAGCGTATGCGGTTTTTTAAAAAGAAAAAAACAAATAAATCAAATACTGCGGAGCCCTCACCAAATAAAACGGTGGATTCAACTCAAACAGATGGTTTGAAAGCTAGTCTTCAAGAAAATTTACAAATCATAAAAGATATGCTTGGTAAGAGTACGGATATTGTCTTTCGGGAAATTCGAATTGGGAAAGAAGGAAGCATAAACGCGGGCATTATATACACAGATGGGTTAACTAATACAACTTCGTTACAAGAATTTATTTTAGAAAAGCTTATGTTGGATAGTAAAGAGATTGAATTAAAGGAAAATTTGGCAACCGGACAAAGTATGATTAGCATTCTAAAAGATTTTTTAGTAACAGTAGGAGAAATTAAAGATTTTACAACTTTTGAAGTGCTTTATGGCGGTCTTTTGTCGGGGGACACAATCATACTAATCGATGGCCATGCACAAGGGTTGGTCATTTCAAATAAGTTTTGGATTGAGCGTGGGGTAACGGAACCTGTGGCACAAACTGTAGTAAGAGGTCCTCGCGAAGGATTTTCCGAAAATTTACGTGTAAACACGGCCTTGGTTCGTCGGAAACTTAAAGATCCCAACCTTTGGATGGAGTCCAAGGTGATTGGAACACGGACGAAAACGAATGTTGCAATAATGTACATAAACGGTGTTGTAGATGAAAAAATAGTGAAAGAAGTCCATTCGCGTTTAGATAATATAGATATTGACGGAATTCTTGATAGTGGAAATATCGAAGAATTAATTGAGGATGCGCCGTTTTCACCTTTTCCCACTATTTACAATACGGAACGTCCAGATGCAGTAGCAGCTGCATTATTAGAAGGAAGAATAGCCATCTTGGTAGATGGAACGCCTTTTGTACTGATTGTTCCAGCATTGTTCATACAATTTTTTCAGGCTACTGAGGATTATTATCAACGTGCGGATATTGCGAGTTTTATTCGACTCCTTCGTTTTGTTGCTTTTGGCATTTCTATGCTGGCACCGGCGTTGTTTATAGCAATCACAACTTTTCATCAGGCCATGCTACCGCCTGCACTGCTAATTAGTTTAGCGGCCCAACGAGAAGGAGTTCCATTTCCCGCATTTTTTGAAGCATTGCTAATGGAATTGACCTTTGAAATTTTACGTGAAGCGGGCGTAAGAATGCCTCGATCGATTGGATCTGCCATGTCCATTGTAGGTGCATTCGTCATAGGAACGGCAGCTGTCGAAGCTGGTGTAATTTCTGCTGCAATGGTAATCATTGTTTCAATAACTGCAATCGCAAGCTTCGTTTCTCCCACTTATGATATAGCGATTGCTGTACGTTTACTGCGTTTTGCTTTTATGGGATTAGCTGCTTCCTTCGGGTTATTTGGAATAATGGTGGGCTTAATTGCCCTTGTACTGCATTTATGTAGTTTGCGTTCTTTTGGCATCCCCTACATGTCTCCATTGGGTCCATTTAATATTTCCGATCAAAAGGACACATTTATTCGATTACCTAGATGGAAAATGATTACCCGACCTCGCTTAATCAATCGACAAAATTTAGTTAGACAACAAAATTCAACCTCTGCAAAACCAACGCCGCCAAAAAATGAGGAGTAAGAAGGAGTTTTAACGATGAAAAAACATATTTTCGTGCTTCTAATTCTTAGCCTTATCCTCGCGGGGTGTTGGGACAGGAGTGAATTAAATGAGATTGCGATTGCATCAGCACTCGGAATCGATAAAGTAGATGATAAATTCAGGGTTACAGCTCAAGTAGTTGTACCGTCAGAAGTAGCCATGAAACAAAGTTCCGGTCGTTCAACGGTAACTTTGTTCCAAGCAGACGGTGAAACAGTATACGAAGCTTTACGAAAAATGACAATTGACTTGCCCCGAAAAATATATCCCGGACACCTTCGGATGCTTGTGGTTGGTGAAGAATTAGCGAAAGAAGGTGTAGGTGAAACCTTGGATATACTGTCAAGGGATTGGGAATTCCGATCAGACTTCTATATTGTTGTTGCGAAGGATAGGACTGCTGCAGAAATACTAAATGTCACTACAACCATGGAAAACATACCTGCAAATAGAATGTATAATACGCTTAAAACGTCTGAGGAAAACTGGGCGGCGACGAAAGGGGTTACATTAGATGAGTTTTTAGAGGATCTAATCAGTAAAGGAAAGCATGCAGTTTTAACGGGAATCCAGGTGTTTGGAGACCAAGAAATAGGTTCAAGTAAACAGAACGCTGAATCGATTACGCCTGCTGCCCGAATTCTATATGATGATTTAGCAGTCTTTAAAAATGATAAACTAATCGGATGGTTAACTGAAAACGAGAGTAAGGGGTATAACGATATTACCAACTCCGTTAAATCAACAGTAACATCTGTATCTTGCCCTCAAGGAGGGAAAGCTTCTATAGAGGTTATGCGGTTTAAAACTGAAATGAAAGGTACTGTGAAAAAAGGGGAGCCTCAAGTGGGGATTACGATTCAGGTAGAGGGAAATGTAGGTGCAGTAGAGTGTCAAATCAATCTGACAGAAACAAAATCAATCGCTGCGTTAGAAAAAAGTTATGAAGGACAATTGAAGGAAACCATTAATCAGACAATTGAAACGGCTCAAAAACAATATAAAGTAGATATTTTTGGATTTGGGACAGCCATTCATCGATCAAATCCAAAAACATGGAAAAAGATTAAAAATCAGTGGGATGAAAAATTTACGGACCTGGTCGTGAACGTCGACGTTGATTTGAAGTTACGCCGTACGGGTACGACAAGAAATTCATTCTTAAATCATGTAAAGGATTAACGAAGTATGATGAAAATTGTTGGAATCCTGTTGATAGTTGCTGTTATCTTACGTATTGAAGTTCCTTCTCTTATACAAAAGAAATATAAAAAAGAATTAGTTGTCTTTTTACTCTTCCTTTTTATTGGTGCAAGTTTAGGGGTTTTCCAAGCATTAGGAAAACCCATTCCAAATCCACTGGACTTAGTAACTTTCATTCTTAAACCGTTAAATGATACACTCTTTCGTCAGGCGAATTAGAGAGGTCTGTGAGGTGAAGATATGATATGATGCAAAATGAAAAAATTAATTCTAAACAGTTTTTAGTGCTAGTCATCTTTTTTTCCATCGGTACGAGCATCGTAGAAGTTCCATCTGTTTTAGCTGGAAAAACGAACCAAGATGCTTGGATTACGGCTATAATTGGTACGGGTATCGGGTTATTGGTTATATGGTTTTTCACCACTATAGCACTTTGGTTTCCTCACCTCACTTATGTTCAAATCAATGAAAAGGTATATGGGAAATGGATCGGTAAAGCCGTTTCAGTTTTAATTGTAATCATGTCACTTATTTATACTTCAACTCTTTTATCTCAATCAGGGAATTTTTTGAACACCCAAATTATGCCGAAAACGCCGATGTCTGCCCTCAGTATTCTGATGGTTGGCATTTTGATAATGGGCGTATATCTTGGGATAGAGACCATCGCCCGTTCTGCGGAAATCTTTGGTGCCATTTTCTTTATCGCCTTTATCATCTTTACGGTTTTAATTGTACCCGACATCCAGCTTGACAATATAAAGCCTGTATTTGAGACAGAACCTAAAACGATGATTGAATCCTCCTTTCTGATTGTCTTGTTGTCCTCAGGAAATGCGATTGTTTTATTAATGATTTTCCCTGCATTTGTAAGTAAGGTGAAACAAGCAAAAAAATCCTTTCTCATTGGAAATTTAATTGGCGGACTTATCATCATTGTCATTACATTTTTGAGTATTTCGGTATTAGGAGCAGAAAAAGTGGCGGATGAAATTTATCCAAGCTATGAATTGGCCAAAAGAATAAATATCGGAAATTTCATAGAGCGACTTGAAGTGTTAATGGCTTTACTATGGATAACCTCACTCTATTTTAAGGCAATCCTTTATTTTTACGCTACTGTTTTAGCAATTGCACAAATCTTAAATTTAAAAGATTATCGACCTTTAGTAATGCCACTCGGTTTAATTGCCACCGTTCTTTCTCTCGTGGTTTATCCTGATATTGTCTATAAACAAGAGTGGGATAACACTACGGGGAAATCGCTATCATTGGTCGTTGGAATTATATTTCCTCTTTTGTTGGCTATCGTTTACGGAATACGAAGGAAAAGTTTGAAGAAAGAAATTGAAAAATAACAGGGCATGAAAGGATGACATTTGTAACCGAAGCAGAAATGATGTCGGGTATATATTGAAAAAACAAGCCCATTCAATGATGAAATAATTGAATGGACTCGTTTTTACTGATTATCAATACCTCGAATCAGCAGTGCTGTTATAGATAACCGTTAATTCTTGATTTGTCTTCTTCGATTACTTCATTTTGTAGGCCTTCAATGCTTTCCTTGCGTCGCGCATTTTTTTCCTGGATTGTAGCGAGTTCTTTCCCTTCGGCGAATTCCATAGCGGCTTCTGCAGCTTCTAGGTTACTGATTGTTTTCTTTAACCTGTCTTCATTGTCGGCTGAATCGTTCGGTTTGGGATTGACTTTGGACAATCGACTTCCTCCTTCTTTATAGAAACCTTCATGAGATAGCGTTCCCAAATCGACAAAAACTATTTGTAAAATTTAGTTGTCTCTTTATTTTGAAAGTGTGTGTGAAAGGCAGGAGAGGTGAGTTTTTTTCCTGGCGAATAGAAGTAAAACGATTGAAAGGAGAAACAAACTAGATAGTTAACAGAAGAGTTATTTTTTCAGTCCTAAAAACAATCCCTGTTCGTCGCCTTATATTGCCTTTCATCCTCTAATAAGACGTTTTGTCAGAAAGTGAAGACAAAAATAAACCCCTGTTATATAGTAGTAAATAATAAAACTAACTGTTTCACAACACGGTTAGTACAACAATAAAAAATGGAGGAGATCTATTATGGAGAAAATCAAAAGTAATACTGAAAAGCAGTGTACAGAATGTGGAAATGAAATCGTTGAGATGCATGAATCAGTACTCTATGAATGTGAGCGTTGCATCGGCAAGCATGAACATTAATTAAACACTCTATTTCCAGGAAATATGGAAATAGAGTGTTTTTTTGACTTCAAATGAATGAATCTGTGTTAGGGATTAGTGTAATAAATTTATGGAAAACCGATTGCTTATCTAAAATTTTCGTTAAGTCAATGACCGAAAATAGACCTATCCTGTAACCTCACTTGTCGCTGTAATAGAGACTCCATTTAGCGCCTGTGTCGCCAGTCGATCGGCTTCTGAATTCAATTTTCGTTGCACCAGTTCGTACTCTGGCTGGATACCAAGGTCTTTCATCTTCTGCTCAATACGGTCTGCCCAGCCCGACAGAACCTTTTCGAGTGCCGGCCATTCTCCAGTCAGTTGGTTGATGACTACTTGTGAGTCACCGATGAACCGAACCGGTAGATGATGGACATTTAACAGTTCTAGCTCTTGCAGGCATAAGTGGAGTGCGGCATATTCAGCTTCGTTATTCGACATGAGTTCGGCGGAAGGAGCATTACGACGGAGCCTGTATGATTTTCCACTTTGTTCATAATAAATGACACAGCCCATACCTGAACTGCTCGTTGTCCGATCGAAGCCTCCATCGAAATAGACCTTAACGTTATGGGGTTCAGTTTCGATTCCTTTCAAATAGCCCTTCATCTCTTTCACCGTCCACATGCTGTCAAACCGGTCAATGAATACTACGCTTTTGGCTCGCCCAATTCGCTCAATGTCTTCTGCAAATAGCATTGCTTGTGCTGCCGGCATTTCTTCAGAACGAAAAATTTTTTCCGCACCTTTAGGTGTTCTGTAAATCCATTCGATTAAAATATTAATGGTCATTCCTCCTACCTCAGTACTTCTATATATTTATTTCTTAAATACAATAAAAGTCTACCCCATGCAGGTGATATTTATGGGTATTTATCACGAATCTAATCGTAATTTTTCAGCCAACAATTTAATGGGATTGCAAAAGAGATGTATTTGACATTTATCCTAACACAGGGTAGGAAATACTCCTTAATAGATGGACCTAATCTATTCTTCCTTATTATACGAATGAAGGACACTGGTATACAATAAGAGTGGGAACTGTATTCGTTTTGTTATTAATAAAGGAATCCTACTAGTAATAATTCCAACAGCTTGTCACAGATGTAGCGGAGATATTAAGTATTCAAGAGGTGAGAAATCGAGGGATGTGAATACAATCGTAGTCGATTAAGGGGCTAGTTAGATAGCAGTTTATTCACGACAGGCAATGTGAGTTACAAAATTAAGTCCTAAGAGATTGTTAGATATCCATCGTTTGGGGTTAGGATATACGGGAGGGAATTGAAATGAAATCAACAATCGCTGTTTTAGGTGATACAGCCGTATCAAAAGTAAGTCAATTACATACGAGCAAAAGTAGATATTTAACTATGACAATGTTGGCTGGAGTATTTGTTGGATTTGGAATCATTTTGATTTTTACAATCGGTGGGTTACTAGCGCCAGTAGATTTTCCAGGAACGAAAATTATTATGGGAGTTTCATTTGGAATCGCATTAAGCTTGGTTTTAATGGCGGGAGCCGACCTGTTTACAAGTAATAACATGATAATGACCATTGGCACTTTGACCAAAAAAACAACTTGGACTGAAACAATACAAGTGTGGATATTTAGCTATATAGGCAACTTCGCTGGCTCAATTCTCATTGCTGCACTATTTTTCTATTCAGGCTTGGCCACCGATAGTACGGCCCACTTTATTAATATGGCAGCGAGTGACAAAATGAGCTTACCTTTCATGGAGTTACTCGTTCGCGGTATTCTTTGTAATATACTTGTCTGTTTGGCTGTGTGGTGCGCATATAAATTAAAAGATGAAACCGCAAAACTGATAGTCATTTTTTGGTGCTTATTTGCCTTTATCACTTCAGGTTTCGAACATAGTGTAGCAAACATGACCTTGTTATCTATTTCGTTGATGATACCTCATCCTGAAACGGTTTCGTTGGTAGGGTTGGCGGCAAACTTAGTACCCGTGTCAATAGGAAATGTAATCGGTGGAGCTTTGTTCATAGGAGCCGCATACTGGTACGGGAATTCGAAGAATAGTGCTTAATATAGAAAAAGCATGCACGTTTGAACGATTGGCAAATATCTTTACAGTCGATTTTTGAAAAAATCCTTTGAAAGTATAATAATATTTTTCCCTATACATTCGAATAGGTATATGTGGGTATTGAAAGTGGGAGAATGAATATCAAATATGAATGAAAGGGTTCCGGTACATGTTCAAGGAGATGGTGTTACAGGAGATGACTAACTTGAAAGAATTCAAAGTGACATACTTTTTTTGCGAAGAGCATTACATCAGAAGATTTATCCATATGGAGTCCCAAGAAAAAGCAGAAAAATTAATTCAAAGCGAACGAGATCAATATATTACATTCCAAGATAGTAGAGGAATATATCATGAGTTAAATACGACAGATGTTAGAGTTATTCAACTGGCTGAGTATCACAGGACCGAAAAGAACTAAATAGAATAGACTGCATGTAGAACACTTAACACAGAAGTACTATTCAGATTTCCTAATTGAGCAATGCCTTTCCCAATGAAGAATAGGGGAGAGACATTGCTCTTTAAATAAATTAATTGACTAGAATCATTCTTATCGGTAAAAATCAAAATAAGCATTTAGAAAGAATTGAAAGGCATCCAAATGTTTACATTGTAGCCATTAACGTATTTTTCCTTCATATCATGTGAATGCTGTTACAAGAACGAAGTAGAAGGAGGAAAAAATATGTTGAAATTACAAACTGAGCTTGAGGGGCAAAGTGCCTCTTTTGGGCTTGTAAACGAATGTGTACGGGAGCTTGGTTACCATTTGGGCGGGAACTGGGATTACCATAAAGGTAGTTTTGACTACATTTTATGTAGCGAAGGCGGTGAAACCATCTATATCCGAATTCCATTTGTTGTTACGCAAGGCGAACTTGATCAATTTGATGCTTCTATCAAGTTCGAAACACCTTACGTAATCAAACATGTCGTCCATGTCGGTCTAGATAGCGATGGAAGTTCATTACTAGATGCTACTGGGTTTAGTCAATTTCAGGAACCGATTGATAAAGACGGGAAAATCATCAATAAAAACAGATGGATTCATGCAGGCGAAGTAGCTGTGAGTGACCTGTTAAATTGTCTGTATGAACAGGAGCACCTCAAGTCTAGTTAATGGTAGCTGTAATTTCATCCTTTGGCAATCTGCACTACGCAGAAAATAACTAGATTCTATTTTTAGGATTATATGCACGATATCTTAAATTAACAATAAGAAGAGTTGTCTTTAGTCGAAAGAAGACTTAAAGACAGCTCTTTTTATTGTCCTGACTAAATGTATACATAGCCACTGTGACTAAATTTATGTCTTAATGTTTACAACTTTCAGTAATTAATATTGACTTATGAACTGAAGGCTATTAATCTATATTTATTACTCTAAGGCAGAGTGTCGTTTGAAATCAATTTCATTATAGAATTGATAAAAATTTAAGCGGTAGATAGTGATTTTGTGGAAATTCAATGTAGGAAATGTATGCGGATATAAAGGGCCTTTATGTGATTAGACATAACGGGCACGAATATATACGTTACTGTTTTGTTATATAAAGTGACTAAAACACATACCTTACAGGAGGGGGTTAGAGATGATGGAAATGTATAGTTTGGAAGAAAAACATGCCCATTTCATGCGAAGAATTGAAGCAGGAGATAAAATCGAAGCAGACGATTGGATGCCCGAAGAATATCGTGAAACATTGATTAAATTGATATCGATGCATGGAATGAGCGAAATTATGGGGGCTCTCCCTGAGAAAGAATGGGTACCAAAAGCTCCGTCCCTATCACGAAAATTAGGCATTATGGCAAAGGTGCAGGACGAAATGGGACATGGTCAGTTGCTTCTCCGAGTTACGGAAGACTTACTCAAGCCATATGACAAGAATCGTGGAGATTTAATGCAGGATTTATTCAATGGAGATTTGAAATTCCATAATGTATTTCACATGAAAACAACTACCTGGGCAGATGCCGGAATTATCGGTTGGCTTGTTGACGGAGCAGCAATCATTACTCAAACAAATATGCTTAGGGCTTCTTATGGACCTTATGGCAGAGCATTACAGCGTATTTGCGCAGAGGAAGTGTTTCACGCACAGCATGGTGAATCGATTATTATGGCACTTGCGGAAGGTACAGATTATCAGAAAGCTATAATTCAGGATTCACTCAATTATTGGTGGGAATCGCTGTTAATGTTCTTTGGACCCGCGAGCAAAGAAACAACGGGTTCATCTAAACAAGATTTGACTATAAAATACAAAATTCGGACGAAAACAAATGAGGAGTTTAGGCAAAACTTTTTTGATAAATATATCCCTCGAATTTTATCCCTCGGTTTGATAATTCCGGATGAGTCAATACACTACGATGCAAATAGTAAAATATGGACGTATAAGCAACCAGACTGGAATGAATTCAAGAAAATCATTCGAAATGAAGGCCCTCGGTCAAAGGAACGACTGAATTTACGCCGTACTTCTTATGAGAATAATGCATGGGTACGTGATGCATTAAGTGCAGTCGTTGAATAATGGAAGGAGTCAGTAAAATGAATGATGAAAAAACGTTTTATCAAGAATATGAAGTTTTTAGCATGCGAACACCGAACTCAGCATTTCATTACCAATTTAGTTTACTGGCTCCAAATAGAAAGAGGTGAATAGTATGACTGCTTCTATTAATCTTTCAACCCAACAAGTTTTTGAAGTACTAATGAATGTTAAAGACCCGGAAATTGATTCAGTGAGTATTATTGATCTTGGTATGGTAAGTGAAGTTACTATTGAAGGGGGAAACGTTAGAATCTCTCTATTACCGACTTTTTTAGGATGTCCAGCGTTAGAATTTATTAAGACAAATACGGTAAATGCTGTAAAGGAACTGCCGGGAGTGGAGAGTGTTGAAGTCGAATTCGTTTTTCATCCACCGTGGACTTCAGACCGCATAACGGAACAAGGACATGTGAATTTGCGGAAGTTTGGAATCGCCCCTCCGCCCCTCTATTTCGAGGAAGATGGTTCATGGCATGTGAATTGCGCATATTGTGGTTCTGAATATGTAACGATAGAAAACATTTTTGGACCGACAGCTTGCAGAAGTATATTGTACTGCAAAAGCTGTAAAAACGTATTTGAGGCAATGAAACCGGTATCGACATTAATGTAAAATGATGAGAAGAAAAATGGCTAAGCTATTCCCATTATACAACCACCCTGAAAACAAAGAGGATTTTGATGAACATTATTTTAATGCACTCACCGCTAACGGCAAAAATTCGTGGACTACGTGAAATGAAAGTTACAAAAATAACGGGGCTACCAATGGAAGGAGAATATAAATACTACCTCACTTGTGAAATGATGTATGACGATTTTGAAGCATTACAACAAGGATTACGCTCTCCAGAAGGGAAAGCATCTGGCAAAGACTTTATGGAATTTGCGGGAGATCTAGTAACATTAATGATTGGTGAAGGTGAGTAATGAACAGTTTTGAATTCATTGAATCTACATTAAGGGGAAGTATTGTGGAGGTTGAATTAAATCGCCCGCGCCAGTTAAATTCAATGAATCGAAAAATGGTTAATGAGCTAGTCATTGCTATGGGAAAGTTTGACCGAAATGATAGTGTCCGCGTCATCGTGTTGACTGGAAAAGGACGCGCATTTTCGGCAGGAGCTTACATTGATGAAATGACTAATGACAATCCAATTAGTCTGGAACTAATGCATGAAGCACAAGGGCAGCGGTTAGGTGGATTAACGAACAATCACCGTGAAGGTGTTGCGGCATTTATGGGAAAACATAAACCTGTTTTCACAGGGCTATAGGAGGAAAAACCATTGACGACAATTTCAGAAGGAAAAATAGAGCAAGAATCAATGAAACGTGACTTTTACAAACTTTTCATTAACGGTGAACAAGTCGAAAGTAGCAATGGCGAACGCACAAAAATTTACAATCCTGCGACGGGTGAACTTCTTGCGGAAGTAGCAAAAGCAACACAAGAAGATGCTGAAAGAGCTGTTCAAGCTGCCAGAGATTCATTTGATAATGGAAAATGGAAAATAACGCCTTCAGGACGTCGTGCACGTGTACTCAACAAAATTGCAGCAATTATGGGCTCACGCTTTAATGAGCTTGTGGAACTTGAAATTTTGAATACAGGTAAATCACTTGCAGCTGCTAAAGGGCAGATTTCACAAGCAATTGAAGACTTTGAATTTTACGCGGGTGCAATTGTTGGCCACGGTGGATCTGTAAACAACGTACCTGGTCAATTCCATAACTACACAGAAAAA
>NZ_JBYHFQ010000006.1:0-175959 GCF_057669665.1 Sporosarcina sp. Y1004 | reverse complement strand
ACTACCTTCATATCCCCATCCCCCTTTTGAAAGCACTCTCGACAATATGGTCCAGATTGTTGAACACAAGTTAGACAACACTCTTAAACTAAACTGCCCCGTTAGTTGAACAAGATGATAAGTATTATGATTACTTTTAAGGGACTATTTCTATTTTACTGACGTTAAAAATGTAAATAATTCAGGGACTCTTTCTCTAAAAGACAAATAGTTATGTTCCGCATCTTTAACAATTTCAAACTTTGCATTTGGTATTTTTTCTTTTAAGATTTCATAAATGACTTTATTTGAAGCTAAAAATTCCTTATTTATTATTTCTTCATCTCCAGCTTCCTTAGTTCCGCAGTCTAAGTATAAACTTTCAATTAGTGACAAATCAGAACACTGTATTAACTTTTCAATTTCCTTCTGGTTACGATAAAAAGCTGAAGATAAAACCGCTACGCTTCTGAAAACTTGAGGATAACGACACATAGCGTAAGTGGAAATAAGTCCTCCTAAGGAAATTCCCGCCATTGCAGTACGGTTTTTTAATGTACGATATTTATTGTCTATGAATGGCTTTAGTTCATTTACTATAAAATCTACATATTGTATCCCTTTTCCACCAGCTAAACTTTCCTTACCTAATATTTTCTTGCTATATTCCCCGCTTATCCAAGGACAATATTCATTTATTCTTTCTTCTCTATTTTGGTCTATTCCGACAACGATAACTTCCAATTCATTTTCATCTAAATAATTTTCAAGTTTTAAAGACGTGCCACCAATTGCATCATTATCCTGAAAAACATTTTGCCCATCGTGCATATACAACACTGGGTAACTCTGATTTTCCTTGGTGTAATTTTTAGGTAGATATATTCTAATCAGTCTTTCTTGTTCGAATGAAGTTATATATAAATGAAATATTTCTAACATAACTATTCCACCTTTCGCTATCATTTCTATATTTTAAGTCATTCATAATTATTGTTATCCCTTATATACTTGATAACCTAATCTAGTTCAATAAGTAAAAAGGCTTTACTCCTTCTTGAAGTAAAGCACCCGTTAGTTGAATAAGAAATCACATTTTGCTAGATAAATCTCTTCATTGTAATCACTTAGACATTCTTTCATTATTTTTGCATCAAATGGTAAGTTTCTTTCTAAGAATCCCCATCCAACGAATTGGATTTGCATTGGTAGTTCAACAAGTCCTGTAATTGCATCCCAAAAAGCATCCCAATTTTCACCGTAAAAATTGGGGAAACCAAGCATATCTTTTAATAGCAAATGTAATTCTGTTGAAGATTTAATATTTGTTACATCAATCTTCACAGTGGGCTTTCGTTCGTTTATCAGATGGAACACCTCAATCAATTTATAGTGTGCTGTATTTTATCATTATTTCTTAATATATTTCTGTTCCTAATTCAACTAACCTGCTTCGTTAGTTAAATAAGGTGTAGTGAATATAAACGGGGTTATATTTACTGGTTTTTTGCAACACAAAAGGGAACTCTTTGAGTTCCTTTACTTGAACTAAAGCACCCGTTAGTTTAATAAGAATCAAAATCACACCAGCATTTTAGCCGTTTTTCTCTTTAAAAAAACTAGGTCCAGAAAAACAAGTCCAAGAGATAAACCTAGGGAGGTAGAAACTATGTTATACAAATCAAACTCTAATGATTTAAAGATATAGTCAGCAATATAAGTAAACCCACTTAAAAAAACAAAATAAGCAATAAATTTATACAGTCTTTTTCTTATTTCAATCCATTTTAATTTTCTCATATTGATAATTACCGCAATCATGAAATAAAAAAAAGAGAGAAAAAGAAAAATGATATAGCCGATTACAAATGCAAGAGAAAAAGAACTATCAATGTCCTTATATACAATGAATAATGTAGTAATTGTGCCTACTACAAACAGTACATAAATGATATAAGTTAAAATATTTTTCTTCATTTTACACCCCACTGATTTTCAATACCTTAACTTTTCATTAAGTATCTCAGTAAAATCCAAATTTGTTTATGAGTAATTTTTACCTTCTTCAGCTAACCTGCCCCGTTAGTTGAAGTAGAAAATCACTCATTTTTCTTAAAATAAATAGCTAATAATATGACTAATATGATTTCTGTAACAAAAACGAACCATAAAGCTGGTTGGATATGTTCTAATGGTGTTCCTCCTACTGAACCCACAGCAAGTTTACTTAACCAAACGTATTCACCCCAGATAATAATTGCAAGTAGTTGTGTAAATAACGCCACAATAACCAAAGGTATAAATTTTTTCAAACTCATTCCCCCTTATCTATAAATTTTACGTATAGGCTTCAAAAATCCACGTTTCATTCCTCATTTTTAGCTATCATTACTCAACTAAACTGCCCCGTTAGTTCAATAAGAAAAAGCCACCCTAACAGGCAACCACTTGTTGAACTGATGCACCCATTAGTTGAAGTACAACCTAGTGTACATTTAGTACAATGTGAAGAAACTTCTTTTTATTTTGCATGGTTATTTCGATTGTCTCTTCTAAAAAACACGTCTGTCATCAGCAATAATATACACCCTACTAAAATTACGCCGGCAATGATTGTTCCTCGCGTGTCCTCGCCCCATCTAGTCAAGATTGTATAGACTTGAAAGACACTCAAGAGAATGAGTCCGACTTTTAACGGTAATGTTTTTGTTTTCATGTTTATCACCTATTCCTAGTTTTCTATCTCTAATGCAGGCTTTTGATATTCAACTAACCTGCCCTTTTAGCACAATATGAGAAGCATTACTGTTGTTCCAGTAAAGCACCCGTTAGTTTAAGAACATTAAATTGACTATACTTTAGGCTCTGTTTTACTTGATTGGGATTTTTATAAAATACACTTAATCTTCCAATAACTAATATGTAATAATCGATCCATATAATTTTTCATAATCCGATCGTGTCATACCTAATAAATCCAAATCCTCAAAGATATCTCCTTTTTTAATATCATGCCTTAATGTTCCTTCAAATTGAAAGCCTATCTTTTCCATTACTTTTCGAGATGCAGGATTTCTGGACATACAGTGACCGTAAATTCTCTCTAAGCCAAGTTTTTCAAAACCGTAGCTATTCATAGAAGACGCAACTTCAGTTGCATAGCCTTTACCCCACTCGTTTTTATCAATAAAATAGGCGATTTCTGCCTTTTGATGACTACTGGAAATACTGACAAGTCCGCAATTCCCTATGTATTTTCCCGGATTTTCTTTCGGAAAAATTGCAAATTCAAAAGCAGTACCTTGTTTTGCACTTGTTTGTAAATAATCAATCCACTTATTCACAACAGCTTTTGGGTATGGATGTGGAATGGTAATCATTGTGTCAGCAATTTCCGCCTGTGACACTACCGAATATATAACATCTGCAAATTCATGTTCATATGATTTTAATAGCAACCGCTTTGTTTCTAATACCATTTGTCTGCCTCCGCTCAGCATTAATCCTATTGTTTCAGTAAAGCATCCGTTAGTTGAAGATGAATTACTTTAGGACTAAAGCATAATCAAGTATTTCTTGATAAAGTTCGTTCCAATCATGATAGTATTCTATTACTTCGCCTGGATTTATAAGAATTCTTTCGGCAGACTCAAACTGTGCTTGAAAATCATGTAATCGGTCAATGTTCATACGATAGAAAACTTGATATCCTACCTTTGGATAATTGTTACTTGCATCCCATTTCGGATTTTCATTGTGGTCAACTATAATATGACCTAAAAGAAAGGTACTTCCCGTTACATACCCCTCCTCATACGCTTCACGCTTTAAACAATTTTCAGGAGTTTCCTCATGTTCAATATGACCACCAGGAAAATCCCAACCTCTATGATTTAGATTAACCAAAAGTAGCTTTTCTTCTTTTAAACAAAAGCCGTGAACGCTTGTAATTAACTTTCTTGGAGGAAGTTGTGAATCACGTTTCCAGGTTAATTTTACTTTTGAATCTCCCCAATTCACATATTTGGTTGTCAATTCTTCACTCTCCCTTTAAATAGATTTTTCAGACTTTTAATTACGCTAAACTGCCCCTTTAGTAAAAAAAGGCTTTACCCCTTCTTGAAGTAAAGCACCCGTTAGTTTAAGTGTAAAGTTTCACAAACTTTCATTACGAATGGTTTCTGTTCTGTTTACTGTTTTATAGGTCTTTCAAAAATCAATTCATAGTATGACCCTATTGCAACTCCTGAAGTTGCAAAGTCAGGAGAGAAAATTTGAACAAAACGCCAGCCTTGTTTTGCGTGACTTTTAATTACTTCACGATAATCTTCATTAGGTTTACTAGATAACTTTTTAAACTCTATTTTTATAAAATTGTATTCATACATTTATTTCTCCTCCTTTTGATTTTGCGTCGTAAACAGACTAAGGATGTTTAATTTAACTATTTTTACGATTCGAATTGAAAAAAGTTTCAATTCGGAAAAATGTTGTTCAACTAAAGCACCCGTTAGTTGAATAAGGTAATAATAATCTTGCTATTTATATTGATTAAAATTTGTTTCATTTGGCATTACAGATTTAATGAATGCTATATCTTTTTCGTTAACATTAGGTGCGAAAAATTCCCTACCCCAATGTTCAGAATGAAAAATAGTTGTGGTATTTTCACTCAAAAAAATAGAGAACCATTTTAACTTACCCTCTGTATCTACATTGTTAAATAATAAATGATTTACAACATCTAGTGCTTTATTTCCCTTGAAGATAGTGAGTTTGTTTTCCGTAACTGTTTCAAATGAGTTTTTAAGCATAGATTTTGTTTCCTCGACAACCTCTTCTTCTTCATCCCAACAATGGATTTCTATAGTATCTGATTGTACTAAAAAATAGTTCATCAAAGGAACCCAGTAATCATTTTTTTCATATTCAGATACAGTGAAATGCAGTTGGTATATCATTTTAACATCTCCTTTTTAGTGTTTTTATAAATTAAACCTCAAATTCCTTATTCAACTAACCTGCACCTTTAGTTGAAGATTCGGTAACCGAAATTCGCTTTAACGATTGGATACATTTTCTATTATTGTAACTTAAATAGTAATAACCCACACTATTTTTTTAGTATCTCGGCTATTATTTATAAACGACTTTATTGTTTTTTAAATAACTTTATGTATCTGTAAACACCTTATTTGTAACTGCTCCAACAAGCCATCATAAACAATAGAAAATAAAAATAGAATCCAATCTAACGAAAACATATAAATAAATGCGATAAATCCAAAACAGTTTGTAAAAAACACACTATTTTAGAGCATAAATCATTTCTTTGTTTTTAGTATTAAATAATCACTTTAAACCCCTTAAAATCCATGACATCTTTTTCAATATGAATTATCAATGTTAAAACGGTAAACTCTAGTACTCTTCCTAAGACTTATCTATGATTACTTCAATATTCTTCTTATCTAAATATGCACGTCAGAAACATCTCAATTAAGGTGTATTAAGAGCATTTAGTTTACTTTCATACGGTGTAGTTATTAGAAAGAGTGTGAGGATTGGTGTGCTATAGAACTTCTGTGACAATGGATGTGTTCTATTGGTTTTAAGTACCCGCACACCCACAATAATCTTGATCTTTTAAAGTAGACTTCTCCGCTAAATACTCATAAGAAGACAAAAAGAATCCAATCTAGTAAAAGACAGGATTCTTTAAACTCAAGCATTTGCATTGCTAATATTGAATTTCTTCCTCTTTAGAACATCTATTTATATTATTATTGTTACTTATTATAGGTATTCCCTTAAATCAGATGCGACCTCTTCAACATCTAAATCCAAATAATGAGTGGTCACAGCGAGGTCAGAGTGAGATAAAGCTTTTGAAATTAGCGCAATGCTTGCACCCTTGTCTAATAGACTCTTAGCGCAACCTCTCCGTATGGCGTGTGCATTGATATTCTCAAGTCCATAGCGTTTAGCATATTTGTTAAGCTGTTTAGAGATGGAATTTTTTAAAAACTCGTAGCTCAAAAAAGAAGCTAGACTCTTTCTCTAGCTTCTCAAATACTAATTTTTCTTATTCAATAAGTTCATTACAGGCGAATAACTATCATGCGTCTTGCGTAAATCATCTGTATCCATCTGAATGTATCTTCTCATCGTTCGAATATCGCTCCAACCGCCCATCTTTTGAAGTGTGAATGAATCACAGCCATTGAGCGTCATATTCTTAGCCCATGTGTGACGATAAACGTGAGCTGTAACCTTTTTCCCCTTTATCCCTGCCTTATCAGCATAATATTTCAAACGCTTGTTAAAATGGTTCTGTCCTAAAGGCTCTCCCCACTGTGATAAAAAGAGCCTATCTGTCGTGAAATGCTTCTTGTTCTCTCCAATAAGCTGTATGAGCATTTTGACTGAGTGGACAGACATAGGTACGATACGAGGCTTACGGTTCTTATTGACCTCTGCTCTGAGTGTAATGAAGCGAGTTTGAAAGTCTATATCAACCGCCCTCAAACTCAGTAATTCATTTGCTCTTAGCCCACAGTCTAATAATAATGTCATCGCAACAAGGTCACGAAAACCAACGTAATCACGCTTCTCAGGCTGTCTAAACAACTCTTTGACATCATCATCAGTAAAACAGTTTGTAAGGTCTTCATCTTGCTTCAACAGCCTCACAGAGTCCATTGGGTTAAAAGCTATTAGCTCCTCACGCTCTAAATGGTTAAGCATTGCCTTAAAGACACGCAGACGGATATTTATCGTTGTATCCGCTAACCCCACTCCTCCAATTTTTTTGATGTATATATGCCCCTCATAACGAACTGCATCATGTTTCAAGTAGTTGATATAATCACGAAAAATTTGAGGCGTTAGCTCGTCAACGGTTTCAAACTCATAGTTCTTCACTAACCAATTTACAAAGTAACGCCAATTATTCTTATAGTCTTTTAAAGTACGTGGTCTAACACCTTCCGCACTTTTGTCAGAGACCACAAGGTCAATCGCTTGCTCAAAGCTAATCTTCGGATAGTCCTTCTCCATTGCCATTTTACCAACAGCTGTTCGTTTTTTCTTTTTCAAAACCATACAAAAAGCCTCCTCAATTTGTTATGTTTTGCAACATACAAATCAAAAAGGCTTGGTATTCACAACCCTAAATACATCATTTTAGGGTTGTGTTTACACTATTTCGGGATTGTGTACACATCAATTTCTACTGTTATTCATAATCCTGATTCAACATTTCAACAAAGCTGACTTCATCTAGGAATCAGCAGTCTGCTGGAGTTCCTGCTTTCTTAGCAGTTCTAAATGATGTACCGCAACCGCATGACGCAATAGCGTTCGGGTTATTTATTGTGAATCCGCCCCCCATGAGGGACTCTTTATAGTCAACTTGTGTGCCTTCAAGAACGCCTGCATCCTCACTCGAAACAAGAATTTGTAAACCATGCTGCTCGAGCAAAATGTCGTCAGCTGATTTTTCACTCTCAAAACCCATTCCGTATGTCAGACCACTGCATCCTCCGCCGTTCACAGCGACACGTAGAAATGATCCTTCTTCCTCATTATGACGCATCATTTCCCTAACATGAATTGCTGCTGCTTGTGTAACTTCAACAACCTGTGTCATTCGTGTTCACCTTCCCTTTGTTTTCTTTTCCTTATCATAACAAGGAATTCAGCCATAACGCAATCATAATAGCTCGTGCGTTTTGAAATATACGTTATAATAGAATATACTAGTTCGAAAGGAAGATTCAAGTGAAAATCTGCCCATTTCACGATAAAAAGGTAGTATATTTCCATTATAATATTCGTTTTACAACTTCGAAAATGAAATCAAGATTTACTCGAGTCTCTTCCTATGAGAGTAACTTTAAACCTGTCTATCCTGATCCCGCTATAGAAAGATGAGGAAATCACCTTTTGGAAATTGCAATTTTCGAAATTTTATGGAGAATCGGATATACTGAAGGGACGGTCCTCGGTTTTTAACGTGTCCTGGAAAGCCAGTGTACTTCAGCCGAACCAAAAATCATCGAACTAGCGAAAGAGTTAGGCAGGAAATTTGAACTTTGAAATAAAAAGACGGACCAATTTTCGGTCCGCCTAAAGGTTACATTAAAATACTTGTTCTACTTCAACGACTCCTGGAACTTCTTCCAGAAGAGCCCGCTCAATACCAGCCTTTAACGTTATTGTAGAGCTTGGGCAACTACCGCAAGCACCGAGAAGGCGTAGTTTCACGATACCATCCTCAATATCCACAAGTTCACAGTCCCCTCCATCACGAAGGAGGAATGGGCGTAATTTATTTAAAACTTCTTGTACTGGTTCAGTAAGCATTGTATCTGTCATTGTTTTTTAACTCTCCTTTCCTTATACTTATTATAAACTGGAAAGAAGAAAAAATCCATCATTCAAATCGAAAGGGGACAAAAAAATGAGTAAAAGCAACGCAATCATTGAAATTTATGGTGCAGATATTATTTGTGCCAGCTGTGTTAACGCACCTTCATCAAAGGATACATATGAGTGGCTGCAGGCAGCCATTGATAGAAAGTATCCTAATCAGCCATACGTAATCGACTACATCGACATCGAATCAGAAGTTACAGACGAAAAACATAAACATATTTCACAACAAATACAAGAGGATGTATATTTCTATCCGCTCGTTATGATCAATGACGAAATGATTGGTGAAGGTTATATTCAATTGAAGCCTGTATTTACTGCCCTTGAAAAGCACGGCTATGTTGCAACTGAATGAAATGATAATGCTTCAGTTTAATTGAGAACACAAAACACCCCTTCCCGCAGTCATGAATGCGAGTTAGGGGTGTTTTGTATCTAATTTATTATAGAAAAATGCCACCGCAAAGATAAAAAATCGATACGGTGACATCTAAGGAATTGTGATTCTGTGAGTTGGTAACGTATTTTAAAGTCTCTCAAACGTTTATGTGACCACGTTTAATGGCACTCTTATCCGTTATGCCATTTATACATCCAAAGAACGCCTGACTTCAATAGTCTTGCAATACGACCTGTTACGGTACGATCAGCAAGATATGCAAAGCCCTGCTTCTTACCAAGGGATCCAAGGAAACCTTTCAGCTTGATTTCAGGCATTTTCTCCGGTAAAGGTTCGTTGTTCCAGACGTTGCGCAGTACGCGTACAATCTGTTCCGCTTGTTCCTCAGCTACTTGTGCACTTGGTGCGTAAGGAAGCGCTGCGCAGTCCCCCACGACGTATACATCATTAAATTCAGGGAGCTGATGGTACATATTTAATTTAACGCGACCTGAACTGTCTTTTTCTGTATCAATATTTTCGACAGGCGCAACTGGACGAATTCCAGCTGTCCAAACAACAGCATCTACGGCAATCGTTTCTTCATGATTATAAAGCGTGGTTGGTTCCACTTTTGTAATGTTGGAGCTCGAAACAACGTCAACATTATGTTCATCAAACCATCCCTTGACATAATTACTGAGTCTCTCAGGGAAATCCCTTAAAATACGCGGTCCGCGATCGAACAATTTGATATTCAAATCCGGTCTACTTTCCCGCAGCTCACTTGCAAGCTCGATTCCACTTAAACCCGCTCCGACGATACCTATCGTAGCTCCGCCTCCAAGACCTAGGAGTTTCTCATAAGTAATCCTGGACTTACCAATTGTCTGGATACTATATGTATATTCCGAAGCACCTGGCACGTCATGATAGTTATCTTCACATCCTAGTCCAATAACAAGTTCATCAAACTTTATTTGCACGCCGTCGTCTAGATAGACACACTTTTCATCTGGTCTAATTTCGATAATTTCTCCACCGATAACTTTAAGTCTCTCATGTGTAGGAAGCGTAACGCGCACAATAGAATCCGATACCGTCCCTGACGCCAGCGCATAAAACTCTGTTTTCAAACTATGAAACGGTGTCCGGTCGACTAGTGTTATTTCTACATCTTCAGGAAGATCCTTTGTTAATAAACGAAGTAAGATACGCATATTTCCATATCCAGCACCTAAAAGCACAAGTTTTCTCATAATTTTTTCTCCTTTGTAAAACAATAATCCGTTGTTTTCCCAAATTCGATTATAACAGTTTGTGACACCTTTCACAATAAGACACGATTATTGACGAAAGAGGTAAAAAAGTGTAGGATTCCAAATAGGCGAGGTGATCATCGTGAATCCAATTGTCGAATTTTGCATGAGTAATATTGCAAATGGTTCACAGGAAACATTCGAGAAGTTGGAGAAAGATCCGGGTCTTGATGTTCTCGAATATGGCTGTTTAAGTTATTGCACTAAATGTACTGATACGCTTTACGCAATTGTAAATGGTGAAATTGTTGAAGCTGAGACAAATGACGAACTAACAGAACGTATCTATCAATTCATAGAAGACAATCCGCTCTTTTGAGCATTATGGCTACCCGTCAATCATTAACGGGTAGCTTTTTAGATTTAGAACTCCAATAATGTTTGATAGGAATATGTCGGTTTCTGTCTTTTCCCTATACCCTCTTCCAAGGAAGTAACTCCCCCTGCAACGTGAACGGTATCAATGCCAAAACGAATTCCCGCTTGTATATCCGTATCGTAATTATCACCAATCATAATCATCTCTTTTTTTAAGTAGTCATTCTCTTGCTGAATGAACTCAAGCATATATGACTCGGGTTTACCAACGAATAACGGAGATACACCACTTGCGTTTTCTAGCAACTTTACGAATGATCCATTTCCAGGGACAAGTCCTCTCTCTGTCGGAAACGCTTTGTCGCTGTTCGTCGCGATGAATTTTGCACCCTTACGTAATGCAAGACAGGCATCAGCCAATTTAGCATAGGTTATACTACGATCAATCCC
Organism: Sporosarcina sp. Y1004; assembly: GCF_057669665.1. Taxonomy (NCBI): domain Bacteria; kingdom Bacillati; phylum Bacillota; class Bacilli; order Caryophanales; family Caryophanaceae; genus Sporosarcina; species Sporosarcina sp. Y1004. The sequence goes on along the minus strand of NZ_JBYHFQ010000006.1, from coordinate 165,075 downwards.
CATGATGACAATGTCTGGATTCACCACTGCGAGCTCTATACCTTCAATTGCCAACGCTTCTTCCAATCCTTCTTCACCAATCATCATGACTGATGCGCCTTGAAAATTTTCCTTGCAGTACTTTGCAGCCGCAATGGCGGAAGTCATAATGTGCTTTCGATTTGCTTTAACTCCAAATGCTGCCAACTTCTCCTGAAGACGCAAGCGTGTCATAGAAGAATTATTAGTTACAAAATAAGGTTCCAAACCACTATTTTGTATTTTCTCAATAAAAGAGACCGCTTGCGGAATTGGTTCGATACCTCTGTAAACAGTCCCATCAAGGTCAAGGCAAATTGCTTTATAATTAGCAATACTCATTTATCTTCTGGGTAGAAAGCGGAGACTGGTCCGAGTTCATTTTCTAAGTAGTGGCGAACTTTGGTAGGGAATATGAGAAGTTCTTCCATCGATGCATTGAGTACGTTCTCAATCTCATTCACATCAATTTTGGTGAAATCACGGACAATCATTTTTCTTAACTCAATTACCCGTTTTAACGGATCTGCCATTTCCTTTGTAATAACTCGTTCGTCTTCCATGATGTCGATAATATCTTCATAACTTCCTGGATCACGCATGATAAAACCATCAATCATCGAGTTCCCGACATCAATAATCGATTCAATGATTACATGTGTTATCCGTTCAAGCGCAAGTGAATGAATTGTATCCTCTTGCCACTCACTTCCTTTTCTATATAACGCCAGCAAACTTTCCATATGGCTAAGTGATTCGCTAATTTGATTACGGTCGACAAAATACACTGACTTTCCCTCCTGATTGTTTAGACTATCAAATAATAATACTACATCTGATTCGATGAATTGAAAAGACCCGCGTGCGGATTTGGCATCCACTCGCGAGCCGGTTTACTCAGTAACCTCGGTTACCTGTATTTCTGGTGTTTCCGGAGTTTGCAGTACTTTTATTGTCTCCTGAACTTCCGGTTTAACCTTTTCCATTTTTTTCAATACGAAATAAGCACAGCCAAAATTACAGTATTCATACAAATAATCTTGTAATGTGTTAATTTTTGTTTCATACGTTGCTTTCTGGTTGGTATCATCGAAAAAACCTTTTAAACGGAGTTGTCCGTATCCCCAGTCACCAAGTATATAATCGTATTTAAGGAGCACGTCACTATATCTTGCAAGTAACGCTTCTTCATTAAATCCCTCACGGTAGTCAGTCATTATATCGAACTTCCAACTATCAATTACTATCATTCAACTTTCACCGCCAATTTAGCTTTGCAGTGCTGTTTCAAGTAGTTCATCACCTTGACGCTGCCTTTCCTTTGCGGCCGCGTTCACCTGTTCATCAGCATGGTAACTCGAACGTACAAGCGGACCAGCCTGACAGTGTGAGAACCCTTTAGACATTGCAATTTTTCTTAACTCCTCAAATTCTTGAGGCGAATAATACTTTTGTACTTTTAAATGTTTTTTAGTAGGCTGTAGATACTGGCCTATAGTCATTATATCAACTTTATGGGAGCGAAGGTCATCCATTGTCTCGAGAATTTCTTCATGTGTTTCACCAAGCCCTAACATCAATGAAGATTTTGTAGGGATGTCTGGCTGCATTTCTTTTGCACGGAGTAAAAGTTCGAGTGATCTGTCATAAGTTGCACGTGCACGAACTCTTGGTGTTAAGCGACGTACCGTTTCAATGTTATGATTCAGAATATCCGGTTTGGCGTCCATAAGACGTTCCAGATTCTCATATACACCGCCCATATCTGATGGCAGTACTTCAACAGTTGTAAACGGATTTTTTCTACGTATTGCACGAATTGTTTCAGCGAAAATTGCAGATCCTCCGTCTTTCTGGTCATCACGCGCTACCGCAGTAACAACTGTATGCTTTAGATTCATTAGAGCTACAGAATCCGCCACACGTTCCGGTTCTGCAATATCAAGTTCCGTAGGCAATCCTGTTTTAACTGCACAAAAACGGCATGCACGTGTACACACAGCACCCAGAATCATGAATGTAGCAGTTCGACGCTCACCCCAGCATTCATGGATATTTGGACAACGTGCTTCTTCACATACAGTATTTAAGTTATTTTCTCGCATCATTTTTTTAAGGTCTGTATAATTTTCATTCGTATTAAGCTTAATTTTTAACCAATCGGGCTTTCTTACATGTTCGGTTCTATTTCCTTGTTCCGGCTTGCATGACACGTCGACCGACTCCATTCCTCTGAACTTTTAATGTATTTCAACTACTGTTGTCAATGTATCATATATTTAGACTTCAAACAACCGTCATAACGCTATAATTCTGACTCTTATTAGTTATTAAAAAAAGGTAGCGCTTGTATCCTGCGCTACCTTTCTTCAATCAATGTCCACCCAAATAAGCTTTCTTAATCTCTTCACTGGCCTGTAATTCCTCTGCAGTTCCTGACAAAATAACTCGACCTGTTTCTAGGACATATGCCCTATCCGCAATTGATAATGCCATATTTGCATTTTGTTCAACAAGAAGAATTGTCGTTCCTTCTTTATTAATATCCCTAACAACTTGAAATATTGTTTTTACCATTAAAGGCGCAAGTCCCATTGACGGCTCGTCCAAGAACAGTAACTTTGGTTTGGCCATGATAGCTCTACCCATCGCCAACATTTGTTGTTCTCCACCGGACAAGGTTCCAGCCGATTGCTTACGCCGCTCATGCAAGCGAGGGAAGATTTCGTATACTTTTTGGAAGTCCTGTTGAATACCTGCTTTATCTTTTCGTAGAAATGCACCTAATTCGATATTCTCTTCAACACTCATTTCTGCGAATACTCGTCTTCCTTCAGGAACGTGGGAAATTCCCGCCTTTACGATAGACTGAGCGGGTTTACCCACTATTGACTGGTCCATGTATTCAATGGATCCCACTTTAGGCTTCAATAAACCTGATAATGTTTTCAACAAGGTACTCTTCCCAGCGCCATTCGCACCGATTAATGTAACAATTTCACCCTGATCCACATTCAATGAAACGCCTTTAAGGGCATGGATACTACCGTAATATACGTTTAAGTTTTCAACTTTTAACATGCTCATTCGTGAACTTCCTCCCCTAAATAAGCCTCGATCACTTTCGGATTATTACGGATTTCTTCAGGAGTTCCTTCAGCAAGGAGTACACCGTGGTCCAATACGTAAATACGTTCACAAATTCCCATAACCAAATTCATATCGTGTTCAATCAACAAAATGGTTAGATTAAACTTTTTACGAACAAAAGCGATTAACTCCATTAATTCTTTCGTTTCCTGCGGATTCATTCCAGCTGCCGGTTCATCAAGTAGTAGCAACTGTGGTCCTGTGGCTAACGCTCGTGCAATTTCCAGCCTGCGCTGTTTCCCATATGCCAGGTTCTTTGCCTCTTCATCTTTATATTTATCCAGTTCGAAGATTTTCAGAAACTCCATCGCTTTTTCTTCCATTTCTTTTTCACCAGCGAAATGGGAAGGAAGGCGTAACATAGAACTCAGAACAGAATGCTTTGCTAGTGAGTGATAAGCTACTTTTACATTATCCAAAACAGATAGCTCATTGAACAATCGGATATTTTGAAACGTTCGACCAATTCCTCTACGGGTTACTTGAAAAGGAGCCATCCCATTAATGCGTTTACCATTAAATAATATATCGCCTTCAGTGGGCGTATAAACGCCCGTCAAAAGGTTGAAACTCGTTGTCTTACCTGCACCATTCGGTCCAATTAGACCAATTAGTTCGCCTCGATTGATTTCCATGTTAAAATTCGAAACAGCTTTCAGCCCGCCAAACTGTATACCGACATCTTTAATTTTAAGTAACGGTTCACTTGTCATGCTGGCTGCCTCCTTTCGAACCTCTCCACAATTTGAAGTAATCCGTTATTTCCATTGTACCCATTAAACCTTTTGGACGATAAAGCATCACGATGATGAGTACAAGACTATAGATGATCATCCGTGTCTCAGGATAACCTTGCAAGAACGTGGACACTATCGTTAACAAAACCGTTGCAACAATTGCGCCTGATAAACTTCCTAAACCGCCCAACACTACATAGATCAGGATATCAATGGACTTTAAGAACCCGAAGTTTGAAGGTTGAATGATATAAAAGTTATGAGCATATAATGCGCCTGCGATACCAGCAAAGAAAGAACCAATCGCGAACGCCAATACTTTATAATACGTTGTGTTTATCCCCATTGCATCGGATGCAATTTCATTTTCACGAACAGAGATACAAGCTCGACCATGTCTTGAATTTGTAAAATTGACGATAACGACAATTGTGACGAAAAGACAGATAAATGCAGAAGTCCATGTAGTTGCATGCGTAACTTGCATCCCCGCTGCTCCGCCCACATATTCGATATTCAAAAATACTATTCGAATGATTTCCGCAAAACCAAGTGTGGCGATCGCAAGGTAATCCCCGCGTAGCCGCAAACTAGGTATTCCTATTATCAACCCTGCAATTGTAGCAATTAGTCCTGCGGCTAGTATAGCAACCGGAAATGGTAGGTTTAGTTTCATTGTCACGATGGCCGAGATATATGCACCTACTGCCAAGAACCCGGCATGACCAAGTGAAAACTGTCCTGTAATACCAATTACTAAATGCAAACTGACCGCGAGCATTATATTAATGGCCATAAAAATTAATGTATTAGAGTGAAAGGTATTCAATATGCCTACATTAAGAAGCACTTGAACAACTGTATAAATGATAAGAGATGAAGCAACAAATGACCAAAACTGTTTCGACTTTTTCATGACTTTGTTTCACCTACACTTTCTCACGTGTATTTTTACCAAAGAGCCCAGACGGTTTGAAGATGAGTATTAAAATCAATATGACGAATGCCGCGGCATCTCTCCATAGAGAGAACCCGAGCGCACTGACAAACGTTTCTACAACTCCAAGCACAAGACCTCCAGCCATGGCACCTGGAATTATTCCAATTCCACCAAGGACAGCAGCAACGAATGCTTTCAAACCAGGAATAATACCCATTAATGGGTCAATCTTTGTATAATAAATACCGAAAATAACGCCCGCTGCACCAGCTAAAGCTGATCCAATCGCAAACGTAGCCGAGATTGTGTTGTCGACATTAATTCCCATAAGCTTAGCTGCTTCAGCATCATAGGAAACAGCTCGCATCGCTTTTCCGATTTTTGTTTTATGTACAATGAATTGTAGAATGATCATTAGAGTAACAGAAACAGATAGAATTAAGATTGCTTGACTGCTGATTTGAGCACCGAAAAAATCAAAAGATTTATTGCGTAATACTTCAGGATACGCATCAGGTTGCGCACCACGCATATAAATGACACCATTTTGAATTAGAAGAGAAACCCCAATTGCTGTAATCAATGCAGCAATTCTCGTTGCATTCCGTAATCTCTTATAAGCGATTCGTTCAATAAGAACGCCAATAATTGCACAGGAAACCATTGATAATAGTAATGCAGGGATAAACCCGAGTCCCCAACCAGCAATGGAGTAATACCCAATAAACGCACCTATCATAAATATTTCACCATGCGCAAAGTTAATCAATTTTATGATCCCATAAACCATTGTGTAACCTAGTGCAATTAACGCATAAATGCTACCGAGTGAAATACCGTTTATTAGCTGTTGTAACCATTCCATGAACTTCTCACTCCTTTTCCAGCTCTAAAGTAAGGATTAAAAAAGAATGGGAGGAGGACATCCTCCCCCCATTCTTACAGTTTAAATTAAGGATTAACTTTTGTTTTAAAGACTTGTTCGCCATCTTTGAATTCAAGAATAGTAGCAGATTTGATTGGGTGATGGTTTTCATCAACCGAATACAATCCAGTGATCAATTCAAGATCTTTCGTTTCAGCAAGGGCATCTTTAATTTTGACTGAATCCGGACCGCCTGCGCGTTTGATAGCATCAGCTAAAAGATACACTGTATCGTAACCTAGTGCGTTGAATGCATCAGGTGATTTACTGAATTTCTCATTGAACTTATCGTTAAAGTCTTGAATGATGCCATCTGGATCTTCAGATGAATAGTGATTTGTTGTGAATGTATTGTTCAATGCATCTGCACCAGCAAGCTCAATTAGAGTAGGAGAATCCCATCCATCTGCTCCCATTAGTGGAACATCGATACCCATTTCACGAGCCTGTTTAACGATTAGTCCTACTTCTTCATAATATCCAGGGATGAAGATGAATTCAGGATTCGCGGCTTTAATACGAGTTAGCGTTGAACGGAAATCAGAATCCTTACCTACGTAAGATTCTTCAGCAATAATTTTACCGCCTGCTTTTTCAAAATCTTTTTTGAATGATGCAGCAAGACCTTTTGAATAATCGCTTGCATTATCAGTGAAAATCGCTACGTTTTTAACACCAAGATCGTTAGCTGCAAAGTTTGCTGCAACCGTTCCTTGGAATGGATCGATGAATGAAGTACGGAAAACGAATTCATTCACACTTCCGTCTTCTTTGACTGTTACTGTAGGGCTTGTTCCAGATGGACTGATAAGCGGTGTTTCGTTGCCGTTCGCAATTTCAGCCTGTGCAACAGTAGCACCACTCGTTGCCGCACCGATGATTGCAACTACTTTATCCTGAGTGATCAATTTAAGTGCTGCACTCGTAGCCTCAGCAGGATCGGATTTATTATCAACTTTCACAAGTTCGATTTCTTGACCATCAATTCCGCCATCTGCGTTTATTTCTTCAACAGCAAGTTCAATTCCTGATAACTCTGAAGTACCATAAGAAGCAACATTACCTGACAATTCAAGGTTGACCCCGATTTTAATCGTATCGCCATCCTTAGAGCCGCCTGTGCTTCCTTCTTCAGCCTTCTCTCCTGCACACCCTGCCAGTATTCCGACAGCTAGTGCCGAAACGGCAAATACACTTACAAATTTTTTCATTTTCAAATGAAATCCCCCTTTTTATTGATATTTCAGATAATTAAAATCGTTCCTCCCCCATAAGAAAACTAACGATTCTCTTTTCCTAGAAATATCACTTTTTTCCTACTTACAAGCCCATTGTAAAACAAACTTCTTATTCAGTCTATAGCAATTTTCATATAATTATATTTCACTGAATAAAATATTTGACCTAGTAAATTTTTACAGTTATTTTTTGTATTATTATCACTAGATTAAATCCAGTTTATTCCTCCTTTACGATCACATAGGACCAAAAAATAGTGTTTTATTAATCTCATATCACTTTTTGGTCTTAATGCCTAGTATATACACCTATCAGACTATTGTCAAAACATTTTTTTGTTAGAAAACTATTATTATTATAATAAAAAAGCGGTAGCCTAAGCCACCGCTTTTTAGTATAAGATTATCAATACTATTAATGTGCCACTTTACTAGCCCGCATTGTCCAGACAGTAAAAAATACTAACAAAATAATAATAACGCCAACGAGTCCGATCCAGATTGAACCTGTAATGCCTAGAATGATATAGCCCATCGCAGCGATTACAGCACTGATTAGCGCGTAAGGAAACTGTGTCGAAACATGATCAATATGGTTACATCCTGCACCTGTAGCAGATAGAATCGTCGTATCAGAAATCGGCGAAGCGTGATCTCCGAATACAGCCCCCGCAAGAACTGCAGCAAGCGCCGGCAGTAACATTTCCGGTGCCGCTTCAATCATGATTGTTCCCGCAATCGGCAGAAGAATACCGAACGACCCCCAAGAACTTCCGGTTGAAAAAGCCATAATGCAAGCAAGTATGAACATAATAACAGGCAAGAATGAAACCGGTATATTTGATTTCATTACAAGGTCAGATAAGAATAGACCCGTTTCAAGTGTTCCGATTAAGAACGATAGTGACCAAGCAAAAATAAGGATTAAAACAGGCGGCATCATAGAATTCATTCCATTTATAAACGCACTGCCCATAAGCGAAAAGCTCGCCGTTTCATTATTTTTCATCTGCTGCATATATAACGCTGCCGCAACTAGGGTAGCTATAATTCCACCCGCCAACAATGAAAGTGCGACATCCGTACTTTCAAAGATCGAGAAGATATTCATCGATCCTCCGATAAGATAGCCAGACACAAACATCGCCGCAAATGTTACTACAACGAGTGTGACAATCGGCGCCACAAGATCTCGTACGCGGCCATGCGTATGTACAGGAAATTCCTCTTTCAATTGACCCGGAATTTCTTTGTCGGGGTCAAATAATTGGCCTGTTTCAGTTGCAAGTTGTTCATGTTTCTTCATATCGAATAGATCGAAATTGGTCCATGCAAGGAAGAATACCATTGCGAGTGTTGCGATAACGTAAAAATTCATGGGTGCCATCATTACGAACGCGGATAATGGCGAATAACTGATTGCTGCTGCACCGCCAAATATAAGGGCGAGTTGTCCGATTAAAAAGGCACCCCAGCTTGAAATTGGTGAAATGACACAAATCGGTGCTGAAGTCGAGTCGATGAAATAAGCCAATTTCGCTCTTGAAACCCTGTGCTGATCCGTAATCGGACGCGCGATTTGTCCCACTGCCAATGCATTGAAATAATCATCCACAAAAATAGCAAGACCGAGTGATACCGTGAGCAATTTTGCCCCACGTTTTGTTTTAATATGGCGTACTGCCCATTCTGCAAATGCTCTGCTACCTCCAGACAAGCTAACGAAAGCAGTGATAACACCTAAGAGCAGGATAAATAGAACAATGTAAATATTTGCTGTATTTAGTCCACCATCCCAAAATGTCGCTTTAATGGATTGCCATAATATGCTCAGCGTTTCTACAGGAGCGAATGACGCCGCTAGCAAAGCACCTGAGACGATTCCTGCACCTAGCGATAACAGCACCCTTTTTGTTGCAAACACCATAATAATGGCGATTAGTGGTGGTAATATTGATACCCAAGTTCCAATCATTTTCTATTCCTCCATTTTGTCGGGTCGAGGCCCTTTCAAGGGGGAATACAAAAAACCGACTGCTAATTACACTTCTCGAGTGTAATTGGAGCCGGCTTTATCTACGTTTCGTTTGTTGGATAAATAATACAGCTTATCTAACTCACGACTTGTAGCTCATCATACATGTTCTTAAGACGTATGACAGTGTTATCCCTATTCGGAACAACCCCAGCCTGATAGATCTCGACGATCTTACCACGCTTCGGCAAAGCTTCCTTTTGCACACGGTCATCGGTGTCAATCTCGCGTGTGTGACTAATAAGCAATGCAGCCTCTACCCAATCGATATTTCTAATCCTCTAATAGCCTATCAGTTATCCGCAGCATTTTCAAGTATTCTTCTTCACTCATATTCAGTGCTTAATGGAACTTCAACCGAAGGAGCATTATCGGTTCCATTATTGTAGATTTGAGGCACCTTACCTTGAATAAGCCCCATGGCTACCGGAATTTTTTGATTAATAACACTTTTTTCAGTTGCAAGCGGAACTATAATCTGGACATTGACTGTTAATAATATATTCACTTCAACGTAGGCACTGTTTATACCAAAAGGAAGAATTTCCGTATCGATTGTCGCACTGACATCACCAATGACATGGAAACGAATTGGAATCTTAGGACCCAAGTTTCCTAGCAATGGAATATTCGTCGCTTGACCGATAGGAACGAAGAAGACGACTCCTCCTTGAGTTTCCATTGCATCGGGATCGAATTTGATTTCATTCTGTGGGGGTAATATATCAAGATTTCCCTCCGAAGCTTGTTGTAAATGGGACTCGACAAGCGTTTGGGTTTCAGCCAACACCCTGTTAATCACTTCCGTGTTAAACTTCCATGTAACAACACCCGTAGATTCATTGGGAATATCCACGATGATGTCATTGACGTCGAGCACAGTAGCAACCCTTGAATTGATGGCCTTACTAATAACATGTGAGGCTATTCTTTGCGTCTGTACTTCTGCATATTGGACATATATTGGAGTAAGCCTCATATTGACTACATAAAAAAACAAGAAAACTGCTATAAAAAATGTAGGTACCAAAATAGGTAATAGTCTACGCTTTTTTTTCCTGGTTTTCCTGGTTCTTCTGGTGACTTGCCCCTGAAATTTCAAAACGACTCCTCCTGCTTTTAAGCTATGCAGGAATTGAGCCGTTTATTCTTAGGCAATATGCGAACAGTACCAATGATTAAGACTTAAAATGTTCGGTCCCGTACCAACCAAGCACATCTCTAATCAACTCAGGCATGTAATACTCTACCTCTGCATGTCTGAGAGATGGAAAGAAATGTCCAAACGTAAACATATCTAATGTTGCAAGCGTATATTTTTGACCTGGTACGACCTCACGATTTCCCGCAAAAAGTTGTCCATGTCTATTCTGATATAATCTTTCATAAATCATCGCGCCCATTAATGTGCCCCGGAAACCAAGGCCTTTGATTTCAATTTGTGGCCAATCCTTATTTAAAGAAAGCTTATATACTTCTATAAGTTCGACTCCATCCAGTGTGATGAGACACGGGTTTATGGGATGTGGCAGAAGTGAATGTAAATCGCCTTTCGTCACCCACCCTTTATCGAGACTACCTAGGAAAATCCCTGCGTTAAACATGGCACAATCAGCCTGTGAATAGGCAATGAGTGCCCGACCGAAGAACGAGGATAAGGGGCTACCCTCAAACAGATTCTGTTGCAACCGTGAAGGATTATCAAAGACCTTATCTTCCATCGCCCTTTTCCCAAGTTGTATTAAATGATTCGATTGGACGATATCCTCTTCACTTCTTTTAACCGAATCCGCCCTAACCAGTTCTGCGTCGATAGTGAGAGTCCTTTTTGTGCTGCTAGCAACTCTCAATGTCACATGACCCACATACTCACCATATTTACCCGTTGCAGCCAATAATGTATCCCCAATTAGCTTGCCTTCGTGGAACAGGTGATGCGTGTGCGCACCGAAAATGATATCAATTTCTGGACACTCCACTGCGAGTTGCTCGTCTTCATGAATACCCATATGCGATAAGCAAACGATTAGGTCCGTTTCTGATGCAAGCTGTTTGGCAATGCCCATTAAACTTTCGCGGGGTGGTGTAATTTTCCAGCCTAGTTTTGAATAGAACGCCTGATACTCTGCAGTCGCTCCTATAACGCCAATTTTCGTTCCACTGGCAGTAACATAAATTTTGTAAGGTTGCGCCCATTTCGGACGATTTCCATCCTGTTCAAACAAATTACTTAGAATGACTTCAAAACGAGCATCTGCGTATAGTGAGTTTAATGCAGCTTTCGACATTGTGATTCCTTCATTATTACCTATCGTAACTGCATCATAACCAGCTTCATTCAACAGTCTAACATTTCCTTGTCCTTTCGTTCCCTCCGTAAATGGATGTGAACGATCCACATGATCACCGATGTCGAATACGTAACAAGCCTCACCATTTAATAAGTGTTCATTCTTTTCATCACAAAGAAACCGGCTAATCTGTGGCCAGCTTTCAAAATGACTGTGGATATCGTTTGTATGATAAAAGTGAATCACTTCAATTTGATTCATATGTCACCCCAAAAGTCCTTCAATAATCGATCTAACTCCAAGTAAAAGCAAAATAATACGTAGTGCAACAACGACTGTTTCCGATTTCATTTTCTGGTTCAGCCGAGCTCCGATTTTGGCTCCAATGTATGCGGCCGGAATGACCGGAATCGTATATAACCAAGGAACATTACCGAGCGATATATGTGTAATCGAGTTGACAATCGCCGATAAGAAAACCATGAACATTGATGTACTGACTGCAACATGGGGCGGAAATAAAAAGAGTAACATCATGGCTGGTACTAGAATTGAACCACCACCGATGCCAAAAAGACCTGACGCAAATCCAACACCAAATGTTAGGATCAATGCAAACCAGACAGGAAATCCATAGACATAGGTCTCATCCATATTATCTGTAAACGTCCTCTTTTTACCATGATTTACAAACCAATCAACCGGTTTTAAATGCTTACGGACCAAAAGAATGATTGATAAAATAATTAACAAAATTCCGAAGTAAAGATTAAAAGATGGCAAATCGAGCCCTTTATTGACAATAGCACCTAGGAGAGTCCCCGGAACACTTCCCAGGAAAAAGATATATCCACTCCTAAAATCAATTGTTTTGCCCTTCATATAAGAAAGCGTCGAAGCCAGTCCTGTGAAAATCATCATAATGACAGATAGCCCGACAGCCGTTTGTGGTGTAATTCCATCTATCAAGCCCAGATTAATGCCGACAAATAATGTCGCCGGCACAAGGATGACTCCGCCTCCCAAACCCACGAGTGCACCAATAATCCCTGCCGCAAGACCGATAACGGCTAATAAGAAATACTCCATTACCATTCTCCTTCAAACAAGTCGAGCTGTTTTGATGTTAGACTTTCATAATTAATGTTAAGTACCTTTTGTAGCCGTTTAGCATTTTGAGCTGCATGGCCACCTGAGTTATTGTTAAATATAACGAACGTTTTAGAAGTTTCTTGTTTGAGCTTTTCAACCGCTAACTGGATTTCATGGAGTTCAGCGTCATTATAGTTATATAAGTAACGCACTTTACGCCAAGCCTGATCATCACCAGTCGTGTTACGCCACCCAGATACATTTCTGCCATGTAATCTAAAGAGCACTTTATCGGAGCGTGTTGTCACAGGTACAAGCGGAATGCTTCCTTCTCCTGCCTGTGGTTCGTCACACACTGAATGAATGACATTCATATCAGTAAGAAAACGTAAAGTCTGTTCTCTAAATGCAGTAGAATACCAAGATTGATGTCTAAATTCAACAGCAATATCAAATCCATGTAATTGATTGCATACTTGTCGGATTTTAGTGACATTCACTTTATTACAATCAAACCACGGAGGAAATTGGACTAATATCATTGCGAGTTTTCCTGCCTCCTGAAGGGGCGTCATCGACAATCGGAACAAATTGTACATTTCATCGACGGTTGCATAAGGTAGTTTACCCCGATGATGACCCGTCATTCCTTGATATGCTTTAACGATAAAAGTGAAATCATTTGGCGTCTCCGTTATCCATTTCCGAATATTGCGTTCTGGCTGAATGGCATAAAAAGTAGCATCGAGTTCTACGATTGGAAAGTGTGAACTATAGTCAATGAGCTTCTCTGTCTTTGAGGAGGATAGGTTGTATACGTCAGGATGGTCTCCCCAACCGGTCAGTCCGATATGGATCATCCTTCTCTGCCCCTTTCAAATGAATCGATACTAATATATTAACATAGATGGACAACAGATTTGATGAACTCTACACCCTCAAACTATTCTTTCTATATAGTCGGCACTTAACAAATAGGTTGTTCTTCCTACACCGCTTTGTCGCTTGGTGATGGCCTCACGCAATAAGCCCGTCAGAAGATCACTTGGGAGGGATTGAACTGCATCCCTCCTTGGTCTTATTGCTTCGGCTCACACTTGTCGCTCCTTCGCTAGAATTGTTCGTTATACTAGTGGGGTAAACCACCTAAAGCCTAATATATATGTAGAGACAGAAAAACCGGCCCTGGTGGCCGGTTTTTCTTGTTTAAATTACCCGATTGAACCTTCCATCTCGAATTTAATGAGACGGTTCATTTCTACAGCATATTCCATCGGTAGTTCTTTTGTGAATGGCTCGATGAAGCCCATGACGATCATTTCAGTTGCTTCAAGCTCAGGAACACCGCGGCTCATCAAGTAGAAGAGCTGCTCCTCTGATACTTTAGAGACTTTCGCTTCGTGTTCAAGTGAAATGTTATCATTCAGGATTTCATTATATGGAATCGTGTCAGAAGTCGACAGTTCATCCATAATAAGTGTGTCACACTCGATATTTGCACGTGCACCATCCGCTTTACGTCCAAAGTGTACGATTCCGCGGTATGTTACTTTACCACCGTGTTGTGAAATTGATTTCGACACGATTGTAGATGACGTATTTGGTGCAAGGTGATGCATTTTAGCTCCAGCATCTTGGTGTTGACCTTTTCCTGCAAGTGCGATGGAAAGTGTCATACCGCGAGCGCCTTCGCCTTTTAGTATAATCGCTGGGTATTTCATCGTTAATTTTGAACCAATGTTGCCATCGATCCATTCCATTGTTGCGTTCGCATCACAAACCGCGCGCTTCGTAACAAGGTTATAAACGTTATTTGCCCAGTTTTGGATTGTCGTATAACGGCAGTATGCATCTTTTTTAACGATAATTTCTACGACCGCACTATGCAATGAGTTCGTTGTATAAACAGGCGCTGTACATCCTTCAACATAATGGACACTTGCCCCTTCATCTACAATGATCATAGTACGTTCGAACTGACCCATATTTTCTGAGTTAATACGGAAATAAGCTTGAAGTGGTGTTTCTACTTTAATGCCTGGTGGAACATAGATGAACGATCCACCCGACCATACAGCAGAGTTCAATGCAGCAAACTTATTGTCAGAGTTAGGGATAATTGTTCCCCAATACTTTCTGAACAGTTCTTCGTCTTCCTTAAGTGCTGAATCTGTGTCTTTAAAGACGATTCCAAGGTCAACAAGTTCCTCTTTCATGTTATGGTAAACAACTTCAGATTCGTATTGCGCTGAAACACCCGCAAGGTATTTTTGTTCAGCTTCAGGAATTCCGAGTTTATCAAACGTACGTTTGATCTCTTCCGGTACTTCATCCCATGAGCGCTCTGCACCTTCAGATGGTTTAACGTAATAAGTAATCTCATCGAATTTAAGGGAGTTTAAATCTCCACCCCATTGAGGCATTGGCATTTTATAGAACATCTCCAATGATTTCAATCGGTAGTCAAGCATCCACTTAGGTTCGTCTTTCATACCTGAGATTTCCTCAACGATTTCTTTAGTTAAACCACGTTCCGAACGGAAAACAGAGACGTCTTTATCAGAAAACCCATATTTGTAATCGCCGATATCCGGCATTTTTTTAGCCATTACTATTCCTCCGTCCTATTATTGTTCGGAGTCATTTCCGACTCCCTTTTCCATCGCCTTCCATGCTAGTGTCGCACATTTTATGCGGGCAGGAAATTTCGATACGCCCGCAAGCGCTTCAAGATCACCAAGGTCGATGGAGTCGTCAACATCTTTACCAAGCATCATGTCTGAAAAGATTGTGGCCGCTTTTAGTGCTTCATCCACTTTCTTTCCTTTAACAATTTGCGTCATCATCGATGCGGATGCCATTGAAATTGAGCAGCCATCACCTTCAAACTTAGCATCTTTAACAATGCCATCTTCCACTTGCAGAGTCAGATGAATGACATCTCCGCAAGTTGGATTATTCATATCGATTGTGATGTTACTTTCTTCAAGGACACCTTTGTTTCTAGGTTTTTTATAATGGTCCATGATGACCGAACGATAAAGTTGATCTAATTTGTTAGTTGACATCTGCGAAATACTCCTTTGCGATACGGAGTCCGTCCACGAGGCGGTCAACGTCAGCTTCGGTATTATAAATATAGAAGCTAGCGCGTGCAGTGGATGATACATCTAGCCATTTCATAAGTGGCTGAGCACAGTGATGACCTGCTCTAACGGCAATACCGTTCATATCGAGCACAGTTGCAACATCGTGTGGATGGACATCGTTCAGATTAAATGTAACAAGTCCGGCACGTTTTTTAGGATCTAGTGGACCGTAAATGGTAAGTCCATCGATTTCCGACATCCGTTCCATTGCATATCCAGCAAGTTCATGTTCATGCCGTTCAATGTTATCCAGACCGATTTCCTCTAGAAAGTCGATTGCAGCAGCAAGTCCAATCGCACCTGCGATTATCGGTGTACCACCTTCAAACTTCCAAGGAAGCTCTTTCCATGTCGATTCATACAATCCAACGAAATCAATCATTTCGCCGCCGAACTCGACAGGTTCCATTTTCTCAAGCAACTCTTTCTTTCCATAAAGAACGCCAATCCCTGTAGGACCGCACATCTTGTGTCCCGAGAATGCAAGAAAGTCACAATCTAATTTCTGTACATCTATTTTTATATGGGGCGCAGCTTGCGCACCATCAACTACCATAACAGCACCATGTTCATGAGCAATTTCGGCGATTTCTTTAATAGGGTTCATCGTACCAAGTACGTTTGAAACGTACATAACCGAAACAATTTTAGTACGGTCTGTAATGGTAGCGCGAACTTTGTCGATGGATAGTGTTCCATCAACTTCAAGGTCGATATATTTCAAAACGGCCCCTTTTTCTTTCGCCAGCTGTTGCCATGGAATAATATTGGAATGGTGTTCCATGTAAGTGATGAGGATTTCATCACCTTCACCAACATTCGCGCGTCCATAACTTTGTGCAACAGTATTTAATGCGGTTGTAGTGCCACGCATGAAAATAACTTCTTCCGTTGACTTCGCGTTAATGAATTTGCGAACTTTCTCGCGTGCACCTTCGTATCCTTCTGTCGCTCGATTACCAAGCGAATGGACGCCGCGGTGGACGTTCGAATTATCAAAGCTGTAATAGTTGCTAATTGCTTCTATTACTTGCCGCGGCTTTTGCGAAGTCGCGGCACTATCTAGATAAACGAGCGGATGCCCGTTGATTTCCTGGTCCAGTATAGGGAAATGTTTGCGGATGTCTTTGCTAAGCATTAGCGCACTTTCCTTTCGATAACCTCCGTCAATTGTTTCTTGACGCCTTCAATCGGTAATTTGCTGACAACTGGTGCAAGGAAACCATGAATAACAAGTCGTTCAGCTTCTTTCTGTGAAATTCCACGACTCATCAGATAAAATAATTGCATCGGATCAACACGGCCAACAGATGCTGCGTGTCCAGCGGTTACATCATCTTCATCGATAAGAAGCGCTGGATTTGCATCTCCACGTGCCTTTTCACTTAGCATAAGGACGCGTGATTCTTGGACTGCATTTGCTCTCGTCGCGCCTTTTGCAATTCTCCCAATCCCGTTAAAGATACATGTTGATTCTTCTTTCACAACAGCATGCTTCAAGATGAACCCTTCCGTATCTGTACCAAAATGAAAGATTTCAGATGTGAAATTCTGACGCTGTTTACCACGTCCTACAACAACTGTTTTCATCTCACAATGAGATCCGTTACCTACAAGGTGAGTAATGTTTTCAGAAATCGTATCACTGTCATTCATTAGTCCAAGTGCCCAATCAATACGGCTATCGCGTCCTGCAATCCCGCGGCGATTCACATATGTTGTAAACCCTTTCGCAAGTACATCAACTGCACCATATGTGATTTTGGCATTATCACCTGTGAATACTTCCGATACAATATTCGCTAATCCTTTTGCTTCTTCTACAGTCGATAAATAGTTTTCGACATATGTCACTGAACTATTTGCTTCTGCCACGATAAGAACGTGGTTAAAGAGTGATGCTTGTTCATCGTCATGCAAAAACAGTACTTGAATCGGTTCTTCGACGACAACATTTTTCGGAACGTATACGAATACGCCTCCGTTAATAAGTGCTGCATGAAGTGCCGTCAATTTATGCTCGTCTACTTTAACACCGTCTGTCATGAAATACTTTTTCACAAGATCGCTGTGTTCGCGTGATGCTGTGAAAATATCCGTCATGATGACGCCTTTCGCTTTCAACTCTTCGGATAATGAGAGATAAGCAGGTGTGTTGTTGTGCTGAACATAAATACTGTTTTGCTTATCTTTGTCTACAAGTGCACGCGCTTCTTCAGAAAGCTCGTCCAATGAAGCATAAACAGCACTTTCAACTGTATGGACAGGGAATTCCGTGAAATTCCACTTATCAATTTTCGTTTTATCTGGTTTTGGCATTGGTAGCTGTTCCGCTTTCGCTAATGCGTCTGCGCGGAAATCCGCCATCCAATCTGCTTCGTTCATCTTAGCTGAATAGGAACGGACGTCCTGTTCGGTCAATGCCAACTTAGTTTCAACCGTCATTTTTGAATCGTCCTCCTTTCTTAAACTTCCTGCCCGACAGTTTCGTCTTCGATGCCAAGTTCTTCTTTAATCCAGTCATATCCTTGTTCTTCAAGTTTATGTGCGAGTTCAGAACCGCCGGATTTAACAACTTTACCTTGCATCATAACGTGAACTTTATCTGGCGTGATGTAGTCTAGAAGACGTTGGTAGTGAGTGATGATCAAGCAACCGAAATCTTCTCCGCGCATTTCGTTAATTCCTTTAGAAACAACTTTCAATGCATCGATATCAAGACCAGAGTCAATTTCATCAAGCACTGCAAATTTAGGTCTCAACATTGTAAGTTGAAGAATCTCGTTACGCTTTTTCTCTCCGCCTGAGAAACCTTCGTTTAAGTAGCGTGTAGCCATGTCTTCATCCATTTCAAGGAATTCCATTCGGCTATCAAGTTCACGAATGAATTTCATCAATGAAATCTCGTCGCCTTCTTCACGTTTAGCATTGATTGCAGAACGTAGGAAGTCAGAATTCGTTACGCCTGTAATTTCACTTGGATATTGCATGCCAAGGAAAATACCTGCTCTAGCGCGTTCATCTACTGCCATTTCTAGTACGTCTTCACCATCAAGCGTAATCGTACCAGATGTCACCTCATATTTGGGATGCCCCATAATCGCTTGCGCGAGTGTTGATTTACCTGTACCGTTCGGACCCATGATTGCATGGATCTCGTTTGTATTGATCGTCAAATCGACGCCTTTCAATATTTCCTTGCCTTCGATTTCAACGTGAAGGTCTTTAATTTCTAAAGTAGCCATTCCAATACCTCCAATATAATAAAGTTGAACGGATATCCATTCTCAATTTAGTATCATTCTAATCTTAACGTATTAACCAGTGCCTTGCAAATCATTGAGAATCCTTTCATTTTAAAAGGGATGCCCTTAATTCAAGACTTGTATGCCTCTATTTTTCTAGCGCTCGCCCATTTTCAATTATCCAGTTCCCAATGAGAATCCACACAATTCAAAAAACCGATACGCAATGTACCGGTTTTTTGAATCATTAGTATTGTTCTGGTTCTGGAGTCGCTTTAGCTACATCATCATTTTTTGTAAACTTATCGACGATAATAGCAAGTGCGCCATCACCCGTAACGTTTGTTGCAGTTCCAAAGCTGTCTTGCGCCATGTAAAGTGCAATCATAAGTGCAATCATCGCTTCATCGAAGCCAAGCATAGTGCTGAGTAGCCCTATTGCTGCCATAACCGCCCCGCCGGGTACTCCTGGTGCTGCAATCATCGTAACGCCGAGCATGAAGATGAATGGAAGGAAATCCGCAAATACAATCGGCATTCCATTCATAAGCATGACGCCTATCGAACAGGATACAAGTGTAATTGTACTTCCTGACAAGTGGATTGTCGCAAAAAGTGGAATTGTAAAATCAGTCACTTTATCCGACGCACCTGTTTTACGCGCCTGCCTTAACGTAATCGGTATCGTCGCCGCAGACGATTGTGTCCCAAGTGCAGTAAGGTAAGCAGGTGCCATTGTTTTCATCAAGAAGAACGGATTCTTTTTTGAAAGCGATCCTGCAACCGTATATTGAAGTGTTAGCATGATGAAGTGAAGAATAATAATCATAACAAATACCATTGCAAAGACAGATAGAACCTTAGCAACTTGGCCAGTATACGTCATATTAAGGAAGATTCCGAAAATATGGAATGGTAAAAGTGGAATAATAACAAACGAAATCACTTTTTCGATTAACACATTGAATTCATCAAATACATTAAGCATAGATTTGCTACCGATGGAAGCCATCCCGATACCCAGTACAAATGCAAGAAGAAGTGCTGCCATAACATCCATCAAAGGAATCAATTCAATCTCAAAAAAAGCTTCAGCCGCAGCACGGCCACTTTCAGCAACACTACCTTCGCTAATTTTCCCGATAAATCCAGGCAACAAACTTGTTGCTGCAAAATAGGCAATAATCCCTGCTACAATTGTCGAAATATAAGCAAATGCTGTCGCCAAACCAAGTAGTCTACCTGACCCCTTGCCTAGCTTCGCAATTCCTGGCGCAATGAAAGCGATGATGATCAAAGGCACTATAAAATTCAAAAAGCCTCCAAATATCATATTAAATGTGGCTGCGAGACCGACAAACCACTCTGCAAAGCCTTCGCTAATTTTCGGTAACAGCGATCCAAACACGACTGCCAGTGCAATAGCGATGACGATACGCCAAATTAGACCAATTTTTTTCAAAACAGTGTTCCCCCTAAGATGATTTTATGTATTTAAGAGACAACGATACCATAATATTTTCGCTATTGAAACACCATTTCGACATTAACATCTATTGGAAAACAAAAAACCTCCGTCGAATTCGTACTTTTCGACAGAGGTTTCTACCTATTATTTAACCGGGACTACTGTGCCGCCCCATTCTTTGATGATAAAGTCTTGAATTTCTTTCGACTTCAATACTTCAATCAAAGCTTTGATTGACTCATTATTTTCGTCGCCTTTTCTTACTGCGATGATATTTACATAAGGGGAATCCTTGTCTTCGATAGCAATTGAATCTTCAATCGGATTCAAGCCCGCATCGATTGCATAGTTCGAGTTAATCAACAATGCATCGCCTTCATCATTCGAGTATAGTTGCGGCATTAGACCAGGTTCATAGTTTGCATCAAATTCAATGTTCTTAGGATTTTCAACGATATCTTTCAGTTCAGCTGCTGTCTTATCTACACTTTCGTCAAGTTTAATAAGTCCTTTTGATTCGAGCATCGCTAGTACACGCCCGTGATCCGAAACTGAACTACTCATTAAAATTGTCGCACCGTCAGGAAGTTCATCGAGTGATTTATACTTTTTCGAATAGACACCAATTGGTTCAATATGGATGCCACCCGCATTTACAAAGTCGTATCCAGCATCTTTAATTTGCAATTCAAGATACGGAATATGCTGGAAGTAGTTTGCATCGATTTCGCCAGATTCAAGATCTTGGTTTGGTAACACATAGTCTTGATATGTTTCGATTTGAAGGTCGTAACCCTTTTCTTCCAATAACGGTTTTGCTTGTTCAAGAATGATCGAGTGCGGTGTATTGGAAGCACCGATAACAATCTTAGTTGCTTCTTTTTCGTCGGTGTTTTCACTATTTCCGCTTGTATTATTGCTTTCATCGGTGTTTTTTGTACCGCAAGCCGCAAGTACAAGAACGAGTGCTGCTAATAAAACTCCTGTTAGTAATTTCTTCATTTTATACTCTCCCTTTTCTCTATGCTGTTAACCTGAATGGTTGATATTGCCTATCGTTCACTAAATCTGATTCACCCTTGTCCACTCGCTTCAACAAATTACTTTACTGGGATGACGTCGCCGCCCCACTCTTCAAGAATAAAGTCTTGAATTTCTTTCGATTTCAACACTTCAACCAATGTCTTGATTGCTTCAGTATTTTCTTCGCCTTCTCTAACTGTGATGATGTTCGCATACGGCGACTCCGTCTCTTCAATCGCAATAGAATCTTCAACCGGATTCAAGCCTGCATCGATTGCATAGTTTGCATTGATGACTACCGCATCACCTTCATCATTGTTATAGAGTTGCGGTAAAAGTGAAGGTTCATAATTTGCATCAAACTGAAGGTTCTTAGGATTATCTACAATATCTTTCACTTCAGCCTTTACTTTATCTACTCCTTCAGCCAGTTTAATTAGCCCAGCTGATTCCAGTAATGAAAGTACGCGGCCATGTTCAGCTACAGAGTTACTAAATATGATAACAGCACCGTCAGGAAGGTCCTCGATTGTTTTATGTTCCGTCGAGTAAACAGCCATCGGTTCGATATGGATAGCCCCTGCATTCGCAAATTTATAACCATGGTCGATTACTTGTTGATCCAAATAAGGTATGTGCTGGAAGAAGTTCGCATCCAATTCGCCAGATTCAAGATCTTTGTTCGGTAATACATAGTCTTGGTAAGTTTCTATAACAAGTTCAATACCTTTTTCTTTCAATATCGGCGCTGCCTCTTCCAAAATGATTGCGTGCGGTGTATTAGATGCACCAATTACGATTTCCGTTGCGTCAACTTTTTCATCGGTAGCATTATCCCCACTACTCGCATTGTTATCGCCGCTATCATCTTTCGCCCCACAAGCCGCTAATGCTAATAGAAGTACTGCTAATACGATTCCCCCAAAAAGCTTTTTCATAATCATTTCTCCCCTTTTTTCTATTCTTTTATAGTTTACAGGCAATGCCTGATGTTACTGTCATAGAATTATCTCTTGTCAAATTTCCTTACTGCGAAATCCCCGATGAATTGAATGATGAAAACGATAATTAAAATTAAGATTGTTGCAATTAGTATAACGTCCTCACGACTGCGCTGGAATCCATCCAAAAACGCGAGATTCCCAAGTCCACCTGCGCCGATGATCCCCGCCATAGCGGTGTACCCGACAAGTGCGATTGCTGTTACGGTGATACCGGAGACAAGTGCTGGCATCGATTCCGGTAAGAGAACTTTAAAAATAATCGTCCTCGTTTTCGCTCCCATTGACTTCGAAGCTTCAATTACACCTTTATCAATCTCCTGCAATGCAATCAACACCATTCTTGCATAGAATGGAGCCGCTCCAATAATAAGTGCCGGCAATGCTGCATCCGGTCCGCGAATTGTGCCAAGAAGAAATTTCGTAAACGGAATAAGCAATATGATTAATATGATAAACGGAATTGATCTAAAAATATTGACGAATGCCCCTGAAATAACATTGACCAACTTATTCGACCACAGTTGTCCGGGACTTGTTAGGAAGAGTATGATTCCGAGTCCGAGTCCAATAATCAATGTGAACAGTGTTGAAATTGCTGTCATATAGAGCGTTTCTGCTGTCGCTTCCCACATCTTAGTCCAATCAACATTCGGAAAAAGGTTTTCAATCATTACCGATCACCTCTGTCTGAACATCATTTTCATTGAGGTATTGAATTGCTTCCTCAATAATTGTTGAATCTCCAAGGAGCTGGAGGATAAGTGAGCCATATGCTCCACCATGTGTATGGGAAATGTTTCCTTGGACGATATTGACACCCACATCGTATTTCCGAATGAGACTTGCGAGCACAGGTTGTTCCGTCTGCTCACCAACGAACACAAGCTTGATAAGTGTACCTGTTGGAAATTCATCCTTAATATGCGCCATTGCCTGCTTCGCTTCCGCGGGCTCCGTCACTTGAGAAACAAATCGCTTCGTAATGGCCTCTTTTGGCGATTGGAACACATCGAGTACGTCCCCCATCTCGACAACTTTCCCAGCTTCCATGACTGCAACCCTATGGCAGATTTTCCGGATTACGTGCATTTCATGTGTGATGAGAACAATCGTCAGTCCAAGCCTTTCATTAATACCAGTCAGAAGATCCAGTATCGAATCCGTCGTTTCCGGATCAAGAGCAGAAGTCGCCTCGTCGCAAAGTAGGACTTCAGGGTCGTTTGCAAGTGCACGAGCTATCCCTACACGCTGTTTCTGACCGCCCGACAATTCTGATGGATACGCATTTTCTCGACCAGTCAAACCAACCAGTTCAATCAGTTCCGCCACTTTCTTTTCGCGCTCGGCTTTTCGCACACCCGCGATTTCAAGAGGGAATGCAATATTGTCTTTCACCGTCCGCGACCACAGCAAGTTGAAATGTTGAAAAATCATACTCACTTTCTGCCGCGCTTCCCTCAAAGCTTTGCCTTTGATAGCCGACATTTCCAAACCGCCGATATTCACACTTCCTGAAGTAGGCATTTCTAGACCGTTCAACAGTCGAATCAAAGTACTTTTTCCAGCGCCACTATAACCGATCACACCGAAAATTTCACCATCAGCTATTTCGAGTGATACATTTTCAACCGCTGTAATACTGCCGGGTCCTTCACCGAACCGTTTATTAATATCCGTTAATTGAATCATTGATTTCACCTCTGAGATTTTGTCTATGTAAATTAAAATTAAGAATTCTTTCGTTGTCTTATGCCTGTCGGGGGCCGGCAGGATACAGGTCATGCAACCGTTATGACAGGACGTCGCGAACTTAGGTTGCGTTCCTTTAGCGGCGCCTTCTGCTTTTCTGGTGTCTAGCTGCAGGCGCCTTCCGCTTTTCTGTACAAAAAAAACCTTCCTGCAGACGGGCAGAAAGGCTTTACGTTATCATAAAATAAACGTTTGTCCAATCTCTCATCTCTCAAAGTATGCTATGCACTTTGTGTGATTTGGCACCATTTCACTTTCGTGACGGTTGCCGGGCTTCGTAGGGCACTATCCCTCCACCTCTCTTAATAAGAGCGACCTATTCAATTGTTGGTTAAGTCGTATTATATCAAATTCCTGTCTTGATTGTCAATCAATCAATTCCAACAGATACGGGACTGACTGAAAAGCATAGACTTTATGTTGTAAAACGCCATCCTTCTGTATCAACAAGCAAGGAACGCTTTCAATTTCATAGTCAATTGCCATAGATTGCACATAGTTCAAATCCGCTTTCCCGATTGGCATTTCCGGTTTCATGACAGAAATGACGTTCATCATTTTAGAAGCGACTGCACATGTACCACACATCGGTGTATATAAATAAAACGCAGAATCGGGTGAGTCCTTCAAAGTTGCCTCCCACTGTTCGCGTGTCCAATTTTCCATTTATCTTACATCCTTTAAAGTAAAAATTCGGGTCGGATTTTGAAATCCGCATTTTGTAGTATTTCAGCTAACACTTTATACGGGGTCGTCTCCACTTCCCGGTACTCTTTTTCTGTATATAGATGGATTGCTGCTGGAAATTCTCTTTTAAATAATACACGCGTTTTTTCACCATCTTCATCAGCATCGACAAAAACATACAGGTCCTGTTCTTCATAGGGCGCAAGCAACTCTTCAAGCCGATATGGGCTTACTGTACCGTTCGTACAAATGATTTTGACTGACTCCGCAAGTATACGCGCTAATCTTTTTCTATCCGAACCGCCCTCTACTATGATGATTTTTTCATCCGACAAGAGAGTTCCTCCTTCGCAAATCGACTAGTAAGATGCAAAAGACGCCGGAAATGTACCGGCGCCGTGTTGTAATTATTCTCCGATTGTCATTTTATCATACGCTTCTGCAGACATAAGTTCGTCCAACTCAGAAGTGTTAGAAGGTTCAACGACGACCATCCATGCATTTTCATACGGTGATTCATTGACGAATTCAGGGCTGTCTTCTAGTCCTTCGTTCACTTCAAGTACTTTACCGCTGATTGGAGCATATAATTCAGATACTGTTTTAACCGACTCAACGCTTCCGAAAGGCTCGTCCGCTTTGATTTCATCGCCAACAGATGGAAGTTCAACGAATACGATATCTCCAAGTTCAGATTGTGCAAAGTGTGTAATACCGATGCGGTAATTACCGTTTTCTTCCTTTACCCATTCGTGTTCTTCAGAATAACGCAGATCTTTTGGTGTGCTCATTTATACCCCTCCAAATAAATAGTTTCATTCTCTTCAATTCTGTCATATTTCTCTGATAAAGACAAGACTGTAACTTAATTGCCCCAGACTTTATTAAATTCTTCTTCCTTGAAACCGACAGTTACTTT
The DNA here is from genome assembly GCF_057669665.1 of Sporosarcina sp. Y1004. NCBI lineage: Bacteria > Bacillati > Bacillota > Bacilli > Caryophanales > Caryophanaceae > Sporosarcina > Sporosarcina sp. Y1004. The sequence continues at coordinate 139,405 of NZ_JBYHFQ010000006.1, read as the reverse complement.
TCCTTCTCCATAAACAATCGGTCTTTTGATGAGCATACCGTCTGATGATAGCAAACTAATTTTTTCTTCATCGGACATTGTAGGCAGTTTGTCTTTCAAATTAAGCTCTCTATATTTCATGCCGCTGACATTGAAAAACTTTTTCAATTCCAAATCAGAAGCTGCAATCATCTTTCCAAGTTCCTCTTCTGACGGAGGAGCTTCCGCAATGTTCACTTCTTGAAAGTCCAAGTTATTCGTTTCAAGCCACTTTTTCGCTTTTCTACACGTCCCGCATTTCGGGTAACCGTAGTAAATTAATCCCATACCGCAACGCCTCCATTTTTCACAGTATAACAGAAAAAACTACCTGGCATATATAGACAGCAGGATGTCAAAGTGAAATCTGCAATTTTACTTCATTAAAAGATCACGGCTGTTGATTAACCGTTTAGTTGCTTAAAACAATGGCGAGTAGGGCTAGATAATAGCCATTTTCACTGGACTATTTCCGGCCCGCTTTCGGCGAATTATTTACTACACTATTACCGAGAGGTAGGTGTGGCTATAAGTGACTTCGTCACTTATAGCCACACTCTTTTCGTTCATATTGTTGTGATTAATTGCCTGTCGCGTTCCTACAAAACTCAAGTGAAAAAAGCGGTTGCTTTGGAAGAAAAGAATAGATGATCTTCTATAAGAGTGTAAGTGCCCGAAGATGCAATTTCGGTCACTCTAGCACCTTGTACATTGAATTCTTCACTAACTTTCAGCAAAGATTATGTGATGTTCTATTAGAAATTGACACTTCCTTTATATAGTAATAGGGATCCAATAGTAGAAGGTTTGAGCGGCCAAAATTGTATCTTTGGCCGCTTCTCTCCAAGTAAGAAGCGAGCTATTCTTTCGTCCCGAAACACTTCGGCACTTCTTGTATTTGTGTCTTTGGAGAGCGACGGATGAACAACCACCATAAGATTACCAAAATGAAAAATAGGGATGCGACGAAGTCGCATCCCTATTTATTAAGACATCTCGGTAATGGTATAGAGGTCTTTCAATCCTAAGCGATTCAAAGACAACCATACTCGCAGTGCCCAGTGTGATTAAGTTATTTATCGGTTAATCGGTAGGAATGTTAAACGATAAACTTCTCTGCTTCGATTAGCTTGACCGAAGCTTCGCGTTTTTTAGCGATGATATTATAAGGATTTGAACGTGTTAATTTACGCAATGCAGAAATCATCATACGCTGGTTATCTCCGTCTACTGCTGCCAGAATCGTTTCTTTCGCATCTCGCTCGATGTCTTGAAAAGCTTCTTGACAGAAAATTTGTGTGTAAAGGATTTTTTGTTGAGACTTCTCTTCACCTACGCGTGCAATCGCTTTTTCCGATCGAAGAAGCGCGGATTCCATGGCAAAGATATTATTAGCGATGTCCGCAATGTTGACCAGCACCTCTTGCTCGGCTTCAAGCTTCGTGCCGAAACGCTGTGCAGCTAGACCTGCCGCAAGCAAACCAATCTTTTTAGCATTTTTAACGAGTACTTTCTCTTGTGCAAGTACTTCATCACCAATTTCCTCAGGCATCATCATAAGAAGTTCTTCTTGAAGCGCTTGTGCTTGTTGAAGCAATGGTAGTTCGCCTTTCATCGCTTTTTTCAGGAACGTCCCCGGAACAAGTAGACGGTTGATTTCATTAGTTCCTTCAAAAATACGGTTGATGCGTGAATCGCGGTAAATACGCTCTACTTCGTATTCTGCCATAAAGCCGTATCCACCGTGGAGTTGAACCGCTTCGTCGACAATGTAATCCAACACTTCGGACCCGACGACTTTGTTGATGGAACATTCGATTGCATATTCCGCAATTGCCGCTGCAATCGCTTTGCCATCTTTTTGCTCAGCAGGGCTCAACTGGCTTTGTCGCTCTTCAAAGTAGCCAACCGTACGGTAAATCAAACTTTCTGCTGCATATAGCCTGGATGCCATCGTCGCCAGTTTTTGTTTAGTCAAGTTGAATGAAGAAATTGGTGTTTTGAATTGCTGGCGCTGGTTCGTATAAGTAATTGCAAGTTCAAGCGCACGTTTAGATCCACCAATTGTGCCAACTCCCAATTTGTACCGTCCGATATTCAAGATATTGAACGCGATAATATGACCGCGACCGATTTCACCTAATAAGTTTTCTACAGGTACTTCAGCATCTTGTAAAATTAATGTACGTGTTGATGAAGATTTGATACCCATCTTTTTCTCTTCAGCTCCGACAGATACACCTGGGAATTCTTTTTCGACGATAAATGCAGAGAACTTATCGCCATCGATTTTCGCGTAAACAACAAATATATCTGCGAATCCGGCATTCGTAATCCACTGTTTTTCACCATTTAAGATGTAGTGTGTTCCAGCAGCATTCAATTTTGCATTTGTTTTCGCACCCAATGCGTCAGAACCAGAACCTGGCTCAGTCAGTGCATATGCAGAGATTTTGTCACCTGATACAGAGTTTTCCAAATACTTTTTCTTCTGTTCTTCATTTCCGAAAAGTACGATTGGTAATGTTCCGATACCAACATGTGCGCCATGAGTAATCGAGAATCCGCCTGCTACAGACATCTTTTCTGAGATAAGTGCAGACGCGATTTTGTCGAGTCCAAGACCACCGTATTCTTCTGGTACATCCGCTCCTAGAAGTCCTAGATCCCCCGCAGATTTAAGTAGTCTTACAGAGTGCTCGAATTCATGGTTTTCAAGATTTTCCACGACAGGTGTAACTTCATTTTTCACGTAGTCTTCTGCTGTTTTTGCAATCATTTTCTGTTCATCAGTAAAGTCTTCAGGGGTAAATACACGGTTTGCCTCAATGTCTTCTGTTAGGAAAGCTCCGCCTTTTATCAGTTCGTTCGTTTTTAATTCAGTCAATGTAGTCTCCTCCTTTTTTTCTTGAAAGATTGTCAGTTTTCATTGTCTAGCTCCGAGCGCCAGCCCCTCGGGGTCACAAGTCATTTCGCTAGAGAGGCTGAGGTGCGCCTCTTAGCAAACTGTCTTGTGCCTGTCGGGGCTAAACGGCGCCCTCCGCTAGGCCTACAGGATGTAGGTCATGCAGTCGTTGCGACAGGACGCCGCGACCTTAGACTGCGTTCCTTCTATATAAGTTCAAATACGCCCGCTGCGCCCATTCCGCCGCCGATACACATTGTAACGACGCCGAACTGTTTACCTTGTCGTTTTAATTCACTCATCATGCGTATTGTTAGTATCGTTCCTGTTGCTCCAAGTGGATGCCCAAGGGAGATTGCTCCGCCGTTGAAATTTACTTTTTCGATATCAAGGCCTAAATGGCGAATAACTTGAAGTGATTGAGACGCAAACGCTTCATTCAACTCCCAGACATCGATATCTTCAATTGAAAGTCCTGCCAGTTTAAGAGCTTTTGGTATTGCCACAATCGGACCAATGCCCATCACTTCAGGAGGCACGCCGCCCACTGCAAATGACAAGAACTTCGCGATTGGTTTCAAGCCTTGTGCTTCAGCCACTTCACGGTCCATAACAAGTACAGAACCTGCTCCGTCCGATGTTTGTGATGAGTTCCCCGCAGTAACAGTACCTGTCACTGAGAATGCCGGACGCAATTTAGCCAATCCCTCCACGCTTGTTCCGTGACGAACGCCTTCGTCCATTTCAAACATGAACTTCTTCTCGCTATACTTCCCGTTATCATCTACAGTACGTTTCACGATTTCGACGGGTACGATTTCATCATCGAATTTCCCAGCTGCAATCGCCGCCCCCGCTTTTTGGTGGGATAAAACAGCAAATTCATCCTGGTCTTGACGCGTAATGCCATATTTCACCGCAACTTGCTCAGCAGTGTGACCCATACCCATATAATACTGAGGAGCCGTTTCCGCTAAGTGCGCATTCGGTCTAATTGTATTTCCCATCATGGGCACCATACTCATTGACTCGACGCCACCAGCGATAATTGCTTGTGAAGAGCCCAGCATTATACGCTCAGCCGCATAGGCAATTGACTGTAGTCCTGATGAACAGTACCGGTTTATTGTAATGGCAGGCGTCGTATCTGGAAGACCTGCAAGTGCGCCTATATTGCGAGCAACGTTCAATCCTTGTTCCGCTTCAGGCATTGCACAGCCAATGATTAGGTCGTCAATTGGTCCGTCATAACCACCCGCACGTTTCAATGTTTCTTTAATCACAAGTGCCCCTAAATCATCCGGGCGTACTGTTGCAAGTGTGCCTCTGCCCGATTTCCCAACCGGCGTCCGTGCACCGGCTACTATTACTGCTTCACGCATTGAATTTCCTCCTCTTTGCTATATACAATCCAACATTAATTGCGCAGTGGTTTGCCTTTAACGAGCATATGTTGCATACGTTGCTGTGATTTCGGTTCCGCCACAAGGCTAAGGAACGCTTCACGTTCAAGATCCAACATATATTGTTCGTCAACAAGTGTTCCGTATGGCACTTTTCCGCCCGATAAAACAAACGCCAACTTCTTCGCAATTTTCAAATCGTATTCACTGATATAACCAGATAAGAACATGCCTTCTGCACCTAACAGCATCGTCGCATAACCAGAATCGCCTGTAACAGGGATTTTTTCACGTTGAGGCGCTTTATAACCCATATCAAATAATGAAATTGCTGCCTGTTTCGCATCATAGATTAAGTGATCAGCGTTAACACTGATACCATTCGCGAAATCTAGGAAGTTGTTTTCACGTGCTTCTTCACCCGACGCGGAAACTTTTGCAGTTGCAATGGATTCGAATACTTTGTTAGCAACAAATTGATAGTCAATATGGACGCCATACGGCAATCCTTTCAAATGTTTCGTATATAGCCCGACGTTTCCTCCACCACCTGGTATCAAACCTACACCGGCTTCTACAAGCCCCATATACGTTTCCATTGAAGCTTGAATATGCGCGGCTGGCAGACAAACCTCTGCCCCGCCCCCAAGCGTCATTGCGAACGGCGCAGCGACAACAGGTTTTGAGGAATATTTGATTTTCATCATGGCATTTTGGAATGAACGTATGATGTAATCGAGTTCAAAGATATTATCATCTTGTGCTTCCATAAGAATCATCCCAAGGTTTGCGCCTACGCAGAAGTTTTTGCCTTGATTTCCGATGACGAGCCCTTTAAAGTTCTTCTCCACTTCATCCACAGCGAAATTGATCATTTGAATGATGTCGGGACCGATTGAATTCGATTGCGAATGGAATTCAAGAAGTGCCACACCATCGCCAAGGTCGATTAAACTAGCGCCAGAATTCTTTTTGATGACACCGTGTTTTTTCTTATACCGTTTCAAATCGATACTTTTTTCATTTATTGGGACAAGCTTATAATCCTCGCCATCAAAGAAGTAGCGTTCACTGTCTTCTTCTCTGTAAAAAGTTTCATAGCCTTTAGCTAGCAAACTTTGAACGAAAGAAGGAATTTCATAGCCTTCTTCCTTCATTCTAGTAACGGATTGTTCAACGCCGATTGCATCCCATATCTCAAAAGGCCCTTGCTGCCATCCAAAGCCCCATTTCATGGCATTGTCGAGTGCCACGATATCGTCTGCAATTTCACCGTGCAATTGTGCCGAATAGAGCATTGTCGGAGCTAGGATGTTCCAAAGAATTTCTCCTGTACGGTCATCCACATAGACAAGGGTTTTCACCTTACGAGCAAGCCCTTTTTGTTGTTTTGCCATTTCAATAGAAGGCGTTTTCAATTTTTTAGCCGGACTGTATTCAAAGGTCTCCGTATCCAGTTCAAGAATTTCTTTTCCTTGTTTCAAATAGAATCCTTGTTTCGCCTTAGCACCAATCCAGCCGTTTTCAATCATTTTCTTCATAAATGGCGGCAATTCAAATACCTTTTGCTCTTCGCCCTCTGTTTTATCGTAGACGTTTTTAGCTACATGCATGAAAGTATCTAGCCCTACAACGTCAAGCGTGCGGAATGTAGCAGAAGTAGGACGACCAATCAAAGTACCTGTAACCGAATCGACTTCACCGATAGAAAACCCACGTTTCTCCATCTCACGCACCGTGATTAGAAGACCATACGTACCTATCCGATTGGCGATAAAGTTAGGTGTGTCTTTAGCGATTACAACTCCTTTTCCAAGGACATCTTCCCCAAAACGAGTCATGAACTCAATGACTTCCGGAGCTGTTGTACTAGCCGGAATGACTTCAAGTAATTTCAAGTAGCGTGGTGGATTGAAAAAGTGCGTTCCTAGGAAGTGCTTTTGGAAGTCTTCCGAACGTCCCTCTGCCATCGCTTCAATGCTGATACCTGATGTATTTGAAGTGATAATTGTGCCTGTTTTACGAACCGCATCTATTTTTTCATATAACCCTTTTTTCACATCCAGATTTTCAACAATTACTTCTATAATCCAATCAACATCTTTTAATTTGTCTAAATCATCTTCAAAATTTCCTGCTTCTATGAGAGACAGATTGCTTTTCTTAGTCAGTGGCGCAGGTTTTTGTTTCAATAGTTTCTGTAATGCGCCTGCTGCAAACTTGTTACGTACCCCGCTACTTTCAAGTGTAAGTCCTTTAGCCACTTCCTCATCAGTTAACTTTCCAGGAATGATGTCGAGTAACAGGACGGGAATCCCAATATTTGCGAGATGGGCTGCTATGCCCGATCCCATGACGCCTGAACCTAAAACTGCCGCTTTTTTAATTTGATAAGCCACGTGTAAAGCCTCCCTTTTCCATTTGAATGAACACTCATTCATTTTATGGGCAAAAAAAATAGAAACTACTTCTATGACTCTTAGTGTAAAACACATTCACCATTTTCGCAATATTTAAATCGACTTTTCTCAATTTAAACGTTACCCTAACTACTCGAAACAGATTATTACCAGTCTACAGTGATAACGTTGTACAATATACCTATGAAGGAGGCTCATAAATTATGAAATCAATTACAACAGTAGAACAATTTAACGAAGTTATTTCAGGAGATTCTAAAGCACTTGTCAAATTCCAAGCAGGATGGTGCCCAGACTGCACACGTATGGATATGTTCATTGATCCAATCGTTGAAAAGTATGACACATACACATGGTATGATGTAGACCGCGACGTGTTGCCTGAAATCGCAGATAAGTATGAAGTTATGGGTATCCCAAGTCTTTTAATTTTCCAGAACGGTGAAAAACAAGCGCACTTACATAGTGCAAATGCAAAATCACCTTCACAAGTTACTGATTTCCTAGATAACGTAAAAGCTTAATCTATTAGTGAGTTACAAAGCGGTGGACAAATGTCTAACCGCTTTTGTATTTTAATGGACACTTTTACCAATTCGAGTATAATAGAGAAAACGGTATTGAGGTGCGTACATTGGAATATGAAACTGAAATCAATCAGCTTAAAGCTAAAATTGCATCTTATGAAAGAATTCTTCTGAATACAGCTGTACCAATCATTCCATCAATCGTCGAAAATACGATTTTGGTCCCTATTTCAGGACATACCGGTAAAGATCGTTTTGATTTAATACGTACCCGTGTCCTATGCTATGTTGGAGAGAATAAAGACGTAGAATGTGCTGTATTTGATTTTACCGGAGTAAGCCCAAAAGATATTGAGGAGTTCGATTTCAACCTCCTTACACTTGAAATCAACCAACTCGATGAAACTTTAAAACTAATGGGTATTCGTCCTATCTTCGTCGGGTTCAATCCACGTATTGTTAGAGAAGTTGTTCATGCTGGCATTCACTTGGATATTGAAACCTATGTGAATTTCAGAACTTCTTTAAAAGTTTTGTTGTCAAATAATGGTCAATCACTTCAATCAATCTGATGAAGCATTTGTTTCTGACGATGCTACAAAACAAGCACTCATTAAAAACTTACCCAACGATTTTGCCCAAATTAAAAATCGTGACATTGTCGGACGCGTGATTGCTAACTTCTATCAAGCAGATGAAGGGCTTGGTAACGCTCTTGCAGAAGGTACTCTTGCAGACGTTCAAAATATCTGTAATTGATATTCATAAAGTGAAGCAGTCTCCTTATAGACTGCTTCTTTTTTGTCGGCTTTACCTAGAAATTTTTGGAAATAACTTGCGTATAATTGCTTGAGGAGGTGTATATAGTGAAAAAAGTGCTAAACGTGATTGGGAAATCACAATATGATAATGATATCAATGAGTCATTCCGGGCTTCTGCATGTGGACCCGTCACTGCTCGTGTTCTGATGGATCAGATTTCTCCAGATGCATACCCTAATGACATAAACGACTTATATAAACTTCTTGGAACAACAAGAATCGGACTTTTAAAAAGACATTTCATCCGTAATATGCGCAAACTAATTGGAAGTGATTGGAATGTAGTTGAATGTGGTATTGATGAAGTGAAAAGACAAATCGATAATGACCGACTTGTTGCCGCCAAGTTTGATAAATGGTTTAGTTTGCGTTGGCGCGGAAGTTTTGAATTCGATTATCACTGGGTACCTGTTATCGGTTATGAAGTTCTAGATGAGGATATTACTCTATTTATCCATGATAACGGGGGAAGGAATCGGAATAGTCGCGTCCGGTCAGTTTCCTACAATCGAAACCGCTCGATATTATCTTTTGTAAAAATTGAACCTAGAGAATAATGAGTTCAAAAAGCTTCAATCGTTGCGAAACTATTTACTTGCATAGAAATATAGCTAGAAGAGCTTGAAACCCACATTTCACCGGAATATTTCAAGCCCGCTTTCGGCGAATTAATCAGGTTAGTTTTACCGAGAGGGCAAGCGTTGCAAGAAGTGACTCCGTCACATCTTGCAACGCTCTTTTCGGTTTTACTGTCGTGATTAATTGCCTGTCGCGTTCCTACAATATCTTAGTGAAAAATGCAGTTACTTTGGAAGAAAAGATTAGATAACTTTCTATAAAGAGTGTAAGTGCCCGAAGATGAAATTCCGGGCACTCTAGCACGTTGTACATAGTATTTTCTTCTAACTTTATAAGTAGGTGACACTTCCCTAAGTTGAAAATAGAGAAACTATATTAGAAGGTTAGAGCGGTCAAAATTGTATCTTTGACCGCTACTCTCCAGGTAAGAAGCAAGCTATGCTTTCGTCCAAAAAAGCTTCAGCACTTCATGTACTTATGTTTTTGGAGAGCGACGGATGAACAACCACCATACGATTACCGAAAAAATTGGAGGGGATGCGACAAAGTCGCATCCCCTCTAATTAAGACATCTCGATAAGCGTATAGAAGTTTGTTCAATTCAAAGCGATTCAAAAACAACTATGCTCATAATGCCCAGTGTGTGATTTCATAAAAACAGTGAATCTGCTTGTTTTAGAATCATCGAATACCCTTCTTTTTCTATCAATTCCCTCACTACATTATCATAAATAGGAATTTCCAACTCTTCAATCGAACCTTTCATTTCTAATTCACAATGAATTTCCGCCAGTTTTTTAGAGAGTAACAGCATGTCCATCTCTTCTTCTATTTTCTTCCGAATCGCGGGCGTCAGTTCATGGATCGAATTAATCACACCTTCAACTGTCCCGTGTTCTTTAATCAGTTTAAGGGCAGTTTTCGGTCCAATTCCTTTCACGCCGGGATAGCCATCGCTAGTATCCCCTGTAAATGCTTTTGTGTCGATGAACTGGATTGGTGTAATTCCGTATTCTTCTATAAAACGGTCCTCCGTATAAATGTCGTAAATGGCATATCCTTTTTTCGTGAATGCAATTCGGACACCCGGTCTAAGTAGCTGAAGCATATCTTTATCTCCAGTCACAATTGTGATATCCGCTTTATCGCTCCATGTTTTTACGAATGAACCAATTAGATCATCCGCTTCCATGCCAGGAACGCCATAGTTCTTCCAATTGATCATTTCGGAAACACTTCTAGCCATATCAAACTGCGGCACTAGTTCCGGTGCAGGTGCTGGTCTGTTCGCTTTGTATCCTTCAAATAAATCATTCCTAAATGTTTGCGAACCCATATCCCAGCAAACTGCCATATGTGTCGGTTTAAATAGTGACATCGCTGTCATCGTATGACGGGCAAATCCTTGAACCCCATTTGTTGGGACCCCCGATTCATTAGGAAAGTAATGTCCCATAGCTGATGTTGCAAAAAAAGAGCGGAATAAGAGAGCCATTCCGTCTACTAGTAAAATATGTGGTTTTTCTGCAGTAGTCATTAAATTTATTTCCCCTATCTGTCTTCCTATTCTTTCAAGACTTCTATCTATAATAGCATGCTTTCAATCTCTTCATTGCGGGTAAAGAATATTAGATTACATATAGGAGGTTGTAAATATGCATATTCACGAAGGTTCTTTGTACTGGCCTGAAACGATCCCGGTCCCCCCCGAACGAAAAAAGGTAGAAATCGCGTCACATTATGATGTCATTATTGTAGGTGGCGGGATGTCGGGAGCTCTTTCAGCACTTGCATTGGCAGACAAAGGTCTGTCCATCGCAGTGCTCGACAAACGGCAGATGGCTACGGGCAGTACAATGGCGAATACGGGGTTGCTTCAATATTCAAATGACATCATGCTTCATGAATTAATCGAACAAATCGGAGAAAAGGACGCTGTACGTTTTTATCAGTTATGTTTGGAATCAATGGAAGAACTAAAACAAACAGCTGAACGGTTGCCAATTGATCCTGATTTCATCAGCCGGCCAAGTGTTTATTATGCAAGTGACGAAAATGATTTAAAACGGATTAGGAAAGAGTATGAAACATTAAAGATTCATGGATTTTCTTGCGATTATTGGAACGAAGAAGAATTCCGCATGCATCTCCCCTTTTCAAAATCTGGGGCCATCGTGACATATGGCGATGCTGAAGTGAACCCCTATAAATTCGTCAATGGACTGTTACAATTAGTCGAGAAAATGGATGTCCATCTCTTTGAATATACGGCAGTGAATGGCGTAACCGAAGAAAATGGGCTGTTGGACGTTTCTACATCGTTAGGTGAATTCCATACCGATAAAGTTCTTTTTACAACTGGATATGAGACGCTTCCAGTAGGAAAACGGATTGGTGCTGACATTAACCGTTCGTATGTCATTGTTACTAAACCACTAGACACTTCCCCGATTTGGCATGAAAATGCGCTGATTTGGGAATCTAAGCGTCCTTATCTTTACATGCGGACAACAATCGACAATCGAATCATTGTAGGCGGGCTCGACGAGGATAAACCCCAAGCTCATCTTTCAAATGAATCAATTATGAAACGCGGTGAAAACCTAAAAAAACAACTAGAGGCACTTTTCCCAGAAATTCCGATTGAAATTGACTACGCTTATTGTGCAACATTTGGAGAGTCGCTAGATAACTTACCATTCATCGGAGAGCATCCGTCAAAAGGAAATCATTATTATCTACTTGGATATGGAGGCAATGGAACTGTTTACAGTATGCTAGGTTCAAAAATTATCGCCGATATTATGACAGGCAATGTGAATCCCGATGCTCAAATCGTACAACTCGAACGATACGACAACGCTTTAACCGGTGGACGAAGCGGAATTGCCTAAATAATGAACATGATAACAACTTGGCTTACTACTTCACCCAAGCAGAAATTGAGCAAGCTTTTCAATATCCGGCGTAAAAATACGATCTTCTTCAATTGGACGCACGATTTTCAGCAATTGGTCGAACTTGACACGGGTTTTCGGCGCCATCTGTTCGGGTCCGCGGATATGACAACCTGTCATTGCACACAGTGCTTCAATTGCAAGGACATTTCTCGCATTTTTAATGATTTCATGTGCATGCCTCGCACCGATTGTTCCCATTGAAACATGGTCTTCCTGATTACCAGATGACGGTATCGAATCGACGGATGCAGGGTGTGCGAGTGTTTTATTTTCTGATACCAGGCTTGCGGCTGAATACTGCAAGATCATGGCACCTGACTGCAGTCCTGGTTCGGGACTTAGGAATGGCGGTAATCCTTCATTCAATTGCGGATTAACGAGCCGTTCGATACGACGTTCGGAAATACTGGCAAGTTCCGCCACCCCTAGTTTCAAGAAATCCATCGCAAAGGCAATCGGCTGTCCATGGAAATTCCCCCCTGATACAACCGTGTCGCCATTATTAAAAATGAGCGGATTATCCGTTGCTGCGTTCATCTCAATCTCTAGTTTTTCTTTTACATAACCAAGTACCTGCCAGCTTGCACCGTGCACTTGTGGAATGCAACGAATGGAATAAGCATCTTGGACACGCTTTTCCCCTTGGATCGTAGTAAGAAGACTTCCATCTAACCAATCCAACATCCTCGCCGCCACATCTACTTGTTCAGGATAACCGCGTGCTTCATGTATGCTTGGATGAAATGCGTCTGTGATTCCATATAATGCTTCCATTGTCATAGCCGCTATCCACTCACTGTCAAAGGCAAGTGATTCTGCCTCTAAATAATTGACTATACCTTGTGCAGTCATCGCTTGCGTTCCATTTATGAGCGCAAGCCCTTCTTTCGCTTCAAGTACGATGGGCTCCATTCCATGCTTTTTCCACACATCTGCAGAAGGTGTATGCAATCCGTCTTCCCACACAAACCCTTCGCCTAGCAATACGAGTGCTAAATGAGCGAGAGGTGCAAGATCTCCTGATGCACCGAGTGAGCCTTGCTGAGGAATGACTGGATGGATACAGTTATTCACCATATAAGCGAAGCGTTCCAGCACTTCAGCACGAATTCCTGAAAACCCCTTCAGCAAAGCATTCAAACGGAGAACGACCATTGCACGCGAAACGGTTTCAGGGAAAGCCTCTCCCACCCCACACGAATGCGAACGAATCAGGTGAAGTTGCAAGGCTTTCGTATCCTTTTCATCGATTTTCACATCACTGAATTTGCCAAATCCAGTATTGATGCCATAAACAGTCCGGTCATCTCGCACAATTTTCTCGACAGCTTCACGACTTTTATGGACACGTTTCAATGCTTCACTGTTTAATGAAACACCCACTTCTTTATAAAGTATTTCACTCATCTGATTTAGGCGGAGAGAGGAACCTGTTAATTCAATCATGTCACCCATCCTTTATCTAAAATTACTTAACCTAGTCTTATCGTACATGATTAAAACACATAAAGTACCACTTTTCAGAAAGTTTAGTCTGTGCTAACAAGGCGCTGTTGTAGTTAGCTAAAGTGTTAAATAAGTAAAAAGAGTTCTCATAAATGGATGTTTTATTAGTTGGGGAAAACCGTTGTCTATTTAGCTCTTTTCCCTCCCTTTTCACCAATTTTTAAGCGAATAGTCCACGCATTTCATTTGTTGTCGCATAGGATAAGGGGAATCGCTTGGAAGGAGTGGAAGAATGGTTAACATGCAACCAGGTGGTCAAGGGGAACAGCAATGGTTCCCGAGATTACCTGATGGATATGAAGGTAATCCGTCGCAAGGAATGCAGGGATATGAGAATCAAGGCTGGCCGCCGGGCATGGGTATGCCTGGACAGGGAATGCAAGGATTTCCTTCGGGGCAAGGTGGGCAGGGATACGGAATGCCTGGATTCCCACCAGGGCAAGGCGGGCAGGGATACGGAATGCCTGGGTTCCCACCAGGGCAAGGCGGGCAAGGGTTCGGGATGCCTGATCCACCGGGGCAAGGTGGGCAAGGGTTCGGGATACCAGGTTTCCCAGGGCAAGGCGGTCCAGGATTCGGAGGGCCAGGTTTCCCAGGGCAAGGTGGTCCAGGATTCGGGGGGCCAGGTGGTCCAGGGCAAGGTGGACCACCTGGGCGAGGCGGCGGTCAAGGACAACAGCAAGGACAGCGGGCTCCTAGCTCACCACCTCCAAACCGAATACCGGAATATCCTAGTACTTCATTGTTCGCAGTAGACCCCGGGGCAATCCGCGGTTGTCTATTCCGCTACACTTTTATCTGGACATCGAGAAGACAAGGTTTTTGGTTCTTCCCGGTCTTCGTCGGTCGGACTTCAGTTGCGGGCTATAGATGGCGCAGCAGACAAAGAAGATGGCAATACATGGGCATGGACCTTAACCAAATTGACAGATTTACCTGCTAGAAATGCACGACCTTCATAATTATAACAACTTACATTTCAAATAATATATTCATATTTAACAAAGCGATTCCAATCGTCATCTGGAATCGCTTTGTTTCTGTTTAACTTTAATTGCCACGGGGTAAAAGGATATAATGAATGCGAAAAAGGAGTAATGGGCATGATAACACCAAACGACATGTACCAAAACCCCATTAGAACAGAGGTGATTTGATGAAAAAAGTATCCAACGTTTTTTGGATTACCCTAGTACTTGTTTTATTGACAGTTTTATACGGTGCTATCTCGCCGGAAAGCTTCGAAATAGTTACTAACAATATGAAGAATTTTATCACATCATCTTTCGGTTGGTATTATCTACTAGTTGTCACCGGGATTGTATTGTTCTGTCTGTTCTTTATTGTCAGTCCAATGGGACAGATTACACTAGGTAAGCCCGACGAAAAACCTGAGTATTCTCGTATTAGCTGGTTTTCAATGTTATTTTCAGCGGGTATGGGGATTGGCCTTGTTTTCTGGGGTGCCGCAGAACCTTTATCTCACTTTGCCATCAACCCAGCAACGGAACAACCAGAAACAGCCGCAGCCTTCCGTGAATCAATGCGCTTCACTTTTTTCCATTGGGGAATTCATGCATGGGCGATTTACGCTGTCGTCGCCATGACTCTTGCCTATTTCCAATTCCGTAAAGGAGAGCCCGGTTTGATATCTTCAACAATGAAACCGCTATTTGGAAAACGAATGGACGGTTGGTTAGGTACCGTGATCAACGTGTTTGCTGTTTTCGCGACAGTATTCGGAGTCGCAACGACACTAGGATTTGGCGCCATTCAAATTAACGGCGGATTAGCTTATCTGTTCGATTTGCCCATCAGTTTCCCTATTCAAGTTGGCATTATCGTTATTGTTACAATTATGTTTATTGCGTCTTCATGGTCAGGTCTAAGTAAAGGGATTAAATATTTGTCTAACATCAATATGGTTCTCGCATTAGTATTACTTATCCTTGTTGTTATACTTGGGCCAACCTTGTTAATTTTCAATACGTTTACTGATACAATCGGTACTTATTTGCAAAACTTGATACGGATGAGCTTCCGGGCCGCACCAGTTGACGACAGCCATCGTGCATGGATTAATGACTGGACCATTTTTTACTGGGCATGGTGGATTTCATGGGCTCCTTTCGTCGGTATATTCATCGCACGTGTATCGCGTGGTCGAACGATACGGGAATTCCTTGTCGGTGTCCTGATGTTACCAACTCTACTAAGCCTCTTCTGGTTTTCCGTTTTCGGTACGACTGCAATAGATGTACAAAAGAAAGGAACCGATCTGTCCGGACTAAAAACAGAGGAAACGCTTTTCGCCGTTTTCAATGCGATGCCAATGTCGATGACGCTATCGATTATCGCAGTCATTCTCGTTGCAATCTTTTTCATCACTTCCGCAGATTCTGCAACATTCGTACTTGGAATGCAGTCGACATACGGATCACTCAATCCGCCGAACACAGTGAAACTAACATGGGGTATCGCTCAGGCTGCTGTTGCCATGATTCTACTCTCTGCCAACGGACTAACTGCACTTCAGAATGCATTAATCATAGCAGCATTGCCCCTCTCCTTTATCATAATCCTTATGATGATCTCGTTTTATAAGGCGCTTGATAAAGAACGTAAGGAGATGGGGCTGATGGTAAGGCCTTATGAGAAGAAGCGGAAATTATAATTTGAAAAGCTAACGTTAATCACCACCCCAATCCAACAGTTAGATTATAGATAGAACCTAATTCATAGTTGAATTAGGTTCTATCTTTTTCTACTTAATTGGTCCTTTGGAACAATTTAATCTAACAATATACTCACTTTACAAACGACTTAATCATACATAGTCGGTAGGCGCATATATTTCATAGAGGAAGATATTAAGAAATGTAGAAGGTGGGAGATTGATAGAGGTGAGCGCGATATTACTTGGTGGGTTTCTTTTTTTCAGTGTAAGCATCGGGGGTGGGATTGCTTGGCAGGTATCAAGATACTTCCGAAATTCAACCGCGGGATTATCTCTATTATGCGGGGGATTTCTATTAGGATTACTCGCACTTGACATCATTCCAAGTGCGTTAAAAATGTACAAGCCATTTGGCATTATTCTGGGCATACTAATTGGATGTCTACTTTTCCTAGTCATTCATAATTTAATGCATACACTTACTATTAAAACGCCATCAGCACTCTTGCTGATGATTGCTTTACTGATACATACAATCCCCCTAAGTTTAACCATAGGAAACTTGTTGGAGAATTCGACAATTGGCATCACGATTACAGCTTCAATTATTCTTCATCATGTTCCGGAAGGTTTCGCCCTTACTACTGCCCTTCTTTCACAAGGGAAAAAACTATGGCTATTACTTTCTTGTTTCCTCACTTTATCCATTTTCTTCGGCCTATTCATATGGATTGGACATTACGTGAATCTCACAACAAAAGAGCAAGGCGTACTAATGGGTATTTCCATTGGTTTGATTGCCGCTACAAGCATCAGTGAATTTGTCTTACATCACATTAAAGTTGTTCCTTTCAAGATCTTTACAATGTACATTCTTATGGGTTATCTACTGAGCACTCTATTTCATTTGTTGCTTTAATTTTTGACCTTCAAAAAAGACGACCTCATCTAGAGTTAGATGAAATCGTCTTTGTTATATATATCGTTGCCGCACATCGCTTAAATGCTGTAATTTCGTGTTCTAAATCAATTCAGAATTCAATAAGAATCCTTCACTAAACTTCGTCGCTCAGAGGTTTATCGGAATGATACTTTAATAGTCTTGTTACACCCCGCCCCCAGCTGCAGCAGATTGAGCCGCTTTTGCGCAGTCAATTGCCACAACGAGCGCAACGAGTAGTGGTTCCATCTCATCATCTAGAATCTCCAACTGGTAGCTATCGCCCCATGTGAACCACTTTTTGCTGACAGCGCCAATCAGTTCCCCATGTCGGTACACTTCGAAATCCATATCCCACCAATTTCCCTGTACTTCAATTCCTGCCGCGTCAATTGAATAACGTGCTTTTAAAAATGAAAATTCCTTTTTTATCGTTACCGTTTCTTGGCCGTGTACTTTGGCAAAAAAAGTCGGTAGGAAACTAAACGTTTTTTTCGTGATCATTGCCACTTCCTGCATAGCCACATCCATAATCGAAAACGTCTTCGGTATTTGCATGAAGCTTCCTTCTACGAAATACACTTCTTTCTCTTCTGCATCCTTAACCGAAAATTTTCCGCCCAGACTAAATACCTTTTGCTTGATATACAACTGTCTCATTTAATCCCTCCTCGTACTAGAAGACCCTTTTCAATAAAACCCGTTATCTCTAATACGAATCGGATGACAAAACGTTTCACTTTCTCCATACAAAAAGAGCAAAACATTTAGTCTTGCTACTCTAACTCAAGCCCGCATCCGCGCCAACACCCGCTCCCCCGCCATGACATGACCTAAATAATATGGATACGCGACAACATTGTTGCGGTGGAAATATAATATATTCGCAGCATCCGTTTCATCGAAATGAAAAAGCATCGGCATTAAATAGGAGGCATTCGTCAATCGTTTTGGCGTCTCTCGGAACATGTCCTGATGGAGTGCGTGCGCATCCAAAACATTCTCACTGTAATAGAATGCGAATCGATCTGGCTTTGTTGTTTCGGCAACGTACAGCTTAATCTGACCAATGCTTAACTGATTTCGCGCAACCATTTTCGCAATCGCCTCGTCGTCATAGTCGATTGCAACCAGTCGCTCGGAATCTTCCTCCACTTTTACTTTCCCCTCGGCAATTGCCCAAAAAGTCCGATGTGCCAAGTGCACCATGTCCATTTCAATCGCCAACTGAAACACTTCTTGTACAAATACCATGTTCACGCCATCCTTTCTTTTAGCCTAGGTAGTTATAAAATCTCGTACCGAGAGTAAACTTGTATAAAGTGATTTGTCGTTTAGGCTCCGGGCGCCAGCCCTCGGGACATAAGCAATCCAATATATTTTGTAAACCCACTTATGCCCATCCCGCACATTCGTCGAGATGAGCGATCTAAAATGCAGTTGTTGCAGTAAAATGGCCGCGTTTAATCCAACTTGCATCGCAAGCGAAGGAATTACCTGAAGCGGTGACTCTTTGATTAATAAATTCATCACGAATCCTCCTTTGGTGAATAGCAACAAAAGCGTAAGCGCATGGTCAAGGGCGACAAACACATTTCTACCTACTAACGAGTGTTTTTGAAGACAGCAAGACGTCTTTTGCCTGAACGAACGATGCTTTCACCCTATATATAGACAAACCATTCGAAAAAGGGGACAACGTGATGAAATTTTTTCACGTTAGTCATGATTACGGCCAGAAGAATGTACCACTCGTTGCCAATAAGTCTACCAATGGGGTAACATCATGAAAGTGCAAATTTACAACGTTAAGGATTTTGAAAGATAAAAAGCCTAATTCCTCCGTATCTTGAATGAGGAATTAAGCTTATGATCTTCGACAATTGCACCTGATTGTGAAAGTAAGTTTTAGGGTTTTTGAATAAAATATGGTCCAATCCAGCCATTTTCATGCGTTATAATAAAGGTCCAGTTATTTTCCCAATCCATAACGTAAATGTCTCTGTAATCCATATCCCAATCGTCGTATGGCAAGTCCTTCACTTTCAGATTTTCAGCATTTTGAACTAAGAATGCTTCATTCGTGAATTCATAAAAGATCGTACATTGATTCTTTTTTTGCCTATCGAATGCTTTTATGGCCTCTTCCTTTTCAAGACAATTCACCTTTTCGTAACTGCAAAGATGCCATAAAAATGAATCCATATATATTTCCTTTTGTTCTTCATTTGTTAGATGACCAGCAAAGTTTTCTAGCCATTTACCACGTAAATAGCGTCCCCACTTCGGTATTTCCAACACCTTTAATTCTTTATTTTTCATTTTAATTAACCTCTCTCAACAAGTATCAAGTGATAATTATTCAGCAAGACCAACTTCATACTTTCTCGTACTTCTTATTCGCAATCTGGCACATATTTTTAGTTAGCTAAAACGCCCGATTGCCTGTATTATTTTCTTGTTAATACCCAAAAAAGGCATCCTTTTTGATATTTCGTTTTGGAATATTATTATTTAGTAAGTAAGTAGAAATTGCATCCACCATTGACTTCGGTCCCGCGATATAGTATTTACCACTGTTCTTATATAAGTTGGTAAACTTGTCTACCCCCTGATGTAATTCATCCCTTGAATCAAGGTAAGTTACACCTATTGAAGTATTGTCAGCAATTCCTTCAAGTTCATCTTTATATATAAATGATTGATTGCTATCCAAATAAAGCAGATGTATTTTATGATCCCGTCCATTCTCTTCTGCCTCTAATTGCTTTACGATCGACCGAAACGGTGTAATTCCGATCCCGCCTGCAATTAGAAGTGAAGGACTGTTATCTTTAAGATAAAAACCCCCTACCGGCCCACTCATTTTAACTCGCATCCCCTGTTTTAATTCCAACAGGGCTTTCTTAAAATCACTTGGTTGATCACCAATACGCATTGTTAGTCTAACCATATTCTCCGTGGGAGCAGATGCTATCGTGAATGGTCGTATAGGTTTTTTAATCTTCTTATGGGTAATCGTAAACAAACCGTGTTGCCCTGCTTCCCAGGTTAAATCCTCCTCTTTTTCAAATAGAAAGGAATACACATCTTCAGACTCTTTATTGCTTTCTAAAAATAATAATTCTCTCTTTTTGAATATTGATAATGTATCTTGAATAAAGCTCATGATTCTATTCTCCTTAAATCGAAAAACAGATCACTAATTGGCAATATGGACCATTTAGTGATCTGTTTAACGTTGCCTATTTTATACTACTTGATCCCATTCATTTAGTTGAAGCAAAATGCGGTTATTGTTCCAAGATGTTCTTGAGTTGCTCACCGAAATTCATCCAACTATATTTGGCTCCCTCAATAGCTCCTTTGGTTGCTTTAGTTTCCTCACTGAAACCAGTTTGTTCAAAATGCAAATGTGTAGCACCATCTGAACCTGTTTTCAATGTCCATGTAATCGTAGTGGTTTCTCCAGCACTTGCCCAAGTGTAAGATAATATACGAGGCTCCTCTACTTCGAGTACCTCACCTTTAACGATTCCATCCCACCATTCATTTGGCTCAGAACGGAATTGGAATTCTTCTCCGACAACTGGTTTAAAGTCATTTTTCCATATCCATTTTGCTAACATATCTGAATCTGTTAATGCCTTCCACACTTGCTCAATTGAACTTGTAAATTGAAAATCTAATGTTACGTCTGCCATTGTCTATTCCTCCGATAATAGTTTTTTTAAATGTGACACTTTTTCCACCCAAAAATTCTCGTAAAAAGAGACCCAGTCTTTAATTTCTTGCAAGGGAGCTGCATTTATTCGATACCTTGTTTCCCTTCCAACCTTTCGAACTGTGACCAGACCAGCTTCTTTAAGGATAGCCAAATGTTTAGAAACTGCAGTACGCCCCATTTGAAATTGGGCAGTCAGTTCGTACAAAGGCAATTCCCCTGCATCTGCCAACAAACGTAGCAATTGACGTCTTGTTGGGTCTGCGATTGCTGCATACACATCACGCTCTTGTTTTTTCTCGCTCAAAACCTCCCCCCTTATTAAATACGACACCATTTAGTGTCTTTATTATATGTCACCAATTGGTGTCACGTCAATGTTTATTATTAGCATAATCGCCGTAGATTTATTCACTCGTCATTAAGTAAATTCTTGAACCAACCTTTCCTGTTAGTACATTTCTTCACATTCCCCAATTTTCACCAATCACTACTAAACAACTAGTCCAAATCTAAAAGGGCACAGATCCTTAGTCAGGAAATGTGCCCTTTTGTTGAATAATTTCGAGTACCAGGTTCTAAAACAATTTAGAATTTGATGAGAACTTGGTACCCTTCACTTATAAAATCATCAGAACCCACCACGCCTCTTCGCATGCGGACCAAAGTGGGTCATTTTTTTATATTTGGAGAAGCTTTAATTTGGTCCCTTCAGAAATACGTATTGGAAAACCAAACAGCCCGATTGAGGCGTCACCTCTTGTGTCCGGTACCCATGCAATTCAAAGACCTTTCGGAAGTAGTGCTTGAATTGATTATCACACTGTCACTGCATACCTATTCAGCAAGACCAACTTATATTTTCTCGTATTTCTTATTTGCAATCTGGCCTTATTGTGGTACATATTTGTTCAGCTATCGCATCCGTTTGTTTAAACGAATAATTCAAATTGAAATACGATTATTATTGCTATTAAAACTAAAAACATCTCGGTTAAAGTTAAAATAGATTGTTTTGGATACTGTGTATATCTCCACTCAAAAAATGCTCTTACCAGGTAGTCCAACACCGCAAAAATGATAACTGCAATTAAAATCAGGTAATTGAACTCTTCAAAATAAAACCACATTACACTAAGTATAAGTATCATAATAACTGTGGAAAATAGTTTCAAACCCTTATCCACTTTCCGATGTAGCCCATTTATATAATTATAAGAAAAAAACTCTTTTTTCACTTTCTCAATTTTGAAAAGCTTCCTCAGAAGAAGCTTAGCTATTGAAGTACAAACCAAAACTAGTACCACAATCAAACCATATTTTATCCAAAACACAGAATCCCCTCCACAATTTGACCCGTTTATTATATTTAGTTGCCTCTAAGTCATCCCATCATCTCAAGGCGGTTTATTCAATAATCACGCCTGTTTGCTAAAAAACTACTAATAGAGTCCAGTACCAGATAATTGTAGCAATGTAAGTACTATGTATTATTTACCATCTCATAATCATCAATTTTTTTTTCATGGGAGATATAACCTCTCTCTCTAAAAAAGGTATACCATTTACCTTCTTCCTCAAAAAAATGGAAGCCTTCCGCCATAGAATATCTACTCGTTGAATCACTCTGTGGTATACCATTGATTGCGATATATTCATATACTTCTTCTTTACTAACCGTAAATACTTTAGAGTACTTATGGTGTCTCATATTTTTAACACCCAGAGTTTCACAAGCAAAATCTAATGCATTTCCATAAAGCAGTATCTTTATCTGCGTTTCTTTGTCAACCAAAAACAACAACTCCTTATAGGACTTATATGCACTAATCCGCTACCTTAATAAATCATTGAAATATTATCCTTAATAACAACTAATAATATTTGCACTGCTCAATCTTCTTTCCTGAAAAGGTCCTTTACTGTTACAACAAACAAGTACAGTGAAACGATAAGGAACAGAAGCGCAAATAAATTAGAAACCAAAATGTCCCTTCTCAAGAATTCACTAAGTGATATCCAAATAGCCAATAGGGATAACACCAAAACAACCGCATCCTTCTTCTTAAACATGACCCTATCTCCTAATGAACAATTTCACTCCTAAACTTGCCTAATAAACAAAGAGGCTTAGAATTACTACAAAGAGTTCTCCGATTAAATGACCCGAATTCAGCACATATTTCCTCAACTATCGCTCTCGATTTCTTAAATAATATTAAAGTAATCTGTTACCCCATAAGTAATCAATCACAAAACAAATAAAACACAAGTTACAGCACTAAGAAGATATGTTTTACTTTCTCTTGTGAAAATCCATTCCATTATGGTGCGAAAAGCAAACACAACAACGATACCCACAAAAATCAATATTTTAAGATGTAGGAATTCATTTACGACTATAATCATCACAATAAAACTAGTCCAATAGAGTATCCCCTCAACATACTTATGTAATTTGTTTACGTATTTTTTATTTAATTCAGATTCCTCTATATTCAACTTTGATATTAGCTTTTGAATAATAATTTGATTTAAAATTAGAATAGCAACTAGAATGGTGATAATGACTATCATTTTAAGTGCTCCCCTATAAGCCATCATCCTACTTCATTAGTGTAAATGGCATTTTTACATAATCTGACCTAAATGCTGAATAGGCGCATATCCTTAAACTCCGGAAATGCGCCCATTTATCGAACGATTTGATACTTATTTTTTTGGCATCGCGAATGTCACAAAAATATTATTATTATTGATTTCCATAAATCTTTAAATTCGACTACCTATTCCGACTATTATCTGTAATTATACGGCAGGGATTCGTTATTTACTACTTTTACTAATTTCCTTAAGATTTTATGGCTGTTTCCATACTTGGTATCTCAATTTAATTTCTCAGCATTAACTTGAAATATCTAATAATAAAATTCCCAATACAAAATGTTTCCGATGCCTGTGCGCGATGCAAATCAAGAAGCTTACGGAAGTAGTGCTTGAATTGAATATCACACAGCCACTACTTACCTAAATAGCACCTCTACGTCCCGATTTCGAATGTAGGTGGTACATCCAATTGACTGAATATTCGCACGACAGCTGCTTTTCGTCACGTTTCCGATTTCGCTTCATACATATACAGCTCAACTCCGTCCAAAAACAGTAGCATGCTCTCCCGGTTGTTTACTAATTGCGGTTCGACAGGCGTACCATCTGGCTTCATCAGTTCGATTTCACGGACAGTCTTATATTCATCGCCTTCACGCTGCAGCTCAAAAAGTTTCCGCCCTCCTATACCGCGGTGCGCAACGACCGTTTCTCCGTTTACCGCAAACGCCCGGAAACCAATATCTCCGGGTGAATAATACAATGTCCGCCCCTCTTTCCGCACTCCTATCTTCGATTCAATGCTAAAGAAAAACCAAATCCCGCCGTCAGCTACACCATTCAGCGCCAAACACTCAAAAATGGAATATTCTCTGTCCTCCTCAAGCGAATCCATCTTACGGCCAGACGCATTCCAACCAACGAGACCGCTGCGGCCGACCGGTTCCTCCCAGCCATAATTTCCGAAAACCCCTTCATCAAAGTACCCTGTCCAAATCTCCTGATTCTTTGTCACGTACACATGCTCAATGCCGTCACCTAAACAAAATGACCGGATCAAATGTCCATTTTCATCATACACTCGTGCGTTTTCTTCAATATTCTGCGCGTCATGGTAATATGACCGCGCACAGACAAGCAGTATATGCCCTTCATCAATCGGCTGTACGTAATGATAATTCCACGTCTCTTCCGACAAGTCCAGCACAGTCTTCCGCCCATCCTTCAGATGAATGACTTGATAACTGTAGCTATTTTCCGTAACCGTTGCAGGGAACATCCCGTTAATTAAAGGAGGCTGCTCTTCCGCCAGAAGAACGAATACATCGTTATGATGTCCGATTGCAATCGAAAGCGGAGTCGCGTGTTTCATCTCTTCATGCAGGTTCGCTATGGGGGTTATGGGTATTTTGAGTGTTGATTTCATTTTCTTTCAGCCGCCTTTCCTGGATTGACATACACGGTTTCCGTAAATGAAAAAACAGGTATTTTCTTAATTCTGTTAACGCTACCGATTACAGAATATAAAGTATATGGTATAAATAAAGCCGCTTATATCAAACTTTACTTTTCAATCGGTACTTCGGTTTCAGTGCCGCTTTGCGTAATAACTACCTTCTTTATATCTTTAGATATGTCTTTATCGCCCTGAATGACAAAAGTTCTTGGTGTGTCATCCGAAGTACAATCACCATTATGTTATGTCAAAGAACCTGCAAATCTTCATTGTTAGAATTCAATTTAATGTTTTCTTAGGGCAACTGCGAGATTTATTTTTCTCATAGTTTGCACTCCTTTCTACATTCGACGACATTTATTTTTAAAAGTTACAAATTGAACGTTGGCAGGCGCAAATTCTTATTTTAAATTGCGCCTGCCAACGTTAATAAAGATTAAAAGTTATTTTCAAGAGAGACAGGGGACAGGATCGATACCATTGAAAAGGTCAATTTGTCACTTTAAACCAGACAAAAGGACTTGCTATAGAATCTATAGCAAGTCCGTTTAATAACTTATTTGATCATCATATCATATAAATATAATTCAAATTGTTCTGCACTTTCAGGGTAATCTTTTCTGATTACTTCACCCTGGTAAATTGTATTCATAGTTTTCAAATCAATAACAGTGATGCTAGCCTTTGTTTTAAAATTCGTTACATGTGTTGTCACATATAACTTACCGTCTTTCATGATAATAATTGGTGGTTCACCATTACTTGTTTCGTGTGATAGCTGTATAGTAAGTTCATTACCAACTTGATCGTTCTCAATACTATAAGGAGTTACAACCAAATTTTCCTCACTTAATTTCGAGAAATAAATCGTTGAACCATCAAAAAAACTGATTTGATTATCTTTCAAACTGTCCGGCAGATCAATTTTCTCTTTTTCTTTTGTTTTTAAATTGTAATAAATTAACTCCTGAATTGTTTCTTCTAGCCTATCCGATTCTTCATCTTGTATCATTTTCTCTTGAGTTTGTATGAATAAAAGATTTTCATTCGCTTGATTATGGCTTGTTTGAATTAGGTCTGCATAGGTATGGTCATTGTCTTGTTGTTCAGGGATGGATAAAATCGTTTCATTACTGTTTATTTTTTCAGTAGATATGTCGAAAGAGTAGATATGTTTTTCATTAATATATTTGTCATTCTCTCTAATACTATTATGGGTAATCACTTTTAGTTCGTTATCAACCACCTGGACGTCTTCAACAAATATATGTTCAATTGCTGAGCTGTCTGGAACTTCAATAGAGAAGGAAGATGTACTGCCATTATCTTTGTCTAATATGGATATGGCGAATTTAAAATCTCTATTTTTAAATGAACCTGTTTTATACTTCACTTCTGCATAAGATAGCAACTTATTGTTCTCAAAAAACGAAACTACGCTTTGGCCTTTCCCTCTCATGAAATTACGATGTTTCTCCTGTAACTCCTGAATCATTGGTGCGGGGTGTCCTATAACCGAGTCAATAATCGAACTCTCGTTTCTATAATCCGAACCATCAGAGGTAATTTTCAAGTGAGTGTTTACATAACTCATAGATCCCCCTTCATGATAGAATCCTTCCAGCGCCAAAGGTTTTATTTCTTCAGCATCACCGCTCTTCTTAATAATCACAAACTCAGGATATTGTGTTGCCGAATTAGCAGCACTAACATAAAACGTTCCAATGCTTAGCATAATAACTGCAATAATTGAAGTAAACTTCCAATACTTTTTCATCTCCACACACTCCTTATACAGTTATCTTGTTTTTTAATAAGAATCCACTCGTCCAAATGGATCCTGCGAGTACGATTAATCCCATTACTATTTCAAGTACAAATAATTCTAGTGGATAGAAATAGTCATTTAGTACAAATTCTTGCAAAAGAAGAGGTGATATAAATACAGCAACAGCTACTAGGCTGAACAAAATCCCAACAAAAATGCCCTTCCACCTAAAGCTTCTTTCAAATAAGATTGCAGTAAATAGAATTGACACAACCATTAACCCTGCTCCATAATACAATATCATTTCAAGAAAATTATTTGGAAAAAGTATTTGTAATTCAGGCATGCTGCTAACAATCTCTTTGACGCTCATATCCACTCGGAATTCCTTTGGCAGCATCCATCTAAAAACCATTGTCTCTATTGGAATCAAAATAAGTTGAAATGCCACAAAGCCAAACGTCGCTAGTAGAATATTTGTTATCTTTGCGTAGAAAACATTCAATCTAGTTGTTGGTAGCATTAATAATCGATAAATAAATGTATTTTTTCCAAACCAATCGCGATACCAGATCAGGAAAATATAGAACCCAACACCGGCAATACATAAAGCGATTGGACCAAGGAACCATACGCTTCTGATAACCGCCAGGAAACTCATTTGGCCATAGTTTAATAAGAATTCTGCTTTGGGCATAAACTCCTCATATATTTTTTCATTGGCCATGTTTAGGTAGATTTTCGACAACACAATGACTCCAGCAATTTGTACAACTAGCGTAATGCTTAGTAGGACTGCAAATATTTTTGCAAAACGATTGAATTCAAAATTGACCAGCTTCAAGTAGCTCTTCATTTCTGATACACCTCTCTCATAACATCCACCACAGATTTCCCTTCGTTTTCACGAGCTTCTTCCGCGCTGAACTCCTTGATAACAATCCCTTCATCTAATAGCACAACCTTATCGATTAAATGTTCGATATCACCTATTTCATGTGTCGTTATGATAACGCCTCTATTTTCAATTAAATGACTCGTGAACACTTTGGCAATTTCTTCACGACTAAACATGTCAATTCCTGAAAATGGCTCATCCATTAATACAAAGTCAACATCCATTGCTAAACCCAGTAACAAATTGACCTTTGCCGTATTTCCTTTTGATAAGGAAGATATTCTATCCTGCTCATTTAATCTTAAAAAACCAAGCAGTTCTGTTGCACGTTTCTGGTTCCAACATGTATAAAAATCATTCATAAAATCCATTGCCTCAGAGATTTTCATCTGTGGCAGCATCGTTATTGCATCAGGAATAAAAGTGATTTTTTCAAACATGTTTTTATTAATGGTTTCTCCGTTGATTAATATTTGCCCTTTGTTAATCGGGGTAAGTGCCATAATGGCATTTAAAATGGTTGTTTTGCCAACACCGTTAATTCCAAGTAAACAAGTTATTTCACCTTTGTTGGCTGTAAAAGACACACCTTTTAATATTTTTTTCCGGCCATAGTTCTTTGTAATCTCTTTTACTTCAATCATTTTTATACCCCCTTATCATCGTTATTATCTGTGTACTTTGTTCTTACCAAGTTCAATAATTCATCAACTGGAACTTTAATAGACCGAACGGATGTTACAAACGTTTCAACTGCCTCAACAAGCAACTCTTCTCTAACCTTACCTAGTATCTTTTCATCGGTTGTTATTTTGCTCGGATGATTCCGTTCGGTATGGATCAAACCCTGTTCCTCCATTTCCTTATACGCTCGTTGTGCGGTATTAGGGTTTATCTTCACCCTGTTTGCCAACTCCCGTCTAGATGGTATTTCTTCACCAGGTACTAATTCGCCTATTGCAATTTTTTCTTTAAAATACCGAACAACCTGCAAATAGACCGGGTCGCGATTGTTAAAATTTACATTCATCGAAACAACTCCTATACGTTCTTGGGTGCATACACATGATTTTCTAGCGTATGTACTAAGTGGTTCATACACATTAAGTGTATTATATGGTTCATACACAAGGTTGTCAATCCTGTTTTAGAAAAGTGCCCGATTATGAAAACCTTTTAATTTTATTTTTGGTCACAATTAGAGCCCTTTTCTATCACACACACTTGCTCTTATTGTTTTTTTCATCTTTTCCCCCATATTTTTCTTGAAAACCTCCTGTGTTATTCAACAATCGATGGTCCGATGAACCTGAAAAGGACGATACAATTATATGGGAGGATTATTTACTACAATTTCTAATTTCATTCGATACTTTATGCATCCTATGAATTGTTCGTTTTCTCATTCACCATCTATATATTTAACCTTTAATAATCTTATGGCACATTTTATAATTCCTTACTTTTTAAAAAATAAATTGGCTTATCGAAGTTCGACAA
This sequence comes from Sporosarcina sp. Y1004, assembly GCF_057669665.1. Taxonomy (NCBI): domain Bacteria; kingdom Bacillati; phylum Bacillota; class Bacilli; order Caryophanales; family Caryophanaceae; genus Sporosarcina; species Sporosarcina sp. Y1004. The sequence goes on along the minus strand of NZ_JBYHFQ010000006.1, from coordinate 110,695 downwards.
GCCAATTTCATACATACTATATTACTTTGATAATGCGATTTTTATATGGGCTAAGTGGTGCTCTTCGTGCCAAGCTAATTTTGCAACTTTTGTTGCAACCGTTATTTCACCGTTTTTCTGGTGAGTAAAAACTCGATCTAATTGCGCTTCAGTTAAGCTATTTCCTAAAGATACGATGCGCTCATTTATACCTTCTAGCATCTTAATAGAACTTTCTACAGGAAGCTTTGTATCCGGTTGAATTGCCCACTTTTCTTGATCAAAATCTGGTACTGTTGGATTCTCATCTGTTAATGCCAACTTCAAACGTTGATACATGTTCAACTGAGAATCTGCAATGTGATGAACAAGTTGACGAACTGTCCAGCTACCCTCACGATAGGTTCTGCTTAACTCCTCATCACTTAATGAGTCAACAGTTTCTCTTAACCGATTCGTATAAGTAGCAGTTTCCTTTAGCCATTCTTGAATGTTTTCTAACTTTACCTTTTCTGGAACTTGTAACTCCCCAATTGGAAATCTTACATTCATTTTCAATCCCCTTTTCCCTAATCGTTATTTTTCCCACTTTTTATTACCACACAAATTAATTCATAATTCTAATTATAGTTTAACATACATATCTACTTTATTTTATGATTATGCCGAGAACACCCGTGACTTCAGTCGTGGGAGGTTCATTAAGTGTTATTCAAGAAATTAGCCCCATTATGGAGGTTTAGCATTGTACGTTGGTTTGCTTTAGAACTGGCTATTTTTATGTATTTTTTTCAACCTCCATGTTCTTCAATTATCCGCATTGCAATACCCGTCAACTCGCCATGTTCAGTAAATCGTTCACTCAGCATATCCGTTAGAATATGTTCTAGGAAGTATTCTACACAGTTCATATCTTGAAACAGCAGTATTGTCCTTAATGCTTCTTCGTATATCTCTATGAACAATGGCTCTGGATTATCCTTTTGAATCTCACCAAATGCTTCATAAAGCAAATCTATTTTATCAGCAACAGATAATATGCGCCCTTCCAATGTCTCATCTTTACCCTCTTTAAGTCGCTCCAAATAAATGGCTTGAAACTCATATGGTAATTCCTTTTCTACAAACTTTCTTGTCATTTCTTCCTCTACTTCACTGAATAGTTGCTTCAACTCTTTCGAAGCATATTTTACAGGCGTCTTTATATCTCCTGTAAAAAGTTCCGCGTAATCATGGTTCAATGCCTTTTCATATAAGATTCTCCAATCCACTTTCTGTCCAGATTCCTCTTCGACTGTTCCAAGAAATTGAGCAATTTTCGTAACTTTAAATGAATGACTGGCGACAGAATGCTCCTGAAATTTAAACTTTCCTGGACAACGAATAATTTGTTCTAAATCAGATAAGCTTTTAAAATATTGATGTACCCCCATCTTATTCATCACCTTTCTATACTTTTTGGGGCTATCGTATTAAAAACTAATCATACACACGATTATTTATGCCTTTTTAACAGTGCTATGTTTACTTTAAGCAGTGTCTATCATTACTTTCCCTTATTCTCACTAAGTTATGCAGGAAAAGGATTAACATCATACAACCAAGAATTTACTAGGTCAATTTAGTCACATTCACATGCCTTGATATTCCGTTCTGCTACTTCTTAATAATAGGATGAACTGGGGCATCTGTGCTTTTTTCATGTTTATTGAGTTGTTGTCTTTGTGCAACGCAAAGGTGCCTAAAATTAATTAGTTATCCCATTTGATCACTTCCCCAAGAGAAGTAATTAAATAGTTGTTTAGTATAATGCATAATACAAAAAAGCCAAAAAGTTATTTAAAATAACCCTGTGGCTCAAATACAATTATTATTAATTCTTTTTCCTTCTTAGCGGTATATCACATTCTGGCCTGTTTCTGACACAAAATCATTTCAATCATGCTCGTTTGTGAAATATCTCATATATCATTTGCAACCAGATTACTCTGGTAAGTTCAACTGCCAGGATATGCCAAACTGGTCATTCAGCCATCCGAATTTTTTGCTGAACCCATAGTTATTGATAGGCATGAGTGCTGTGCCATTTTGCATCATTTTATCATAAAGGCTGTCAATTTCCTCTTCGGTATCACACGTTAGAAAGATAGAAAAAGACGGGGTAAACGCAAATTCATGATCAACATGGCTGTCGATACACATGAACTCCTGCCCCTTTAACGAGAATACAGCTTGTACAACTGTACCTTCTTTTCCAGGTCCATCAGCCCCGTATCGAGTAATGCTTTTAATTTCTGAATCCTCGATGAGTGATATGTAGTAATTCATAGCCTCTTCGGCAATACCGCCTTGAAACATTAAAAATGGTGTAACCTTTTTCATATTTAGCTTTCCCTTCTTCACATAGACTTTATTGTTGTTACCTTGTTTCAACTACCTGTTTACACCCCAAAAATATAAGAGCGAATGTTAATGAAAACTCGAGTAACTTCTCATCTTGAATCAAACGACACCCGTTTGTTCATTAAACACGTTCGTTGACACAACTTTTAAGGTCTAAAATGTTTCTTAACCTGTATAGCTAATTTTTCCTGTCTCCAATAATTCCTTAAGCCCCATAAACATATAATTCCAGCCATGTTCAGTGCTATCATGCGTTTCGCCAAGAGCTTTTTCGATATCGGACTCTGTCCAATTCTCTTCTTGAGGCACATGGATCACTTGTGTGAACGTCATCTCACAGCCTTGTTGGAGTTCTTTTAGCTCAACTGTAATCGTATCTTCTAATTCGCTGAATTGTGGCATCTTAAAAGTGAACACGATTTTTTTCGGAGGATCAATTTCAAGGTACTCCCCAATCGCACGGTAATCTTGTCCTTCCCTATGGTCAACAATTTCCCAAGTACCGCCTACTTGAGGATTATTTTGCGTCACCTTATTCGTGCCTTCCAATGTAAAAAACCATTTTCTCATCATTTCTGGATTCAGCCATGCGTCGAAAACTCTTTCAGGTTTTACATTAAATTCTCTTTTCATTACTAATGATGTAGCTGAGATGTTATTCATAAAATTCCCCTTCCGATGATTTAGTGCTCCTTCTTCTTTGCTTTCAATAACTCACTTTCCAGAATATCAAAACGATGACTCCAAAACTTCTCGTAAAAACGGAGCCACTCAGTAGCCTGAGACAATGACTCTGCATTTAAGCTACAGATATGCGTCCTTCCCGTTACACTCCTCTCTACTAAATTTGCTCGTTCCAGAACCTTTATATGTTTAGATATAGCTGCTAAAGACATATCAAAAGGCTCTGCTAACTCTGAAACTGTCCTTGCTTTTTGAGCCATCATATGAACGATTTCTCTTCTTGTTGGATCAGCTAAAGCTTGAAAAATTACATTTAATTGATTTTCATCATGGTTAACCATGTAGTTAAATATAACAAACTTCTCATTTATATTCAACCTTTTGGTTAAATGATAAATATAAAACATTCTATCTTATTCTATATTATTGCCCTTTTACTAAAGTGATATGCATTTCGGATTCTCCACAAATCTGAACCGTTTGTGAAATACAGGTTAAAACCCACACATCAACTGATATATTCAGCAAGATCGATGTAGCTCATTATAATTAGGATAACTTGAATACATCGGTCCTGTTTAATTTAACTATTTAGAAGCACCTCTTAAAAAGGCTAGTTGTTCGTACAATAGAGTCCTACCCTACTTAGCATTTTTTTAATAAGCATGTCCGGCAAACTGTAACACCATTTGAAAATGTCTTCTCTTTTGGATTCATTTTCGAGAAGTGTATCAGTGCATCCAACTACAAGAAATGATAATATGTATGATGAGTAAAAGATCTTGCAATAGATGAATATTGTTTTTATTGTTGCAACAGGAGGATATAAAATGAGTAACGAAGATAATTTTTGGCTTGATTTACCGAAGCCGTTTTTTATATTAGCACCAATGGAAGATGTCACAGACGTTGTGTTTCGCCACGTCATTAGTGAAGCAGCAGCACCCGATGTATTTTTCACAGAATTCACAAATACAGAAAGTTATTGTCACCCTCAAGGAAGAGACAGTGTACGTGGGCGGTTAACGTTCACAGAAGATGAACAACCGATTGTCGCACATATTTGGGGCAATAAACCTGAGTTTTTTAAACAGATGAGTATTGATATGAAAAAACTCGGGTTTAGAGGTATCGATTTAAACATGGGATGTCCAGTACAAAACGTCGCAGCCAATGGCAAAGGTTCTGGATTAATACGGCATCCTGAAGTTGCAGCAGAAATTATTCAAGCAGCAAAAGCAGGTGGCTTACCAGTTAGTGTTAAAACAAGATTGGGTTACACATTTGTGGACGAGTGGCGCGAGTGGTTAGGACATATATTGAAACAAGATATCGCGAATCTTTCCATTCACCTTCGTACAAAAAAAGAGATGAGTAAAGTAGATGCACACTGGGAACTAATCCCCGAAATCAAAAAACTACGAGACGAAATCGCTCCAAATACGTTACTAACCATTAACGGAGATATTCCTGACCGTGCAACCGGGTTAAAATTAGTAGAACAATACGGCGTTGACGGTGTCATGATTGGCCGCGGCGTTTTCACGAATCCATTTGCTTTTGAAAAAGAACCTAAAGAGCATAGTGTGAAAGAGTTTCTCAATTTATTACTTTTACAATTAGAACTTCACGATAAATATTCAACAGAAATCGAACCGCGTTCATTCAAGCAACTTCATCGTTTTTTCAAAATCTATGTTCGAGGATTTAGTGGTGCAGGCGAACTGAGAAACCAATTAATGAATACAAAATCAACGGATGAAGTCCGTCTTTTATTACAACCAGTTTTAGAATCAGAATTAGACTAAATACAGCACGGGACACGGAGATAGGTTCCGCATCTCCCCCAAAAAACTGGAGATCATAGAAATCTTCGCTAAAATCACTGCAATCATTTCAGAGCGTTCCCGCCGGAAGTACGGAGAAAGAGTTCGCCAACGATATTGAGAGGTAGGCGGATGACCACGACGATGCAAAAACTCTATTTTGAACCTGCATGGGACAAAACAATTGCCCCTACTGATCGCGAAAAAATGATGCATCATTTCCTACAACAAACAAAACAGCTACAAGACGGCGTCCATCTGTCATTCTTATGGAAAGCTCGCAATCATAAAGGTGAACAGCTGATTACCGTACTCATTCACAATTTCGAGAAGTTAAATTTCCGCTTTGACAATACAGTCATTTCCTATAATGAACAAGGCAAACAACAAGCCAATGCTACGTTTAGCTTACCTTGTGAAATTCCCGGAAATACTTCTATGCCTTGGACATTTATATTTTCAGAAATGAATGAAACAACTGTAAATCCGCAGTATACGATTTGGAATTAATACAAAACGGGGCCTACAAGGCAGCACATATTACAATAATCCAGAAAAAGCACTAGAAAGCTTGTGTAATATGCTTGATGACATGCAAATACGACCGTATGATGAATGAGCTACTTCGCTCACAACAGCCATAGAGAACAGAGATTCGACCTCTATCAACTCTATGTAATGACAGATTCGTAGGCAAAAATAAAGGCGTATTAAACAAATTAAAAATAGTAGCACAAACCATGGCCATGGTTTGTGCTACTATTCTTTTAAAAACCCAATGAAATTGTGTGACATAATAAAATGTCAAAAACTAGCCTTATAAGTCTAATGCCATAGCTTTCCACAGATTATGAGCGACTACGGCTTATTTTTAACGATATATTAGAAGGATTAGAGTATTTACATAAGGAGGGGTATTATCATAGAGCCCGTTACTTTAAGTACATTTCTTCAAAAGTTAAAATTCTTTTTCTACTTTACTTAAACAGAAATCTTTTGATAATCATAAGTTTAGTGCCTCGCATCTAAAAGTAATTTTATCTCTTTTATTTGTTCTGTGTGTCGCTGTTCATGCAAATATATCTGTTCAATCCATTGGTCAAGTGGTAATTCACCTAAGGCAGGATGCTTAAATGATTTTTCCACCAATAAATATTTATCTTCTATTGTACTAAGGAATGTCAGAAATTTTTTTCTCGAATCGTTTAACAAATCAATGATTGACTGAACTTCAAATGGTTCTACATCTGGTTCAACGATTTCAGGAGCTTTAAACTTTTTCGTTCGATCCAACAAATAATGAACATTTTTACGTTCTGTTTGAGTATTATCAACCTTTTTTAATCCCCATGCAATAGCCTTTATTGTTGCCTGTTCCACTAAAACTAAGTGATGACAAACTTGTGCTATACTCCACATATTCATACCAAGCCTACCATTAAATTGAGAATTACTTAATGAAGTAATCTCCTTTACTAAGTTATTTCTCGTTTCATACAGATTGTCATTTACTAAATTACTCATGAAATTCTCCCTTCACCAGAAAGTAAATATCTAGCTTCCTATTCTGTATATATTCTCCCACGATGAAAAGTATTCTTTGAGTGTAAGTGAAGGGTACCAGGTTTTAATTCAACTCTGAATTAATTTAGAACCTGGTACTCGTTTTTTTTATTAAAAGTAATTTATTTACCGTTATCAAAGTGTCATCGATCAAGAGGCAAAACGAATTGACTGTAATTTGGTGATGACTGACTGATCAACTGGCCAAGAAAAAGTAATTGGTACAACAACGGTTGTATGCCCAGTGATTGAGACAAGGGGAGCATTACTTGTTGAACTGAACAAGAGCGAGGAATGGGAACAGGTTCAAAATGATTGGTTTTTTGGATTGGTTGGAACGCAGTATGAGGTGAAAGCCTCATGTACTTATGTGAACGCGGTGAAAAAGGAGCGATAACTTCAAAACCTGTCCTATTCGTATGAAGAAGGAATATCAATTTTATAGGGTTGTGGAAAGAACAAAATATTATTTGAAACTCGCCATAAACTGAACGAGTTTTAAATAATATTACGCCTAACACATAACGATTATTCTATAGGGTGTGGTCTGAGCAGGGATACTTCTGGTTGTAGGTCCATAGATAACAATTAGATCACGGTTCGCCGGATATCTTGAAAAGAGTTGCCCGTTTGTTAATATTATTTGGGTAAATGGAGATAAATTTAATTGTAATTGTCCGTCACTACTCACTAATTGGTTATTAAAGTAATTGACTTTTACATTTTGATTTGGGTTATCTTTTACCATAACAAGTGCCTGATATTGTGGTGGGTAAATAAGGAGAGCAGGTGCATCTCCGTCATAATATCCTGTCAAACGATCTCCTACTACTATCATTTCATGGTCAACAAAGTAAGTAGAGGGTGAAACGACGAAGTTTACGATTGCACCCAATTCATTTTCAACAGTAAATAATTTATAACAGCCTTCACTTTCACCATTTTGACCTGTTAAAAAATCACCAATCACCATGACAGTTCCATGAAAAGAATAAAAATTTGTCATACAATACCTCCAAAACTTTAAGTATGTTGAATAATGTTATATTTTAATACTAGTCAAGTTAAGACTTTTTCAATATTTTAGTATGGTGTTGGGATAGGAGGACAAGCTACAGCATCTATATTTCTTGCATCAATTGCATAGTAAACCCAGACCGCGCCGTTCCATCTATATCCAGTTGCTCCTTCATACTCCACGCGAGTTGGGTAGAACCAGAACTGTTCTCCATTATTAAGCCATACATAAGTATATTGATATTGGCAGTCGATAATATACGATGTAGAAGGTTTTGATGGTCTATAGGAGGGGGGAGGAGATTGAGGTCTCATTGTCCCCTCTGATGGGAAATAACCCATGTTATTTCACTCCTTTTAATTAAGTTCTCATCATTATATGTTGAGAAGAAGGAAAACGATTATAAAACAGTTTACAGAAGTTAATTCGAAAAAATGTCGTAATTTTATTGAATAAGCCTACGGTAGCTTTGCAACAAACAACGACGAACACAATTGTATATAATACCAATAGAGATTAGATTATCATGTACCTATCTAATCTCCAGTTCATAAATATGTAATTGTAGTGATTTACCAGAATAGTTTCGTGCACAGGTACCTGAAAATTGTCTTGTGAAATTGACGGCAATACTTCAATGCCATAGACTTTTATTTTTTCAGAAACGAATGAAACAAATGGTTGTCCGCAGTATACGATTTGGAATTAAGGAAAAAATAAAGAGTACCCGCCAACCATACAGATGTAAACCGTATGGTCGGTAGGCACTCTTATATTTACTTTGAAGCTATTCTCGTATTCAGGTAAAGAAAGATTGTATAGACCGCTTCCCAGAATGGCACCATTACCAAGATTAAACTCCATGTTGAATCATCCCTTCGAGTATCATCTTAACAAAGTTTCAGATACCAGCGTTCAATTAATCAGTATATTCTACACATTTCACAATAACAGGATAATAGTCGTTAAATTGGTGAATCATTGCTTTTTTGTATGTTTATTCATTCCTGTAAATTGTTTGTCTTTGTGCGATGCATAGTGGTCGACCCCAAAATAAGCGGGCTATCAATTACAAACATGAGCTTAAAAGAATCAGCATTAAGCCATAATAAAACACCCCAAAAATTAGATTTTGACTCTAACTTTTGGGATGCATTTCATGGTTCTTTCCACCGTTGGTTGAATTGGTGGTATATTCCGTTATAATAGAGTGGAAAAGAATGTAGGAGGGATTGCTTTATGGATGAACTCATCACATTACTTGACGGAAATTTGATTTGTACAGGTACGGACATATCTTCAAATTTCATTTATTTCTTTGCGACATCTAATCGAAAAGAATGTGTGTGCCCTTCCTGTCAAAGTGTATCTTCTCGAGTCCACTCTCGCTATAACCGAAACTTTCAAGATTTGCCGATTCAAGATAAAAAGGTAGTTATTAAGCTATCTAATCGAAAAATGTTTTGTGATAATCCGTCATGTCATCGGACGACATTTGCCGAAACTTTTTCTTTTATAGACAATAAAGCGAAGAAAACCAAACGATTGAAAGAAACCATTCTGGAAGTTTCACTGGCACAAAGTTCTGTCTCTGCTGCAGTTTATCTATCGAAACACGTAGTCGACGTTAAAAAGAGCACAATCTGTAATTATCAAAAAAAAAAGCATACTGGTAATAAATAATGACGATATTGAAGCTATTTGTATCGATGATTTCGCAATGAAAAAGAGAAAGTGTTACGGTACCATCATGGTGAACCTAGCCAATGGTAGAGTCATTGATCTCATAGAATCAAGAGAGAAAGAAGACGTAGTTATCTGGCTCTCTCTTTTTCCTAATATAAAATATGTCTCAAGAGATGGCTCCTTTACCTATGCCGCTGCTATTCGGGAAGCCCATCCTGAAGCCCACCATATCAGTGGGCGAATTGTCATTCCATTGACCAAGGAACAGAACGCGATGAACGAACTGTTAACGAGTAAACTTTCACGACGTACTAAAATCCTCTGGGTCAAGTCCCTAGCGTCTCAAGGTCTCACTAAGCAAGATATCCGAACGCAAACGAAGTGCAGCCTTCAAACTATTCGAACATACATTAGAATGCGAGAAGAAGATATCCCTATAGATTCAGAGGCCCAACGTGGTCGTCAACATAATGAAGCAATCCAGAGGATTATGGATAAAGTCAACGAAGTGAAAGCATTACAAGAAAAAGGATATAGTATTAGAAAAATAGCTGAAGAGACGGGCTATACAAAACGCACAATAAAAAATTACTTATCCCCCAATTTTAATCCTATCCATGGTCAATATGGTGTACAGCGCCCCGGAAAATTGTCCCCTTTTAGAAATGAAGTAATTGCCTTGCGCTCGAAAGGAACAACATATAAAGAAATCTATAATTCCATTTATAAAAAAGGATATACAGGATCAGAAGCTGCGATTAGACAATTCATAGCGAAAGAAAAAAGGTTACAAAGTGATTTGGAAGATGACGTCACCGCAGGTTCCACGGAGATTGTGGAAAGAAAGTGGCTGGTAAAGTTACTCTACAAGCCACTAAATAAAGTGAAAGCTATTTCCCCAGAACAAGTAAAAAACGTTGTTCAGAAGTATCCGTTAGTCGGTACTTTACTTCGCTTGGTTTGGCGCTTCAAGGAGATTCTTCATTCGGGAGATAAAGAGTTGTTACATACATGGATATCAGAGACCGCAGCCCTTGAATTAAATGAATTGACTAGTTTTCTCAATGGTATTAAAAAGGATATAGATGCGGTTGAAAATGCATGTACGCTTCCCTATAACAACGGATTAGCTGAAGGTAGCATAAATAAGTTGAAAACCATCAAACGTATCATGTATGGCAGAAACAGTTTTGAACTTCTACGGAATAAACTATTATTGCTTGAATCCCGTAAATTCAACTAACAATGGAAAGAACCGTCAAATAACGGCCACCTGTCAAAGGAGACAACACGATTGAGACAACTGTCTAGTATACGAACTTCTCTCAGGATGAACAACGAGAAGTATTGAAGAAGATGGATAAAAAACAAGACGAGAATAATGAACATGAATAGCTTTAAAAACCTACTAACTTAGCAAATGAATCCGAAAAAGGGGCGGAGAATGAATGGTATTCATTGGGGGCTTACGAAAAACTAGCCTTCTCAGCAGCTGAACTGCTAGAAGGCTAGTTAAAAGATGGGTTACTATTAATAATTTAATTCCACGGAGAATGATTACAATGTTTGCTTTTCAATCCCTTAATTAACCGTGCCGAGGCTAAACACGTTTCTTCGTTTTCTAGATAGATAATCCGGCTTTTATAGTCAATGCTCTTGATTTTAGATTGATTTACAATAAACGATTTATGACAACGAAATAGGGTTTCGTGCACACCCTCATAATCCTTTAGACGTCCGTAGAACTCTAGATGCTCGTTTTCAAGATGTGCGATTATCTTATGTATTGTGGGTGAGGCTTCAAAAAAGTAAATCTCATCAATATCAATATTACGAATTTGACCTTCGATTTTGATTTGTATTTTGGATGTTACCTTATCTTGTTGGCCTATTTGAATGTATTTACGATGTACTTCCTGCAATGTCGTCAGTATTCGGCTTTGCAACATCTCTGTTTGGTCTTTTATGATGAAATCTAACGCTGCTATTTTGTACATGAATGTCAAATAGGTCATTTCTGCATGAGTTGTTACAAAAACAATACTACATAATGGATCTTTCTTTCGGATGGCTTCCCCTAGCAATAATCCAGTGATTTTATTTTCCAAGTCGATATCCAAGAAATAGCAATCTGCTTGTTCTTGGTCGATGAAGGAAAGTACTTCTTCTGGATCTGTCGTCGCCAATACCACGGTCATCCCGTTACCTTCCATCATGGCGTAGTTTGCGATGATGGTATGGATTTTTTGCAACTGAACCTCATCATCTTCACATATGACGATTTTCATTTCCTCAATTCCCCCCAATGACCAATTCTTGAATGAATAAATCTCCTTGAAGTTTCGTCGAAAGGCGTATATTCTCTTTATCCCTCATGAGATGGCGTAAGTTCACCAATCCTAATCCTCGACCTTCTTCTTTCGTTGTGTAGCCTTCTTGAAAAAGCTCATGAATTTTCAACTCTCGCCTGATGTTATATCTATTCATGCATACAAATAGTATATTCGAATCCATGCGAATGAATGCAATCCGTAGCAAGGGGTCATCCAGTGTTTTACTCTCCTCAATAGCATTATCTATAAGAATCCCTATCATCCGATTCAGTGTAATTTCGTCCATGTTTGCTGTCTGGATGTCTTCAACAACTTCTACATATGTTGGAATGTCAGCGCTATGAGCTTGCAAGAGTTTAGTCGTAAGTAACCCTTTCAAACTGATCATTTGTATGCGATTCAAAGAAGACAGCGCCTGTTGATCCTCTACTTCTCTACGCTCTTCCAGTAAAATATGATTGTAAAAAAATTGTTCAAGACCTTCATGATCTTTCACATCTATGAAGTGACGCATTGTCGTTAAAATATTCCGATAATCATGTTTAAATCTTCGCATATCCCGATTGATCATTTCAATAGATTCGATATATGTTTTAAAACCTTCAAATTCTTGTTCTTTTTGTTTAATTTGTAGCTGCTTATTGGCTATGTAAAGAATACATCCGATGATTATGAAAAAAAGGGAAATATAAATAATGAAGATAAATAAATTTGCTTGAACCGAACTAATGAAAATCGCCTGGTCCATCTTTAAAATATTGGTATACATAAAGATGAGTGTCATCAATAAAAGGAGTATACTCAATAATGAAATGTACCGATTTGAAATGTTCATTCCTTTGAAAATATTGAATGCCTTTTTGTAAACGACGGCCAACCCTGTCATGATCACCAAAAACATGATGACTTGCAGAATGGGGTACAGATCGCTGTATGTACGTCTATCGAAAAAGTGGTAGACGATTAAAGATGCCGTATGATCAGCTAATACCGCTAAACTTAAACTCATTAATACATGAAATAGACTGATTCCACTTCGTGTTTTTACATATACTAAAATACTGATAGATAGTATCACATAAAGAATTGAATATGTGCCGATTACAAACATTAATAGAACTGCTGGAACAATAATGAAAAACGTTGCAATGAAGACAAATTTTTTCGTTACTTTTATACCATTGAATACGATAGGAAATGCGATTAACACAATACATTGTACAATTAATAAAAATATTATTTGTATCTCCCACATTTATGGACCACCGACCTCTAGTAAATATACCTTTGTATACTAGTATAGACCATTTGGCAGTCAATTGTTTAAAATTCGTCAGATTTTAACTCATTTGGCAATTCTTCTTCATCCAAAAACCCCCAACACATATAACGTGAACCAAAACCTGCGATATTTATTAAAACTTCCCCAAATTTAACGAAAATAATTTCAAGTAAACTGACCATGTTCATTCTCCTTTGTCTTGTATTTTAGCCAGTACAACTAAAGTAGTTGAGATCATTATCCCTGCAACAATCAATGCACCTATCTGAGATGGAAGAAATAGTAAGACTATAGTTCCCACGCATAGGCGTCCGACTAACTTTTTATACAAAAATATATAATGTTTTTTGCTTCGTACTTTCGTCTTTTGTGAACTTGTAGGTCCTACTACTAACAATATGGCTAGTGTTAGTAGGTAGCAGCCCCAAATTGCGAGCGGGGTTACTGTCATAGTTGTCATTATCCAGGTTACCGATGGAAATAGAATACTACTTACAACAAGACAGACCTTTGAAGAAGTACAGTGCAACCCATACGCTACTTGACGTACGTACAAAAATCCCAACTGTACGATTAGCATTTCCCAAAGTAAACCCATCCACAACGCAATCCCATAAATCACTATGACTTTTTTCATCTCACGGGTGACAATCCGTAATCCGAAAGCTAATTTGACTTTTTCGATCTGTGATAGTTTTTTTTTCGATACATAATATTGTATGAATTTTTCTTCCCTTACGGTGAACTCCATTCCCTCACCCCTTTCATTTACAGTATATCGAAAGGGATAAGGTATTTGTCGAATAACCCACAACATTGTTATTTTTCTATCTAAGCGTTTCGATTTTCTCACTTCACTACATGAACGTCGTTTTTTAACACGCGAACGTAAAAAGTACTCCTTATTAAAGATAATTCTGGTTGTATGCTTTATGCAACGCTTGTAAATAGTGTGTAGTATCAAAATGTATATTAATCTTAGAGATTAGCTCATCCACTTGTGCTTTCGTAATCTTTTTGTCCTTATAGATATAATCTACTGAATGTCCTTTTGCCAATTCCCGTAAAATACTACGCTCTTGTTCACCCAATTTGGTTTTGGAGCTGTTAACAATACTCTCCATACCGTTTTCAATAACTTCTATCAAATTATTGAACGGAATACTCTTATTCAGTACGTGAAAGTTTTTCACGCCGTACGTGTGATAAGAAATTTCCCCGATATTTTCATTCGTTAAAAATAGAACGGGTTTCGCACATTCACGTAGTTCGTTTAAGTTCATTTTGTAAAATGAGAACCGTTCATATGAGGTTTCAATTATAATTACGTCATAATTGTCCATTCGTTCAGTAGTGATTCCACTAAATTCTGCTAAAGAAGTCCGAGCGTTGACTCTCCACTTCGGTCGCTTTTTCTGAAAGGCGGTTAGCAAAAGATCCGAAATTAAAGGGTAATTGGAACTCACTAGAATATACATAGTTTTCCTCCTACCTAAAGAAAATGAGATTAAAAGAAAACAGGCAGCAATTTGTAAAATGACTACTTGTTCATTCTTACTTTATCGCTCGGAGGATATTAATTTCCCCGTACCCATACAAGGGATCCTTACCAGGTGCCCCTAAGTCGGTAGCTGTTCGTTGTATTTTTCGTATATACTTTTCAGGATTCGGCTTTCTCGCACGGTCATTGGACATTAGAATAGCCATTGTTCCACTCACCATAGGTGCCGACAAACTCGTTCCAAATGATAACGTATACCCTGCCGGTAATTCGACCGCAGCGTCAATAAAGTTATGCGGTTGTTGTAAAGGTTTTGTCGTCAACATCATATACGAAACATTCATTTCACCTGTTTCTAAAAAAGTCGGACCGAAATCCCCTCCTGCTGCTACCAAATCCACACCATTCCCATAATTAGAATAGTACGCTAACTCATGATTCTTTGTCGTACTGCCTACAGTAACTACATCCCGAAGACCGCCAGGCAAGTGATAAATACCTTCTGATTTTGATTTATCATCCAAGTTGTATCCTTCATTTCCAGCAGATGCTACCATTGCAACTTTATGTCGTTTTACATATTTCACAGCTCTTTCATATGCCATCTTCGTCAGACGTTCATCTGAAGAATTCTCCGATTTGTAGGTTCCCACACTCACATTAATAATATCTGCGCCATCGTCAACGGCATCGACAATGGCTTGTAATGTATGGAACGAGTCCCCGTTTCCATCACTTTCTAGAACCTTGTAGGGAACTAGCGTTGCTTTCGGTGCGGTCATCCGCAGTACGCCTGCCACTTGAGTACCATGTCCGAATTCGTCTGTTGAAGGCTCTTTGTTTTCAATGTAACTTCTTCCTTCTTTAACATTTGTCGTAAACAGTGGATGCTGTGTATCAATTCCACTATCAATCACTGCAATTATAACGCCCTTACTTCCCATTGCTTCGAAATAGTCAAACTTTGGCCATTCAGGGGTTTTAAATGCCCAAGCAAACCGTTCAAATTCTTTAGGGTAGAGCGTTTTAGGTTCTTGTACCATCGTTTCAGAAGTGATTTTTGGCAAAGTCCCTTGCTCAACAAAGTCATTTACAAACATAGGCTGAATCATATCAATTTGCTCGGATTTCCCGTCTACACGTAATAGTCCTAATTCATCTATCGCTTCTATCTCTAGATCCGGATACTCGTTCTTTATTTTACTTTTATATTGCTGAAGTTCCGAACTTTCATCGAACATAAACACCTCTAATCGGTCTGATGCCGATGCAACAGAATAAGAGCCAAGCCAAACGACGGTTAGTAGCAAAATTTGTATATAAAGTTTCTTCAAGAAGCATTCTCCATTCTTTTTTCTTCATTGTATAGTTGTCGATAGTAAAGGTTGTTCGCGATTAGTTGCTGATGCGTACCTTCTCCTACAATTTCTCCGTTTTTTAGTACAATGATTCTGTCTACGTGTTGAATCGTCTGCAAACGATGGGCAACAACGATGCATGTTGCGTCTTCCTCCAATAAGGATTTCATTACATGCCTTTCTGATATGTTGTCTAATGCCGAGGTTGGCTCATCCAACAAGTGCAACTCGGGTTTTTTAAATAGACTTCTTGCCAACGCAACTTTTTGGCGCTGGCCGCCAGATAAGTTTGCACCCTGTTCCGAAAGAATGCTTCTAATACCAAGCGGTAAATTTTCAATAATACTGTACACATCGGACTTGACCAGTACATCTTGTAAGTGTTGATAATACTCTGTGTTCGCTTCTTGCGTGCGTCCAAGTACGATGTTTTGCTCTATGGAATCGTTAAAAATCATCGCTTGTTGATTGGTATAGGCAACATGCTTATTAAAACTATCTTTTTGGATGCGGACTAGCAATTCATCATTATAGGAAATGTCACCTGAAGTCTGCGGGAGCAGACCTGCCATCAATTTCAGTAATGTACTTTTACCCGAACCGCTTTCTCCAACTATTGCTACTTTTTCACTGCGTTCGATCGTTAGATTGACATTTTGCAAGACAGGTTCGTCAAATTCACTATACTTATATGAAACGTTATGCAAGGACACTTTTTCAAACGAATTTAGTTTTGCAGTACCTTCTTGCTGGGTTGGATGTGTAATGATTTCTTCGATTTTGTTGAAATATGAGTGTAATAACACAAAATCATTATATACATTAGCCAGCCCCATAACCGGATTGATAAATGAGCTTGCCAATGTGAGAAAGGCAACGACCGTCCCCATTGTAAGCGATTGCTCCTGCACGAAATACAATCCAATCAATAGCAAAAGTAATGGTAAACCAAATTGTAACGTTTGAGGAATAGTCAAAAACACTGCTGAAAAACGTTCTTTTGCATTTGTTATTTTTAGTTGTTTATGAAAATCTTCTTCCCATCTCTTGAAAAATGTTTGCTCAGATCCTGTAGATTTTACAGTTTCGATTCCTTCTATAATTTCTGTAATATTCTTTTGAACCTTTGCTTGCTCAATCATTTCTAAATCAATGAACTGTCGGACTTTTTGAGTATTTAAGACTGAAATAATTACCATAGTCATGGCAATTAAGACAGTAATCATCGCCAGCGTCGGGGAGTAATTCCACATGAGAATCGTATAAAATATCAAAAACACACTATCCACGAGTAGAAGAACAGCCTTTTGCGTCAGTATCTGTCTAATAAACACACTCAAATTCGACCTGAAGATCAGCTCTCCAGTAGAGCGATTCGAGAAAAAGGGCAAAGGCAATTCCAACAATTTCTCCATATACAAGGACATCAATTTATCATCGAAGATTTTCTGAAACTGAGCAACGATGAATCCTCTGCCTACTTGTAAGGCGTAATAGCCTAGTAAAACAACAAAACCGAGCAGCATGACGATACCTATTGAATGTTTTTCAACTGTTATGGACTGATCGATAAGATACTTCGTAACAATCGGAACGATTAACATTAAGCCCTGAATCCCGATTGTTAAGAAGAGTAAAAAGAACAACGGTTTTTTGAAAGAACTATTCAGAAAGTCTAATAAGAAAGATGTCTTCTTTTCTGAAGCTTGTGACTTCTCCTCATTTTGCGAAACCACTTGGATAACAATGTTAGAAAAACATTCCTCCGCTTCCTCTTTATGGATCCACCTTCTCCCAGTTGCCGGGTCGCAAATACAGACTTTACTTTTTTTCACTTTCTCAATGACCACGTAATGTCGGTTATTCCAAAAAGCAACACAGGGCACTTGCAACTGTTCCATCCCCGTGTTTACTTTATATGCTTTCGCTTCGAATCCATGATCCTCTAAAATCACCATCATATCTGAAATCTTGAAGCCACCTCTTGGTACCCCGTACGTATTTCGTAAATCAGGCAAAGAGGTCGACATTCCATGATAATTCATCAGCATAGTCAGACTAGCAAGTCCGCACTCACTATGCTCTGCTTGTTGGATTAGCTTTATTTTTGCCATATCATTTACTCCACTTCCTCTGTCATTGCTTGTAGTAGGACAAACGAAGGAATATCGCGATTGATTGTCCGCAATAAGGTGTAAAGAACTCCTGTAATGCCCGTATATAGTCCTTTGGATTGTATCGTTTGATATCCTTGCAATCTAAATTGTCCATAGGCTCTATAATTCGAAACAAGTTGCTTTACTTTATTTTCTAACAGCGCATCCGTGTCGTTCCCTTTCTGTTGCAATGCAAGTAATAGTTCAATATCCCCCGAAGTTCCATGGCATACTGAATCTTCTCTTTTGTCATTGAACAAAGAATCGATGGCTTCTACTTTTTGTTGCACTTCCTTATCTGAATTCGTATAGCACTCTGTCAACCATCTACTTAACAAAATTCCTGTGCTACCATGACAAACCGCGTGAGTCATGCCAGTCTTCTCCGGTCTTGGATCATTCCAGTAGCTTCCCTGCCAATGCTCATCTTCTCGTGTGATCCAAGTATCGATACTAGATTCTGCAAGACCCATCATTGCTTTAGCATAGTATGCGCCGCTATTTCCATGGATCAGTCCTACAAACGGGGTTTGCTCATCATAGGTTAGGCTGTCGCTCAATTTCTGTGCGTATGCTTCATACTTTGCGTTATTAGTTAACAAACTCAATTGATGGAAGACTACTATTAAACTTGGTTTTCCTATTAACCAATCATTTGTATCTTCATAGTCAAATATCATGATCTGGTCTGCAAGTTGCGATGCTAGTTTTAGGGCTTCCTCATTGCCATTCAATTTGAAATCGATAAGCAAAGGATAGATCAATGCGCCATTGCCATAGAACATGGATGCCTTCGGAGCACTAGGGATGACAAGCATTGTATTTAATATCTTGCGTTTAATCGTTGTATACTCTGCCGTGTTTGAGGGATCTGTTGCTTGCAGGGCCGCAAAAAATGCATACATGCCAGGCAACCCATCATACAACTGGTTGTTCATAGCCTCATACTTCCATGTATCTTTACAGACTAGGTCAATCCAAGTCATAGACTCCGTTTTCTCATCGTAGATGGCTTCGTCCAATAACAACTGGGATACTTCCTTCACTACATCCAATACAGATTCCTGAGATATCGCAACATTTTCTTTCGACTGCTCTGGTATCGATGCAGTGTGCATGAAAGTACCCATGGACAGTTCAATTTGTAAGCACTGTTCTTCAATTTGCTTGTCTGACAAATTCGTTATGCTTTGCACTACTTCTGAAATAATCGTTCGTTTGTATACGTTTGAAATCATTTCATTTTGAGAATTGTATAAATGCGCATCGGAAATTTCGTTGAAAAACTGCGGAATGTCCCCTTCCAACATTTCATTCAACTCATGACCCGCTATTCGTTTGTCGCGATATGGATAAGCAAACAGATTATGTAACACCTTTTCACGCTCGATCATATTCTTCATGCAATGAGGGTGATAGGAAAACTGCAGAAGATCTACATACCGCTGGGTTGGTCTAACTACATTTCGAACACGCGCTGCTTGAAAGACCTCTTCCAACTCCGCTGCGAAGGCTTCCTTATGTTTCATACATGACGTCAAAAAGCTACGGAATCCTTCTACTATTTCTTGTTGATACTGTTCATATGAAATCTCTTTTCCATGTAAGTGTGGCGTATTCGATTTCGATGAGATGAAATGATCCATATATTCAAATTTCATTTCATCAGTGGAATGGTGATTCAATTTCAAAATTTTGAATGGTGTTTTTTGTGTTCCGTGGCTAAGCCCGCTTATATTGATTCCTTTTTTCTTGTCATCTGAACGATCCGCTAGAATATCAAATGGCACTAGTCCAGTCAGCACAACGGAATCCATTTGTTTTTCTTTTGCTTGGACATGTGCACTTTCTCCAAACTCAAGCGGCACATGCTGTTGGAAGAAGGTCTCCACGTCTATCAATACGGGGTGATCTCCATACGCAATAATATTTTCATAATGAAAATCGGTTCCTCTCAAAAGATAGGCTAATCCGATAAGTTCTCCGTAGTGTCTATAAAAACTTCGTACTTCACTTTCTGAAGTACATGACTCACGCTGGATAAATTGTTCAAACGTATAGGTTGGCTTTACGATTCTTCTTACATTATAAAAATCAGTCCCTAAGTTCCGATTTAAATAATCAAAAAACCTATCTAGCTGTTTTGTGTAAACTAAATTTTTCGGTTTATACACAATCAGTTCTGTTTCAGAGAAATAAACGAGCATGACACTTTTGCCTTGGTCGTGTGAATCACCTGCAGACAAACCCATTCGTTGCACGACAGTGGATGATTGGCCCAATGTGGACTGGATTTCAGATGCATTTTCGTTCAGACGAATGATGAAATCTTCTATATTTTTCATGAAAAATATAGTTTTAGTGGAGATTAGCCGCAGCAACGCTGGATATTCGTGGTAAAAGTTTTTTGCGGATTCCACATTGCCAAAACGATGCTTCATATAAGATTGGAATCGTTCCTCTCCATTTTCCCCTGTCAATCCAGCTTCCTTTTTCACCTGTTGAATATCCGCCGCTAGTGTACGGCTCATTATGCCTATCAGTTCTTCTGAGTACCCTTGAACAATTGAAACAATAGCATCTACATGAAATTTGTATTGTGTGGATGCAGCTGTTTTCTCTTTTAAAAAATGTTTCATAAATTGTAAAAAGAAGCGAATTGCATACGTGTAGTCATATTTATCGAAATGTTGTTCTTCTTCGTAGTTCTCGATAATTTGTTGATACACTTTGTACCAATCGGATTCTTCTACTTTTCGTAACAGACCATCTCTATCTTGTTCGTTGATTGGCTGAATACCCTTTTTAAAAGATTGTTCACTTTGATAATGATCGAATATGAAATCCATATCGGTTTGTTTTAGCAAGGATTTCCGTTCTTTCCAATCTTCCCACGTTCCTTCGGTCATACTGAAAATTTCGCCTGCCCGTTCTTCAATCGTCAATGCGTTTACTAATCGCCTGTCAATTGTCTCAATCATAACTGTCATGTCGTTTCCCCCTAACCATAAAGTAAGTTAGCATATACATACTTGTTGTATATGCTAACCCTTTCAATTAACACACCGTCGCTGATACTAAAGCACCGAAACCTAAACCAACTGTAAAACAAATTGGCGTTGTCTCCGCTTGGACATCTCCGTCACCTTGGATTTTCATCATTTCCTCGATTGTTAGTTCCTCAAACTTTGGTCCTGCATAATTTACTTGTTCACTCATGATGATCTCCCCTTTGTTTTTGATTAACAGTGTTTAATGCTCAATACGACTGTGACGCCTGTTGCGATACCGCCGCCCACCCAGCCACATGCTGCCGAACTTGCTGCAGTTGTTGCTGCAATTGCACAAACTGGTGTCGTCTCTGCTTGTACATCTCCACTACCTTGGATGGCTACCATTTCATCCATCGATAGTTCCTCAAATGTTGGACCTGCATATTCTTTTGTTGTCATGTTGTTTTCCTCCTTTGTTTTTTTGATTAACAGTGTTTAATGCTCAATACGACTGTGACGCCTGTTGCGATACCGCCGCCCACCCAGCCACATGCTGCCGAACTTGCTGCAGTTGTTGCTGCAATTGCACAAACTGGTGTCGTCTCTGCTTGTACATCTCCACTACCTTGGATGGCTACCATTTCATCCATCGATAGTTCCTCAAATGTTGGACCTGCATATTCTTTTGTTGTCATGTTGTTTTCCTCCTTTGTTTTTTTGATTAACAGTGTTTAATGCTCAATACGACTGTGACGCCTGTTGCGATACCGCCGCCCACCCAGCCACATGCTGCCGAACTTGCTGCAGTTGTTGCTGCGATTGCACAAACTGGTGTCGTCTCTGCTTGTACATCTCCACTACCTTGGATGGCTACCATTTCATCCATCGATAGTTCCTCAAATGTTGGACCTGCATATTCTTTTGTTGTCATGTTGTTTTCCTCCTTTGTTTTTTTGATTAACAGTGTTTAATGCTCAATACGACTGTGACGCCTGTTGCGATACCGCCGCCCACCCAGCCACATGCTGCCGAACTTGCTGCAGTTGTTGCTGCGATTGCACAAACTGGTGTCGTCTCTGCTTGTACATCTCCACTACCTTGGATGGCTACCATTTCATCCATCGATAGTTCCTCAAATGTTGGACCTGCATATTCTTTTGTTGTCAAATACTTCCCTCCCCTTTCAAGAACTGTATGACTTAACTGTTCTTGAACCTAACTATAAAGCGTCACCATCATGAACATCCTAATTCCCCATATCATGTGTTGTTTTTCACTTAACCGTAGATTTTACAGGTGAGAATTCACGTTGATGATTGCATTAACGTACTTTCGAATGACGTATAAAAGAAACTTTTACTAGCTATTGTTGCATATGTGAATAATCAAAATTATGTCAGCTCGATTCCTTTATTCAAAGATTTAGTGGATCAGATGTCGTAGAGAAATTTCAAAGGCCGTAACGTTAGCTGTAGTGTACTCAAGTGAAATAAAAAAAGTTGTCGCAAAAGACATTTCTGTCTTTTACAACAACCTGTTCCGTTAATTCACAACATAGTGTTCGAAAAATCTTTTCTCCGCTTGCAGGAAGCTATGCGAATCTTTTTTTATCGTCTTCACATACTGCATATACGCTTCTTTTACTAACGGGGTCCCACTTAGTAATGCATTCGTACGTGCCGATGACAGCGGATCAATGACCGGTAATTCATCCATCACATTCTTCGATATCGTAATCGGTTCACCGAGATAGTATTGCGTGGCAATATAATAATGATACACACCTGCCAGCACACTCTTATGATTGGCTTTCAGACCGTGGATGTCAATTGACTGGTAAAACTTCTTAAGATAATATTTATTGTCCGTTTCGATTGCACTATAGAATAAGTACATGAGATAAATAGCTAATTCGGGAGTCGATAACTTCGATGCTGGAATATTTGAAGCCTTCATTTGGAGCGTTTTATCCCATGTAGACGAATGACTTTTAGCCAACAGCTTATTTGTCATACGATAATAGTTAATGAACACGGTATTGTTTTTTGCAACTTGAAGGACCGTGTACCCATCGGAGAATAACCCATTCATTTGGTAAGGAAGAGACGTTACCACAAACAATAAAAAACTCGTGATCCCAATCACTTGAAAGAGAAAGAGATTACTGAAAGAGAGACTGGAAACAAGTATACTTGCTAAGGGACCCGCAAGTACCGTATATAAAATTGACTTCTCCAACCGCTGCTCACTGTGCTCGATTTGCACATACCCTGATACTTGCGTCCAATTTTCGGGCCACGTCACTCTGAGTTTGCCGCGCTCTGTCCGTTTTATTGCTAGCAATCCTGCTGCGTAAAACATAAGTTTAGATTTTACGATCATTCCGCCCACTACATGACCGGCCTCATGCAACGAAATTGCAATCAGTATGCCCAGTCCAGTAAAAAGAACGCCCGCGAACAACTCCGATTTTCCCCAATCTATGCATGCACCCAGCGTTAGCAAACCTCCAGTCGCTAACATCGTACGTGTAACTGTATTCATAGAATCCGACCCCTTTCTATATACGATTAGTATATAGAAATTTAATGTGTCCAACATCGTTCTATCTTCAGCGTATACTTTTTATACGTAATCGTGCACACGCATGGTAATTCAGCTATTCACGTGATCTTAACCGTTCAAGGCGTGGTTTAACTGACCACACCTGTACATTCCCCATCCTAGTGAACTCCGGCTGTGTATAATACCACTCTAGAATAGTTCTGAGTAATATCTGAATTGTGCGGTGGACAGGCAACCATTTTTTAGGCCCTTATAGATAGTGAGCTGTCGTCTCTATCCCTAATGTGACGTCTGTCAGCTGGTAGGCTTCCCGAAGTACTTGAAAACGTCGGATACTGGAAGTGAGTTTCCTAATCTATCAAGAGGCTTGAAAGAAAGTACGGTTGTCTATTTTGCTCGTCCTTGCGCCCCATATGAAAAGGATCCAACGAATGTCACACAATGGACTTCTAAGACGTTTTATTCCGAATGGAAAAGCTGTTTCTGATTACTCTAGACGACGTATTCATCAGACGCTGAACAATCTATCCAGGAAGATCATGGACTACCAACAGCCAGCCGTTCTTTTTGAACAAGGGTTAGCTATGTCAGTTCTTAGTTTACATGTCAGATCCAGGTTAATCTTCTCAACTTTCATACATACACTAGATTTTATCTAAGTGGGCTCTATCGAATCATGGTACAACCGGAAGCGGATTCACGGAGCAATTCAATACATGACGCCGCAGCAACTAGAAGATTCATGTCGCAATTCAATTAGCGTATGACTTGATGAGAGAAGCTGCTCTCATAATCATCTAAGTAGTCCGTGAGTTTAGAACCTACGCTCATTTCCTGTATCTAGAGAAACTAATTAAAGGCTCCTATTTCATTTATTAATTTCTCTGGATACAGGGCAGACAATGAGTTGACGCCAGTTTGAAAAGAACTTAACTTTATTGTGTCCATGATATTGACTTAGAACCATTGTAGATAAGACAACTTTTATAAAATTTTAAGACTATCGTTAAAACTTAAAATGGCCTTTTATGATTTTTATCAGCATTTTCACCTAAAATCCTCGACAATTTCTCTCCTGACCTACCTTGCCTAGTAGCCCCCTGCTCCCTCTCCAAAACTGACTTGAAATGTTGCAGTTCTGGATTTTCATCAACATAACCTTTCACGATATGGTTCTCATGTTTGTTATACTAAACAAAAAAGGAGTTGACTAAAATGAATTTACCTAGGTACATCCAATCCTTTTTTGAACTTGTAAAGTTTCAAAAGATTGAAATTTATAACGAGTTTTCATTACAGCATGAGCTCGGATTATACCTAAGAAATCATTTAGATAACTCTTTCAAAATTCAATTTGAACGCAACGTCAAATTCTTTGATATCACGGAGAACTTAATTAAAAAAGAATTGGATATAGTCATCTATAACCCGACAGCAAATGAAAGATATGCAATCGAACTGAAGTTTCCAAAGAACGGTCAACACCCAGAGACAATGTTTAATTTTGCAAAGGACATTAAATTCATGGAGCAAATGAAAGAACATGGTTTTTCTCACACTTACGCAATTTCATATGCAGAAGACAAATTATTTTATAGTGGCTCAAACATTGCCGGTATTTATGGATATTTCCGTTCGAATAACCCCCTACATGGAGAAATTACTAAACCAACAGGAAAAAGAGATGAACAATTTTATATAAATGGCTCTTATATAATCCAATGGCAAGCTTTAGAAGGTTCTTCAAAATACTATATACTTGAGATTTAGGGATTAACAAAAGTAGAACTTTCTACTTTCGTTAGGTATACTTTTAAATCATCTACTCAGTTTAATAGTCGATCCCTCTACTCGATTTTCCTCCTCATCCAGCTCATAAAACGTCACATTATTCTTTGATTCTTGTTCTACTTCATACTGATAGGAAAGTTTTTGTTCACCATCTTTCGTTGTATAAAGATTTAACCTATCATCATCTACCACCAAATAAAAGCAATAACGTTGCTGCCATAGTTCCTGTTCCAAATATATCAACGACCATCGTTGAGGAAATTGAGTCCCCGCGATTTCTCTCAAGACGTCGCTCACGCTTGTCTAACTGCTCCTTTCGGGGGGTTTCTTCTTCACTTTATTCTACCAAATCCTTAAATACGCTCTTAAAGGCCATCAAGCTGTCTGTACGCTCTGTTAAAAACTCTTTGGCACTTTTATATATTGAACCGATTTCATTCTTTAAATTTACCTATACGAACTAACTATTCACTCACTTCCGATAATACTCATGGTACAATTGGTTAATTATTTTTGCCAATAGGAGGAATGAATATCAAATCTAAACTTATTTCGCTATCGATTATATTAATTTTAACGGGTTGTAATGCCAATGAAGTAGAGAAAAAACCCGAAACTAAGACAGTAGATTCTCAAACTCAAGAAGTGGATTCAAAAGAGCAAGAAGTTATTGAGGATTTGAAAAAGTATGCACAAGAGAATGATCTCGTTAATTTTAAAGATACAATTACCGAGGCGAAAAAAGCCGATATTCCAAAAGAGGAATTTACAGGAATAATTGATTCTTTCGTAATGAAATTAATAAATGAAAGGGACTTTCCATTCATATTGGAAAACTACGGTAATATCGCTAATATAAGTATAGAAAGTATAGACAATGGAAACAAGTTTAAGGATTTCATAAAAAATGAAAAAGAACCATTATTAGATGAAATGGAAATTGCCTTAAATAACAAAGAATTTGATAAGGTAAAGAATTTATATGAAAATGAACCAATACTTCAAAATGATAAAGAAGCATCCGCTATGTATCATTATTCCTTGTATTTACAAACTGAACCGAAGTCACAGGATACTTCTATAACTTTAGGTGTTTCAGTTGAATATAATTATCAAGGGAGAATGAGAAATGAAATTTTACAGGGTGTAACTAATACGTCTTACAAGGATGATCCTTATACTATGCCACCTTTCGCAGAGTTTCAATGGAAGGACATGAAGAAAAGGCAATCGGATTATAAAGCTATCGAAGAAAATATAGCTCAAAATAAACAAGAAGGCGTAGAAGAAAGAGCTCAGGCAGTAGGAAAAAACCCAACACTTGGAATGACAACTGGACAAGTTGAAGTATCACTTTGGGGGAAACCAGAAAAGATTAATAGAACAGTTACTCAATATACTGAAAGAGAGCAATGGGTGTACGGACAGGGACAATACCTTTATTTTGAAGATGGAATTTTAATAAGCTTTCAAGATTGATTTCCATAAAAGGTATTACTCTCAAATGTCTAAAAAAACATCTGAAAAAATCGCAAAAGAAATTATCAATACGGATAGTAATAGAACTGACGGAAAAATTGTGAAAGTTGATAGTTTCGGAAAAAGAACTGTTTATAATGATGTTACCGAGGTGAAAGGTTTATATTGTGGTGGCATTGAACTTGTGATTAATGATGGAAAAGTAACTTTTGAATATCAGGAATCAGACACTATCAACAATGTTTATTGTAAAGCATAAACAAGAACACATATATAACGAACTTTAAAGAAACGGGGTCTCAAGAAACACCATTTATATGATAAAAAATGAAAATGAACAAAAAAACATGCAGCCAATAAATTGGTCGCATGTTTTTTGCCCTTACATTTAAAAGGGCGGTAACACTTATTATTATAGCAGTTCTTCAACTATAAAACCGCTTCTCACTTATCATTTTGAATAGATTCATTGATAAGATCTATTTTTACTTATTCATCTCCTTTTATCGACTTGTAAATATTCCACATCGTAGAATCCTCTAACACATAACTGTTAAATGCGATTCGCAAGGCGTCTACCTCTTTGTGTCCATTCGACTGCAAATCCTTGACAACAAAACGCAACAATCCATCTTGTTTCGAGAATTCCCGCATCTTTTTCGGACAATAACTAATCTCTTTACACATAAATAAACATCCTCTCACTCATAATCGTATATTTAGGTAATCGATGCCGCCTATCAATCAATTAATCAAGGCGGCACCAATCACTGTTACTCAGCTAGAAACGAGCGAATTGTATCTATAAATGCGGACATAGCCGTAAAAATGCGGTCACGTTCTATCCCTTGCGGAAATACGCTATCCCGAATGCCACATACAAGATAATCACTCACCCAAAGTCTTTCTTTCAAATTTTCGTACACTTAACACTCAAATGCGCGCGCAGCCAGTTCCACGTTTGAAGACCAATACTTCCCAATCTTGCCTTTATCCATATTGATTGCATGTTGGAAATAGGTTGAACGTTCAGTTGTATACGGGACAAGATCGACCGCTTTGCCGGTACTCTTCTCGTGATACTTCGCAAGAGATTCTGCACTCGCTTTTATTTCTTTCAAACGCTGCTTTGCATATTTCACCCGAAGTTGACTTTGATAGCTCTCACTCACACATTGCGACAGGTGCTTTTCGACTCGAATAGCAAATGCCTCTAACCGTTTATCCATGAATCGCTGTAAATCGCCTTCCACTTCGTCATACAAGGCGATAAATTCTCTCCTGACTGAATAGGTCCGCTTACAGTCACGCACATCAATAAATGCGTTCGACTGTCCAATTTTTATAGCATCTAGCAGTTCGTTAAGTGCGTCGGTAACTTCATAGGGCATTTCGCCAAATTGTTGGTCAGTCAAAAATCCGATTTTCCCATTTTCAAAGGAATGGCTATAACTGAACAGAAAATGGTCAAGCCCATGAAACCACTCGTGCGCCAAGATACCAAGCGAACCTTTTTCTTTGGTCAAATTGATAACCTTACGACTAGGTTCATAATGGCCAAGCGCTCGTCCACGTCCACGCGAGCCAAAAGCCATTGCCAGTTCACCTTTCAAACTGACCGCTTGAATTGGAATGTTTAAGATTTCCGCTAAGTCCGTATAAGCTTCTGCAGAACGAAGTAGATGCTCACGTCCTTTTTCGTCATCCACGTAATGTCCAAACTCCGAAGCACGAAAATTAAAATGGTCAACGTAGTCTTTCGGGTTCTCTATACTGACAGTAGATCCACCCATACGAGTGGGAATTTCCGGCAATATACGCTCCCAAACAGGTTTACGTGAACCACCCTTACCTGCGACTTTTATAACCTCAGTTGTTGGAATCAATTCACTCCAATCTTTTACGGAAAAAGCATTATTCAAGACAGAAACGCGCGATTGATGTTTACTAAAATAATTCTTGAATGGACCTTTGTAGTCATATAACGCCATTGACTGGTCAAGGTCGTGCAAGAACAATCGTGCAGTGTTTTCTTGAATTTGCCTTCTTTTCTGTGCGATTTGTTCCTCAGTGTCATCAGATGATAGTACGTCTAACTGCCTTATCTCTTGTTCAATAGATTCAGTGCGACGTTTGCTAGGGGCTGAAATAACTGCAAGAACACGATACTCGAAAAGCGAATACTCCTTTTTTGACTTAATCGTTTTGAGTAAGTCACTGAGAAAGTTCATTGTATTCACATACTTGCGCCGATCTTCCGCTGTATCTATCGATTCTTTGGGTATGCGGTTAATGATGAGTTGTATCGCTTTTGCAACACCAGGCTCAACACACCGCTGACGACAATCCTCAAACGAGAACCAATTGAAGAATGTATCACGAATAATAAAACCAGCCGCAGTAGCCACATCCATTTGCTCGATTTCTTTTAAGAGAATTACACTTGGCCGAGCAAGGAATTTCTCGCGCTGCTGCGCTAAATCTTTACGTGCTCCTCCTATTTTCTCACCAACATCAAACGCCACAGTTCTTGTTTGTTGTCCAGTAGATCGAACATCACGTACTAGTGAACTTGTTTTCTTTTCCTTCTTTTCGATTGACTTAACTCTACTTGTGTCTTGAATCGGCATATCGAAAATTGATAATTGTTCTGTTTGCATGATTGATGCATCCCCTTTTTTAGTTAATAAAAAAATGGACTAACCGATATTTCGGATAATCCATTTTGCCTCTGCCTAACAACTAAAATGGTCCATCCTCCTTTTCTTAAAGGAAAATTTCCGGAACGTTTTGTGTTGTTGTATTGTTCATTAATGTACTCTCCATACCAAAATCTAAGTTACGGTCTTTTCCAATTTATCTTTTCAATTGTTGTGAAAACGCAAAAAAGCCCTTGGGTAGTTTGTTCACATAGCAAAAAGAAAAAAGATTGCTATGAAACACAAACAGCCCAAAGGCCTCAATTAGTCGTCACCGCAGAATTGCACCAAGAGGTGAATTTGCAAAAGAATCAAATAGAAAAAGATATGCTTTTAGTGTAGCAAAATACAGACTGAAGTACAATCTACTTAGATAACACATCTATATACCATCCGTATTTTTCCCGAAAAGTTGGAGAAACGAAAGTTTCAAGGTTATATTTTTTATTTTATTACCAAAAAACATCGCCTTCCTTTCTTTCATAGTCAGACCTTCTATCAAGTATTTCGCGTTCTAACTTTGATAATCCAGCGTCATCATCAAGTTGCTTAATATCGTACGCGTCTCTCCCCAATCCTCTTGCGTTCAGGGATCGAAGCTTAGCTTGTTCTTTCTCTTCCGATTCAGTATTTTCCCTCTTGAGTTTGTCCATCCAATTATCCTCTTCTACCTCTTCTACCTCTTCTACCTCCTCAACCTCGTTACTTGTTGTCCTATCAGACTCCTTGTAATACCTATACTCTGCTTGTGATTGTCTCGTTTTTTCTATTTCGTGCTCGGCTTCAGCAATTTGATTCTGATAATCGTTAATTATCTCTTGAACAAGCTCGTCATCCTTGTCACTCATACTTAGGAGTGCGATTTGTGATTCTGCAAATTCAATATTATCTCTTTGCCTTGTAATCCAATCATATTCAGGGCTTGTCGTTTGTTTGACCTGAGTTGAAGCCTTATAAATGTTGTCAGATAGTTTTTTTTCGTAATGCAGTAGGGCGTTTCTATAGCTTGGATCTCCTTTTACAGCGTTTATACTGTCATAGGCTACCATTTTACGACTTCCATACTTCATAAATGCTTTCATTTCATCTGGACGGTCATAAAAAGATTCTGCCCCCAATATATCCTCTTGTTCTTGACAGAATTGGATTTCCTTATAATTAGTCACAATATATAGATATTGTGGTGTCTCCTCTATCGGAAACATATCAGTTTCAACTTTTTCTGTAACTATACCTAGTTGTTTAATTTTCTCTTTCATGTTAATGAGTATGTTTCTGACCATAAATAATGATTCTCCTTAATTTGAATTTAACTTTAAAATGATAATGAGGTTATTATACCAGTATTTTGTGACTATTAAATATTACTAGAGAATAAGTTTCACTTTTGGTAGTAAATATAAACAATATTAACTATCAAGTCATTAGCCCGGCAAGGCCGGAATGTCTTTCTTGCAATAAAAGGGGGAGAAATCCAATCAAAAAATGAATTAGTTATTCAGTTTACAGCTTAAATATGACTATATGAATAACGAGAGTATAAATAATAATAATAATAAATGAACAGGGTAGAACAAATAAAAGAACCAACGATTCAAAATAGGAACTTTGATTCCGTTCATTGCTGGTAATCCAAATATCAACAAGAGGCCCACAATCGCGAATAATTGAATCAACATTCCGGTCGAAAGTACATAAGCAATCGTAAACGATGCAAGCAAGACAAAGCCAAATACTTTACGGTCGCGGCAATAGACAAATAATGCTGGAAGTAATAGTCCCCACCAATCGTAATCAATTGGGAAAAGTAGACCTATTAGGATCAAGACCGCTACGTGGTATCCAGTTAGTCGGATGAAATATAGCCCGATTACAAGTGTAAATAAGATATTCGGATTCATTGATTGAAAGAACAACATATAAGGAATTTGACTAATGATTGCAAATAATAATAGGCGTTCCATGTACTTCTGTTTATTACTCGTTCGGATTGATCCAGCAGCAATAAGGTATGCGAAAATAGGAAAAGCCAAGCGGCCAATCATGCGGAATTCAGTGATAGTTGGAAAGAATAGATAACCTACATGGTCAATGACCATTGTCATAAAGGCAATCCACTTAAGTAAGTCCAATCGCCCTTCTCTTACGCTGGAAGTAAAATTAGTAGGATTTATGGGATTAGTTAATTTCAAAATCAATACTTTCCAATCCCTTCTGTGCAGAAACATTGATACTGTTCTTGAACGTTGGTATTAAACTGTAACTTAGTATTTATATTCTCACAACCTACGACTCTTTGTTTGTACTACTAATTTAATTGATTTAGATGTTTTAAACCTATTTAAGTGTTTTAGAGAGTCGTTCAGCCTTAGAGCTACAAGGGTTTATGTCGTATAACTATCACTCATTCGGCGTGAACTATCACCAATTTGTTGTTTAACTATCACTAATTAGGCGTGCGAATAAATTTATTACATTTATTAGTGGGTTAGTCATTTTAAACTATCACCATTCCAGCGCAGAAATGGATATTTATCCGATGTAATCGTATTTCGGTGTTCAACTATCGCTTTTTCGGCGTGAATAGAGGTCTATAATCTACGGAAGAGACGTGTTTTTCATAATATCCGGCTTTATTTCATTAACTATCACTTATTAGGCGTACTTTTAACGATTTTTTTCTGTAAATCCGGTTATATAACGGAAATGATCACTGGTTTTGTACGAAACTACCTTAGATATATGAAGGATTGGTCCTCTTTTCTACGAACTATCACTGTTTTGGCTACCCTTGTTAGAAGAAAGTTACCATATCCACTTAACTATCACTTATTCGGCGTACTTTTATGAGTTTTCCTGTATATCCGGATATGTAACGGATATAATCACTGGTTTTATACGATATTACCTTAGATATATGTAGGATTGGTCCTCTTTTCTACGAACTATCACCGTTTTGGCTACCCTTGTTAGAAGAAAGTACCCATATCCCACTGGAACTATCACTTATTCGGCGTACTTTTTTGAGTTTTCCTGTATATCAGGTTATGTAACGGAAATAATCACTGGTTTTATACGATATTACCTTAGATATATGAGGGATTGGTCCTCTTTTCTACGAACTATCACCGTTTTGGCTACCCTTGTTAGAAGAAAGTACCCATTTCATGACTACTCTTAGCAAATAACAAACCGGCGCAAGATCATTAAATCCACACCGGTCCCATTTATTATTTTGAATCCGCGCGATATAAAAATAACGCCATTTCCCCACGGGTGATCGCCGAGATGGTTCCGAATTGACTGGACGATTTCCCCTGGGTGATATTGTTTTTCAACAAGGACCTGACCGCTTCTTCATAGCGTGAGGAGACATCTGTAAAGGGTAGTTTCACCCCTTCACCGGATAATTTATACGCCCTTTGGATCAATAGCGCCATTTCTCCACGTGTCATCGTATCATTAGCACCGAAATAGGTTGATGATTTTCCGTTTACGATATTTTCCCGTTTTAAAGCATTTACAGCGCCCCATGCCCTCTCAGGAACATCAAAGTATGGAGTGGATTTAGAATTCGTTGTATCAAGGTTCAGGATTTTAGCCAGCCAAATAGCCGCATCCACGCGCTTAATCCTATCTTGTACCCCGAATTCTTTTTTGGAAATCCCTTTAGCAACTTCCCTATCTGCCAAATACGTTACAGCAGGAGAATATTTGCCCGTTACATCCTTGAAGGCGGGTTCGGCCCTGAATGACATTGTATAGATTCCGCCCTGCCAAATGACTTTCGCAGAGGGAATAAAATAATACGTGCCTTTCTCTAGCTCGACTTTTCTGGATGACTTTTCCGGATCCCCTATAGCGCCACTGCTTATATGGGAATCATATGAAATACTTTCTTCTTTCATCAATGAATACCCACTAAATTCGGATGAAAAGTCAATCATTAAATAGCCATCATATTTCATTTCAATCTTATAATAGTCAACTTTATCCGTGTAACTTAAAAAGCCGATGTGGGTTTTCATATCGTTTATTTGAAGAGGGATAGCCTGCTTCCTACTATTATTTGGTTCAATCTCTTCATTATTAGCAGGGATAAAAGAGACGAGCATCTCATAGATTCCTTGATAAGAATCGTTGCCTTTTATACTAATATAATAGGTGTCCGCCTCAAGATCTGTATGTGATTTCCATAGAAGAGGCAACCCTTGGTAGAACCCGAAGTGATCCCAGGAGATATTTTCTCCTTTCGAATCGTATAGATTGAAGACGCCATTCATCATTTTGGAATTAATATCAAAAACCAATCTACCTGGTTCTTCCAATTCTATTTTGTAATAATCTTTTGTATCATTCCAGCTAATAAATCCTTTGATCCGTTCCCCATTTACTTGAATAGGCATCGCCTCTATAAATGTCTGATTCGGTTCAATTTCAGTATTATTCGCCGGTTCAAATGTAACATTCACAGCATATTTACCATAACTGGTTTTATTTATATCTTTAATAAACAATGTATATACACCGGGTTCTACGTTCATATCTTTACTTAAAGAAGTCGGATTTTCCGGTCGGCCATTATAAATCCCTCCCCAATGGCCAATCTGTTCATTATTCGATCCACGTAGTTCTATCGTTGCCGCGGAAAAATATGCATCCACAGTAATGTTCAATGTACCTGCTTCTTTGACTGTCAAGGTGTACGCATCCATTGGTTCTTGTTCGGAAATGGTTCCCGTTACAGTCGTATCAAAAGGAAGAACTGTATCTGCTTGTACGATGGGTGCTATTGTGAATCCTGCTACAAACAGTAAAAGGGAAATGACTAAGATGCTGGATTTCTTCAATGTTTTACCTCTCCCCAATGAATATTGAATTTAACGAAAGTATTATTCATAGACTTTCTTTTAAATTATATTATAACTTTAGTTATTTGCAATAACCTATTGTTAATTTCAGGTAGTCTATTATATTAAATAGGTAGTAGGCAAATAAAAATCAGAATAATTGGCGAATCCATTGTTTTTTCGTATGTTTGTTCAGTACTGTGAATTATTTGTCTTTGTGTTTCGTACCCCAAAATTTAATGCTGATTCGCAGTATACAATACGGAATTAAGGAAAAAATAAAGAGTCCCTGCCAATCATACAAATGTAAATCGTATGGCCGGCAGGCACTCTTTTATTTACTTTGAAGCTATTCTTGTGTTCAGATATAGAAAAGTAGATTAGACAAGCACCTTGTCTTGTTTAATTTGACGCGCAATTTTCTCTGTTAAGCGTGATGTTACTTTCGGTAACACCATTTTAAGAACAGGTGACAACACTGCACCTGATAAGCCACCCGCATTTACCTCAATTGTCCCTGTCATCGTTGTTTGCTCTGCTGTTTCCTCGGCAGTAAACTGTCCACTCCCAGTGAATTTGTCCGTCAACCCTTTTATTTCAAAACGAATCGTCGTTGGCGCTTGAAATTCAGTAATGTCTAATTCCATTTTCACCGTCTTTTTTAGGCCCTTGAAGTTCCCTTCAAATGTCCAAACGGACTTTTGTTCATCAATTTGTTCATGCTCCTTATAAGCTGGAACCATCGTGGCCCAGTTTTCAATGTGACTAACATATTCCCATACGTTCTCTACCGATGCTGAAATGTTTACGGAATGCGATGCGATTGCCATACGTTTCACTACCTTCTTTTCTATTTTCAATGTGGTTTAAAATTAAGCTTCAAGGGATCTACTACTATCATTCTCGTAGACTTAGTCTATATATTCACCAACTAGTATTATACCGCAACTGCCCATTATGTACATGAGTGAAGGGTGCCACCACTACTCAAAAACGTAACCAGGCAAAACTAAAAGGTCTGAATCCGGTGCAATACCGAATGCAGACCTTACAAGCTGCCTAACAAAATAGCTGTTTATTTTATAAAATCGTGATGAATCGGTTGAATACCCTCTCTCTCAGTATTCTTCCCCTATCGACTTCTTTTCGCAAAAAGTTTTTTCTTTATGTTTATATAGTTTTTCATTTCAAAAATCAAATAAAACAGATTCGCCCGTATTTCAAATTCTTCTCTAGTCTTCGGCAACTCCATCTCGCCGATCAAGGCATTTAATTCCTCTAACTCATTTAATGAAATGTCGGTTGTATCCCCCGAATGAACGTTCCTACTTAAGTTCTCCAAGAAGTCTGCAAACATTTCTTTCTGTTTGACGTCTAGGCTGAATGAAGAGAAAATAGCAACGATTTTCATCATATGCTTTAGGAGTTCAACTTGGTCCTCTCGCATTTCCAGATAATAATAATCTATATTCCGTTTTTGCAACAGACGATTTTCTTCATCTTGAATGGCAACGTTTTTGGATTGATTGATCAAATCTTCAACCTCAAGTATCTCTTTCCCGTCCCAGTTTCGCTCACTATCCCTTAAATGGGCAGAGAATTCAAAGAGAATAATTTCAAACTTTTGTTCAATCTCCTTCTTAAAGTTTTCAATATCTTGCTTGAAATTTGGCATGAAACTATTGACGAGAAGAGCAATTCCCATACCGATGAAAATAATATAGACCTCGTTCAGAAACAGGGACCAGGTAGCATCCTGTACCGTATAAACATGTAATACGACAACCATACTTGTGACAAAACCAGCCTGGATGTGAGCTCTTACAAGGATTGGAATAAATAATAAAATAAATAAGGAAAAGACAATGGGATGATAACCTAATACTTCAAAAAACAAAGCACCAATCATCAAGGATAAGAGAGAGGCTAAGAATTTATCCTTCATTGTAATTAATGTCTTTTTCTTCGTTTTCTCGATACACATAATAACAATAATTCCTGCAAACGTTGCAAATTCCAAATCCAATATACTCGCGATCCAAATTGCCAGCCCTGCTCCTACAGAAGTTTTTATCGTCCGATAGCCCATGCCAATCATGGAAGCACCACCTATTATTTTCTCAGTAAACCCTTACAGGTTACCTTTTTTAAACAGTCACGTTCATTCACATATGTGTACAATCACTGAAACCGTAATCGTTTGGCATCAGCTTCGATGTATATCAATAAACTTGTTGTGTATTCTAAGAATAGTTCGCCTATTCCTCGAAATTCATCTGCCTTTAGTTTACCATGTAGATAATGAATCGTGACATATATCCGACGCATTAAGATGGATATCCACACCTTCTGTCGTCTGGATGTAGATGTCTTATCAAGAATGTCCGAGCGTAGGAATTTCCAACTTTACAAAGTGCCTGGTTCTAAAAAATCTGGCGTCATAAGTGGTAGTAACAACCATTAGACATGATTACTAAACTGGTCAAATAGCTAACTAAATCTCACACTCTCTAATTTTAAAAATCTATCTAACCTATTTACCATATTTTCTTTCGTAGTTGGGACTTCTTGAGGCATATAATTAACAAAACTCACCATATCTTCTGGGTAGTGATGATTTCCATAAAACTCTGCAATTTTATTTAATAATTCATTATCTTCTTTACATCTTTCTTTTATTCCAGACAAACAAACAAATCTGAGTTTTCTATTCTCCTCTACTAATATTGTGCTTTCTTCATCTAATTGAGGGAAATAATTAGTTTTTATTTCTAACATCACTTTATCTAAATCTTCACTAGATACACCCCATGCAAGTTCACTAACAAACCCACTTTCATCACCAATCTCCATCAACTCTACTGCATAATCAGAAATAACGTCTTTACTAAAATAATTTTCTTGGACACCTACAAAAATAGTTTTCCAGTCATAATTAATATGTCGATTTTTTAAATCTTTTAAGTTCATATTATTCAACTCCTACTATTTTGGGATTTGATTTGGCTTACCGGTATAACACCATTTTCAATGAATATCCTGTGGCTCAACATTCCATTCAAAAACACCTTTTCCGCCATTATTACTCCCTGTTATTTGCTATAATTCCCTTTTAACGTCGTCCCCTCCTACCAGTGGAAACTCCTCCGCAAATCTTAAATAATTATCAACAACATAGAAAAACCATGTTCCTTTGATACATGAGGGAACTCTTTTTTCTATACTTTCCGTTGTCTAATTATTATTGATTAGTAAGGTTTGATAGCTACCGAGTAGGAGCTGCTCTAATTGAATAGACAACTCCGTTAGTTTTGTCACGACATCTATTTCATTATCTGTAATAGACTATAAAAAGGTTACAAAGCGCATTGGCATTTTTTATCTGTTTACCGAAAGAAGACTCTCACTTAAAAAAACACAAAATCATTAGCTATTATCAAGATTCTATTGTTGTTCGATCAACAAAGTTCTGATTCTCTTTAATAATCATTCTTGAAAGACGTCTTCCTGCCCGCTTAAAGAAGAAATCATCAGCAAACTCCTGTGAATTTATTGGATAAATCTTGTTTATAACCCTATTTTTTTTATCATATTCAATTTGCCCCATTGAATTCTCATTTGGTCCATACAGATATACTACCCTATCTTCGTCCTCAAACTCCTTCAACATCAATACAAAAACTGCCATGAATCTTCACTCCTCATAGTCTTTCTTCCAATTCCACAGCCTTTCAGATTCTATTGTTTTGTCATGCGCAGTTCTATAGTTAGTAATCGGTACCGATTATGTTAAATAGGTACCTGAAATTAATTTTCTGGAAAATTAATGGCAGTAACTACATCTGTAAACAGCCCTTCAATATCTGAAACCCATGTTTCCATCGTCATAAGATCCTACGCAATTCGCGCCAACGCAGTCATCTGATTCGCATTTGGGTGAGTCAGGGGCAGACACCGTCTGTTTTAGGGCTGTTGTGAAGCAGCCATGGAACGTCTTAAAAAATTGAAGATAAATTTATTGTAACGCTGTTAATGCACCACTCTAAAATAAAAAATTGTTTATTCGGCACCCCACCCCATAAAAGAACCTTGAAAGGCGTATAGCCAATCAAGGTTCTTTTCACAAAATACAGCTTAAATATTAATGACTCTCTCTACTTGTATCCCCCTACTAACAACTGATAACCATGGCATCACTTGATCGGTAGTGAATATTTGGAAATGGATTAACTCTTTTTGGTTGTACTGTTTGAGTAGTTCACTATCTTTTAATAGCTCATAGTTTTGAATTGTATACCAACTCAAACTGTAAGAGCGTTTTTCTTCTTCTCGTACACTTAAAAGATTTGTTGTTAAAGAAAAGTCTGCTTTTAAACAGTCCCTAAACCTTAATTTTAACAGTTCCTCTTCATCACTATTATTGTAATAATCAACGGTTAAAACTAAGTCTAACAAATCATTTTCCCAATTAATACACTCGACAATACTATCAGTAAAATCTAAAGTATTGTAAATTTCTTCAAATCCATTTGCTATCAACATTTGGGCACCTCTATTTCTTAAAATAAAAATGGGTCAACTCTCTTAATTTTGGAACGGCAAATGGCAGTCTGCGTAAAATGCGCGGATCGCATTCCCGCCTTTCCCTTTTAGCACATCTTCTATCGCAACGAGACCTTCTATCGACTTATGATTCGATTCCATTTCGTTCCCCAGACGATCCAGTATTGCGATGTTCCGGCGAAGCCCATCTTGAAATGGAGAAACAACAAAAAAGGGCGGCAGTCAATTTAACCACCACCCTAAAAGCAAAATTCTTGTTATATAATGCTATCTCTTTTTTCTTAACATCTAGTAAAATAAATACCTTAATGAATTCACTGGAAATATTCACCTCTTCTTTCGTGAGTAGCTAAATCTGCATATCGTGTCGTAATTGGTAATCGGCTATTTTTCTCTACAAAATGTAGGGTTATTTTTATTGAAGTCTCCAAATCAATCCAGTTACCACATGAAATAAAAATGGGTTTTACATCTTTTCTCGTTCTCAACACTGCTCCATATACTTCTCCATCAATTTTAATTAAAGTAAAATCTCCTATTTCGTTTTTCGGCATTTGAAAATCGGTATCTTTTATCTTTAAGTAGCTTTTTGCAACACCTATCGTAGGTTTCTTCAGATAGAATGAGGCATGTGTTGCGATTCCCATATGCCTATAATGAAGATAACCATTTCCATCAAACATAAAAAGATCCGGATCACTTTGTAGCTTTTTCACTGCTCCCATTACCAAAGGAAGTTCCCTAAAAGCCAAGTACCCTGAAATATATGGTACATCTATTTGTCCTAAACATTCTACTTCTTCAATAACTTTCTTTGTAATATAATCTATTACTACAATACAACAAACTCCATAATCTATTTTCCCCTCTGTCCAATATGCAATATCAATACCGGCTACTAAACGAATATCTTCTAATTGAAAACTATTTTTTAATGAAATTTTTGAAATCCATTTTTCTTGTTCTCTTTTAAACACTTCTTCTCTTTCCATTGTCCACCAATTTTCTAGCATAAGTTTAATTTGATTCTGTTGGTTCTATCTTTCCTTCTAACACATTGCCATGTTCATCATATTTTTTAAAAGTCCTTAATCTACCTAAAACTCTATATTCAACTACTTTTAAAACACCATTTTCATAGTACTCTTTTTGTATACCTTCTAATGTATTTTTGGCTAGATATTTAATTTCTTTAACTTGTCCATTAGGATAAAAATAAAGCATTTCTCCGTTCTTAACCCCTCCCTTAACTACATAGTAACTTGCTAAATCACCATTTTCATAACAGTCATAAATTATACCAGTAAATAAATGTTCATTATTATCTTGATCATATTCTACTATAAAGGAATCATATTCATCCCCTCCATAACCAAAACTGCTCCCGAATTTTTTACCATTTTTAACAATATATTCCTTATAAAATATCTTATCTTCCAATCTTTGGCACCTCCGAAATTACTTCAAATCCGTCTAGTAAATACGTACAGTGTGGACAACATTTAAACATAATTCCACCAGGTTTAGTCCTATTAATTCCTGTTCTTATTACATTTACATTTAATTCTTCTATTCGAGCATTAGGATTCGTCTTTAGGGCATTATTTACAGCTATAACTTCGGCATGGGAGCCTGCCCCCTTACTTTGCTGACTATAAGATTCAAATATTTCTATTGGTATATTATCAAGTCTATTTTTAAGTAAAGGAACTAACTCCGGAACTGCTCCATCAAAAGCATTTATAGCATAGTGGTATTGCCCAGTTGTTTTATCATAAACTCCTGCAAGAGCTGGCCCCATTTTATCTTTTCCAAAATTCAGATGGGCAATAGAAGCCGCTATACCATTCGACGGTGTACGATGTAGCTAATGGAAATCATATGCCTTTTTACTTTTCTTGAGGATTGATGAGGGGAGTAACTGTTTAAGTATATTTATTTATCACCTATTTATTAAAAAAACCTTGAAAGGCGAATAGCCAATCAAGGTCTGATTTTACAAATTAGTTTTATTCACTTCTTCGAACCATAAATCAAAAATATCATCGGGTAATAGTTCGTCGTCATTCGTATAAACTAAATCATATCTATATTTTCCTTTTAAACTATTTTGATTTACATTGTAATATAATTTCATTTCTGTAGGCATTTCTTTATTGAACTCTTCACATTTTTTATGGATAAGCTTTAAATTTTGATTTCCAATTCTTAGTGCAGTCCTCTGTCTATCTCTCGAAATATCGTAAACTTGATTGTGTTGACTGTCTAATTCTTTTGTAGCCTCATTTAGTTGATGTTTATGCAAAATCTTTCCATTAATTCTATAGAAAAAATCAAAAACATACATTTCGGGTTCATATGAACAATAAATAAAGATTTCATCTGCTTTATTTTCGACATACTCTAAACAAATAGCCACCATGTCTGTTTGTAATTCTGAAAAATAATCCTCAAAAACCTTCACTTAATCACCCCTAGTTCTCTATACTTGTGAACCTCATACGACCATCTATTTCATATTCTATATCGAAGCCGCTCGGTCTTAAATTATTTCCTTTGTAATTAACTTTAACATTAACTGAAACATCTTTTCCTACTTTTATTGCTTTAGCCCATTGATTTTCTAACTTTTTATATATACTCAAATTAACGCTACTTGATTGAGACACCAGATTATCTAAATCTGGAGATCCTCCAAATCTATCTGCAGCTAAGTGCCCTGCATGGTCTCCGGATTCTTTTCCTGGCGTATTGGGCTTATGCCGTAATCTATTATCACGTTCTGTTAATTTTAAGTCATCTGCATTAAATTCGGTAAGTCTTCCTGATTCATCTGTTTTATATAAATAATCATATTCACCTGCTTGATATTTAATATTGGGTTTTAATTTACCACCCTTAATCTTGTGACTTCCATCTCTTATAATATCATCTACAGCCCCACTAACTCCCGTAACATCTTTACCCGTAGCCTTCCCAGTGTCCTTAACCTTATCCCCAGATTTCCGAATATCATTCACAGTATCCAGTGCTTTAGCAGGTTTAATTAAAGTAAAAGCCGCAGCTTCTAATCTCTCATTTGCTGTCGCATCGGCGCTAAGCATAGTACCGATATCTTCCGTAAAGAAGTCAAACGCACCCATGGCATAGGGCGCAAGGCCATCCGGAGTTCCAGGTCCATTTCCACCTACGACTTTCCTCATACCCTCAAATGTAATTTCTTCATCATAAGGTGGCAGCGTCTGAATGCCACTTTTGCGATTTGGATCATCAAAATCCGTATTTTTAAGATAGTTAATTAGTTGAACAACTTCATCTGAACTTAGCTCCTCCCCCTCAGTAATGAACCCGTTTACTTGTTCTTCATTGGTAATATGGTCTCCATAAACCGTGGCGATCGGTCTTCCATAATTCGCCATGTTTGAATATGTTAAAATGCCTAGATCATAAAGCAGATTCGGTCCATCCACAAATCCATAGCTAAACTTAAGCGGATTTCCACCACCTAACAGCGCGCCAAGCATCGTTGTAGGCTGCCCATTCACACCCATCCTGACAGGAAGACCAGCCATAGCTGCGGTATGTTGCGCCAATTCCGTCTTTAGCGTATTTTTTGACGACAAGGCAGCCCATTGATTCGCTGAGAAATTAATGGCAGTAACCCCATCCGTAAACAGCCCTTCAATAATCCATGTTTCCATCGTCAGTAGATCCTGCGCAATTGGCGCCAACGCAGTCGTCTGATTCGCATCGAATTCATGCAGTTGTGTGAGGGTAGTATCTCGTTTAAGGGTAGTATCTCGTTTAATTGTAGCAGTATGAACGCCTTCCTGCACTTCGCTATCATCGAGATGTGGAAGAGCAACGATGTCTGCAACTTGATTCATTATGCTGTTCGCTTCATCCGTTAGACTCTCCGTCAGTTGCGCAATAGTCTTCAGCCCTTGTTCGATTTCTGCGTCTAGGAAATGCTCACGAATGAAACCTGACGAATCTGGTTCAAGTCCATCAAGGGCTGCGTCCATCTGTTTTAGGACGTATGTGAAACGGCTCTGAAATAGCTTGAAAAACTGAAGGAACGGCAAGTGGCAGTCCGCGTAAAATGCACGGATTGCGTTTCCCCCTTCGCCTTTCAGCGAATCTTCCATCGCAACGAGTCCTTGAACCGCTCGATGGATGGTTTCCATTTCATTGCCTAGACGATCAAGCATCGTGATGTTTTGAAAAACTATTTTATCTTCGAATTTCTACTTTTAACAAACGCAAAAAAGCGCTACAACAATAGACTGTTGTGGCGCCCTTTACACTCGCTATTACTCGTTTTCATTTTCAACGTCAGAAGGTAAATGACCTAGAGTCAGCCAATGCTCTTTGACTAGTTTCGGTGCCGCTCACACAACTCAGTCCCGGTCATACTCCCCCTATCACTTTATTCGCGTCGTGCTACTTTTTGAAGTTAATGAAGGGTATCAAGTCCTATATTTGATTCTGAACTGTTTTTCCATCGTTTAATTCATGCCATGTGTATTTATTTTGCGCTCTCCATTTCGCAACATCCGCCTACGTCCATTGCTTTTCAAATATCGACCATTTTCCGCAAATAATTCGTCTGCTTTTGAAAAAATTGAAGGTCTAGAAGCTGACATATCCAAGATTTCAACCCCACGTTTCTAAAATGGAGTAAAGCCTGGCATTAAATTCTTATATTCTGCGTCTTTAACTCTAGCTTCATCAATATATAATTTCACTACTTGACTATCTGTAAGAAAAGTAGATTCTCCTCTTTCGCCAGTCCATTTTCCATTATTGACAGGTATTTGATTCAATCTGTCTTTATAACTACTTGTTAAAGGGCCCAGTAATCCCACTAGATTTCTTACCAGTATTACCTATACCCTTATTAGGGTTTCGCGCCTCCGAAATCACCTTGGATTTCTATCGTACCATCTACTACAGTGCTACCATAAAACTGTATGAAGTCATAAAAAACCTTGAAGGGATTTAGTCAATCAAGGTCAAACAGTATAAATTATTCTTTGTTTAAGAAACTAAGAAACCCTTTGAAATCATTACTACAACCTTGCACCTCGCTTAAATCCATTCCAATGAAAGGTACCTGTACAAATGGTTTAATTTCACTCTTAATATCAATACAATAAGCTGTATCTCCACCATCAGAACCAATGATTAATAAACCTGAGGCAAACTCTTCAACCCCATAAGCATCGTTTAATTCTATTAAATCCTCTAATTTCCACAAAACTAAATACGATTCACCAATTGAACCTTCCCCACCATTTGAAATTAATAAAAAGTCATAATAATCTTGTGAAAACTTAACACCTAGTAGTTCTTCAACCTTCTTAATCTCGATTTCTGAAACTGGTTCATTAAGTTCAAACTGGCTTAATAAAGCTTTAATTTGATTATCCATTTTTATCCTCCTTCACAATTTATCTACTTTTTCAGGTTACGCATAAGGTTGTTCCAGTATCTTGTATATTCAGCGTGTTCTTTTGGGCTCAACGGGATTTTATTGCCATTATCAGTAGGACTTCCATTAAATTTAACTGGTTGAATTTCATGAATTTGTTTTCCCTTTAGCTCTGGGTTTTTTCTATGCAATGCAGCATTGGCACTATTAGCTGCTTTTCTTGCGTTTTGATATTCTTCACCTTCAAGCAATCTAAAAGGTCCCTCAGGCTTCGGTCCATTCATTGGATATCCATCCCAATTAGTTACTGAGAATCCACCTTGTTTTACACCTTTATCAGTCCCCTTACTAGGGCTTCCCGCCTCTTTACTACCATTCACACTACCCTTAGACTTATTTTCAACAGTGGGAGTCTTCTTTACAGAAAGATCCCCTTTATATTTAGATGGCTTGGCTCCGGAGATGAAAGCGAGCTTGAAACCTTTTTGGACAATCGCATTCGGTTTTAGATAATCAACAAATGCAAGTTTTGTACCTTCAAAGTACCCACCGAGCTCGCGGACACCACCATCATCGAATTCCTCTTCCACTTTGTTGTCCACTTCATATTGAATTGGCTTGCTTGTCCCAAGCTGGTATTCTTTGACGATCAGACCATTTTCGTACACGTGGAATTTTAACAGGTTATAGTTTCCATAAGC
Organism: Sporosarcina sp. Y1004; assembly: GCF_057669665.1. NCBI lineage: Bacteria > Bacillati > Bacillota > Bacilli > Caryophanales > Caryophanaceae > Sporosarcina > Sporosarcina sp. Y1004. The sequence continues at coordinate 65,831 of NZ_JBYHFQ010000006.1, read as the reverse complement.
ATCTCTTTTAATTGTCTTGGTCTTTTTACCCTCGAGTGCCTGAAAGGTTCCCGGTGTGATCTCCGTGCCTATCAGATTCTCCTGATTTCTGGTCTCTACGCCTCCATTAACCGGAGAGCTCTGTTGTTCGATGGCCGTTTTCAATCCACTGTTCATTGATATCGCATCCCACTGGTTCGATTGAAAATCTACGTCAGTGACTCCGTCCGTAAACAGCCCCTCAATATCCGAAATCCATATTTCCATTGTCAGTAGATCCTGCGCAATTGGCGTTAATGCGGTCGTCTGATTCGCATCAAATTCATGCAGTTGTGTAAGGGTAGTATCTCTTTTAATTGTAGCAGTATGAACGCCTTCCTGCACTTCGCTATCATCGAGATGTGGAAGAGCAACGATGTCTGCAACTTGATTCATTATGCTGTTCGCTTCATCCGTTAGACTCTCCGTCAGTTGCGCAATAGTCTTCAGCCCTTGTTCGATTTCTGCGTCTAGGAAATGCTCACGAATGAAACCTGACGAATCTGGTTCAAGTCCATCAAGGGCTGCGTCCATCTGTTTTAGGACGTATGTGGAACGGCTCTGAAATAGCTTGAAAAACTGAAGGAACGGCAAGTGGCAGTTCGCGTAAAATGCACGGATTGCGTTTCCCCCTTCGCCTTTCAGCGAATCTTCCATCGCAACGAGTCCTTGAACCGCTCGATGGATGGTTTCCATTTCATTGCCTAGACGATCAAGCATCGTGATGTTCCGATGGAGTCCATCCTTTAACGGATGAACATCAAGTACCTTCAAAGTGTATCGCCCCCCCATTGTCTGGCAACAATGACAATCACTTTCAACTGCTCCCAATCTCTTTTAGTAGTCACTAATCCCCTGACGATAAACATCCCTCTCCTCGTTTTATTCAAAAATCTAATAAATAAAAATACTTACCTATCATGTCATACGAATACAAAGAGGTATAAGTTTCCTATTTACAGAAAAAGATCCAAAAGACTTATTCTTTTTCGATACTTTCACAACTAAAGTTACAAAGTCATAAGGCAAGTGCTTTTAAAAATCGGTACCCGTGTGTGGCACTAATCAAGTAATTCATTACAATTGTATAATACTAAAATGAAAGTCAGAAAGGTTGGCGATTTACGGCTTTTTTGTATGTTTACTTGGATGTATGAATTATTTGTCTTTGTTTGATGCAGAGGCACTAAATTTCAAGTGTCCAACGAAACCCACAAAGTGGCCGACCAATCGAAAGCTTTCCCACCAAACCATCAAAGCGACCAACGAAGCTTTTAAATATAGTTTGTCCATATGACGAAAAAATAGCGGGTATGGGACGTGTTAGTTCAGATTGTTGGTATATTTTTTTTAGTTTAACGTCTAGCTATAAGGGAATATAGGAATTAGGGGATATTATTCTGAGGGGGAAGAGATTTGGAAAACGTATTGATAGATGAAGAAATTAAACAATATATTAAAGATCATAAACAAGCTTTTGAAAACCAATTATTAGGTCAAGCTGGAAATGTAAGAGATAAAATTGACGATATCTTAAAGTTTGGGGAAGTTGACCTCATTAACAATGCACATAAACTAGTTAATTATGTCATTAATGGTGATGAAATTACGGAACTTCAGTTATTTGCTAAACAGGAAGGAATAGCATGGGCTACACATTCCATACCTTTATCTTTTAAACTAGAATGGGTACAAGCGATTCGCAGGACTCTTTGGAACTTCATACAAGAATATAACAAGGATGAGCAAAAGTTCACGATTGATATGGTTTTCATATTGGAAAAACAATTTAATAGTCAAATAGATGACTTTTTAAATTCATTCTTTATTAGCTATTCAACATATAAAGATTCATTGATTTCGGCTCAAAAGGAAATAGTTGCAAACTTATCTGTCCCTATTATTCCGATAACACCGAGCATATGTATACTTCCCTTAATTGGCTCAATGGACTCATTTAGAACAACTATCCTAGAGGAAAAAGTTTTAGAAGAGATTAACAGACTCCATGTTCAAACATTAATCATTGACTTATCTGGCATAGCAAGTATGGAAAGTAATGTAATTGAACATCTTATGAAAACTATTTACGGCACTTCCATGATGGGATGTCGCACAATCATTACTGGTTTGCGTCCAGATGTTGTTAGACAATTAATCAGTTTAGGTATTAATTTTGATAAAGAAACGAAAACCTTTGGTACTTTACAACAAGCATTAAATGAAGTCTTACTAAAATAATGAAATTAGAAATCGCAGTACATACCTAGTCCACGCTAATATAATATGTAATTGCAGTGAATTACCGATTTTTTGTATGTGAATTCAGATGTGTGAATTGTATTTCTATACTTGACCAAAATATACTTCATTTAATTTGTCGTTAAAATCTTTATACGTAAAAAGAGACGATTTCATCTATTGGATAGATGAAATCGTCTCTTTAGGTATCTGCATGCGGCACAAACTTGGTAATTCACTGCTATTGTATAAAACCACAATGAAAGTCAGAAGAATTAGAAGATCACTATTTTTCGTATGTTTGTTTAGATCTGTGAATTGCTTATCTTTGTTTGATGCACAGGTCCAACCTATTTAGTAGTTGTAAAATAGAATTCTCCTAGAATTTCCTGCGTTTGATAACGATCTGGTGTAAGCTCTTTTTCAATATAAGAGTTAATCTCTGATTGTTCAAGATCGTACATGACTTCAATTTCTTTGGAAAATAGAAGTTTTTCTTTTTCAAGCAAGCTAGAAAGGGATGGTTGTTGTTTTGGTTGAAGCTCTTCCGTGTTTAGCACTTGTTTTAATCCGTCAACATAGTATTCAAACGGACGTCCACCAACAATTTTCACACCTTTATTGTCCTCATTCATCATGATAATTGTAGGGAATCCTCTGGCACCTAGGCTTCTAACTAGTTCAAAATCTTTGTTTAATAATTGTTGTCCAATTGGTTGTTCGGCTTCATTTACAACGGCTTCTCCATCAAGACCAAGTTTATTTACAATGTCAATCATAACCGATGGATCTGAAATATTTTGATTAAATGCGAAAAGTGCTTCTCTGGCACGGCGTAAATACTCAAATGCTGTAGCATCATTATGATTTTTTTGGATTACTTTAAACACACGAGAAGCCGGGTAAGAAGATTGAACTGGATTATCAATCATTAAAGTACCGTCAATTGGCATTCTTGAATGTTCTCCAACTTCTCTCCAATGACCAGCAACGTCAGCTGGTTTATATATTCCGTTGGCAGGATCGATGGGTCCATCATGCCATTTTTCCAGCAAACCGCCCATAACCGTATGAAAATTAAAATAATCACCATATTGCTCTACAAAACGACGTAGTGTCGGCTCAATTGCCCAACAATGAGAACAAATGGGATCTGTCACATAATAAAGATTAATCTTTTTTTCTGGTTGATTAAAATCGATGATTTCAATTTCCTCTTCTCCAGCTACACCGCATACACCAGTTTCTAAATCACAAATCATATTATTATTGTTCTTCAATTGATCATCCCTCATTTCTATAATATTACGATTACATACATACAAAACAAGATTCCACTCAACATTTAGATATTTTAACTCGGACGTAACGGCTATGTTATATTCCGGGTGACGAAAATAAACCGTTCACGGTTTTTTCATACTAAACTCCATTCTGCAATTTGAAAATTCCCTCTTGCATCTCTTGTGCTCCCAGTAACTATACCGATTTTAACCAAACAACTCCCCCCTATTATGGATTACAATGCATAGTTATTAAACATCGCTTTGAAAGTGGATTATTTGCTTACAATTGAATCTTATAACATAATGAAAATTATCAACACCAATAGTTCGTTGGAAATGTCGTTTATACAACACATTGAAGAATTTGTTTAAAAAGTAGGAGGGAGATCAATATGACTCAACCAAAAACGGATCCTCGAATTCAACGTACCCGTAAATTAATCATGGATTCCTTTATGGAACTATCAAGTAAAACTGAATTTAAGGATATTACCGTTAAGGATATTACTGCTGAAGCTATGATTAATCGTGCCACATTCTATTATCATTTTGAAGATATATATGATTTATTGGAAAAGGTATTATCGGAAGTATTATTGGTTAATTTGGATTTTGACTACTATCAAAAAAATGAACTAAATGAAGAAACGCTGGTTAACATTTTCAAAGCGATTACAAATTTTCAAAAATCATTATCTAGTCGTTGTCATAGAGGATACGAAGATACAATTGCCCGTATCATTAGGGAGCAGCTCGAAATCATTTTTTATAAAATGCTGTTAAATCAAAATAAAACTGAAGAGGATAAAGCTCTAAAAATTACTGCTGTCATATTAAGCTGGGGAATTTATGGAGCTTCTGTAGAGTGGAAAAGATATAGTAAGGAGATAGCGCCAGAGGAATTTATCAAATCGGCCATTCCTTATATAATTTCTGGGATTGACTTTGGAGTTACAAAGAAACAGATGTAAATGTTGGTTGTTTCTGTTTATTAGTCTCGGATGTGTTTTTGTCTCGTGGAATAACAGGACTCAATATGCATAGGTGTTCTGCTCTGTATATATATATAATAAAGAGCGTATCCGTGATGGGAGTACGCTCCATTGTTGAAGTCGGCAATGATTCAATTATTTATCAAACGTCCCCTTGTCGCTACCAATAACTAGGTTTTTTTTATTGCGTTTATATCATGCAAATTACCATTTACCGTAATCTCACCCGCAACGTCACCAATACTATCACTTTTCTTCTCTACAACATCATCAGCTTTTGTAATATTGGTCCAGAGCCCTCTTCTATAAAAAAAACCTAGATTAGCATTAGCTAATCTAAGTAACAATTTTCTTTTTTAATGCTCTAATCATCATTGTGTTAGTTGTTTTCTCACTTTTGTGTTTCTAAATCTGTTAATCTAACAGATTTAGGTAAACGACTCTCTTTATTGATACAGTTCATAACCATTTCGGTGCTTGTATCTAAATCAATCCAGTTTCCACAAGAAACAAAGATGGGTTTAACACTTTTTGTCGTCCTTAAGTGTTCTAAGCTGTATAACCTATAACCCTTGCTCTTCCTCTTCTATCTCAAGTTGTTCATTAAAATAATCAGCATAGGTCTCCCATTCATCTGGTTTTGAGGTAAAAGATTTTTTTCCAATTCAGAAATTTCCACTGCATCAAACCAAATAACTGAAGGAGTATTTTTTGTATCCATGACTATAAGACTTTCTGATGGCTCAGCTAGAACGACAAATCTGGTTGGCAAATTTTCAGACTCTCTCAATCTAATCGTTTCATCGATGATATTTAAACTGTTACCTACCCTAGAAAAAGAATAATTACTAATACTACCCAAATATCCCCCACTAAAAAATGTTGATATTTCGCAAAAAGTTTCTGGCAATTCTATTTCTAACATTTTTTCTATTTCTATTAACTCTTCATTGTTAATTCCATCATCAGAATAAAGAGTTTCGTATCTTTTTTTCATTTCTAAATTTCTTTTATTCATAATACAATCCCTCTCTACAATTTATTTATTTATTTTCTATTCTCAATTTCCAATATTCTCTTGTATCTGCATTGAATTTTTTTCGCTCTATAGGAAAACTAGGATTAGGTTTAATTTTACCAAACTGGCTGTTAAAAACTTCATATGTTTGTTGAGTTCCTTTCGGCCGAGTAGCCGTCGATTTCGAATCAAATACTTTGGCGTACCCAATTGGTAATGAGTGTTAGATAAAAGATCTAGTTTATTTTGAGTTTTGCCTAGTGAACTGTTGACGACATCTTGGTAAATTGGGGAATAGATGGACTCCATCTTCTCTGTACTTACCACTTTACTTACTTGATTTAAATCGTTACCTTTTATGGCTAATTTTTCACCCGTACTTGCCCAGCCAGCAACGGGAATCATCGCTCCAAAAGAAAGGGCCGCATTTAATGTATCCCCTCTCGCCGCATAGATAACACCATTTACGCCATCTGCTGCTTCACCAAAAACAGGTACAAGCCCTGCAATATCTAATCCAACCTGAAAAAAATCTAGTAATTTGTTTTCTTTCGGTTTGTCGACTTTAACGATCTCTTCTGCTTTATATTCAACTTTGGAAACAACTTCATAGAAAACTGTTTGTCCTACAACATACTCTTTAATGAGAAAACCATTTATATACTCATGATATTTTATATTTCCCTCTACATTTTCTTCAATAGTAGTTACTTTCTTTCCTTCAAGGGTTTGAAAAGTTGCTGCATTAATCATCGTACCGATCAGCTGTTCATGTTCCTTTACCCATAAGTCAGTGGGATATATGTACAAAAAGCCCCACACAGGAGATAAATCCTGATGTGAAGCTATTATACACTTAACTCCTGGACCTACATTTAAATTACTAGAGTAGCGAATTGTTTGAGTACCTGGTACCCGACACTTATATAAGCCTTGTAATTCATACAGCTAGTCAGAATTTTAGATATTCGAATTTTATCTCTTCTCATTTTTATTATTTACATAATTTCGCACAAACTGTCTGTTTATCTCACTTTGAGGTAACAACCCTAAATGTTGATATTCAAAAACCATTTGTCGCTGCGTTGGAGATATAACCGAATTTATTACGTCTTCATAATCATAATTAATTTTTATCTTTCCAGGATACTTCAATATTAGTGTTAAATTCGTCCAAGGCTCTTGATCATTATCAATAAATATTTGTCTTAAATCATGAAATTTAGTTTGTAATCCTAATAACAAGCTATCATAGGTTTTTTCACTTACATTATATTTTGCAGGAATATCATGAGAATATATAAAATCTTTATTCTCGTAAGTATTGAAATAAAAGAACACTTCTCCAGAACCATCCAAAATTTCAGCATATAAGTAAATCTCATACCAATTACCATCAGGTATCATACCAAGGATATCCTCTGCTATCACGGGGTACATCTGATTCATCTGTTGTTCCATAAGTTTACTAACCCCCATTCTGATTTTGGACTGTTACCTTTTTTACCCTACCACCATCGATTGAATACTCGACTATAAAGTTATCTGGTCGGAACTACCAGGGTATTGAGGTTTTATTTTTACTTTCGCGCTACCTCCTTCTCTACCTAGAGCTGATGCCCACTCTTGTTCCATCTGATGCCATTTCCCACCTGCTTCATTTATTTGGGAATTCATAGGCACCAAATTATCAATATCTCCGGTTCCTTTAAATTGACTACCAATTAAATGACCGCCGTCATCTCTCTCTGGATAAATACCTCGGATTCGGTCTGTTTCCCCCACATTACTTTGAGAGGATACACTTATGAAACAAATGAATTTGGTCGTATTGATGGCGTCGATGCTGAATTACGACTTGGCAAAGGAACGGAAAATCGTTAGTTGTTTTGTACTTTACATTCGTTTCTAATACCTTTCTATTACCAACTTTACCAATGTACGCTCCATAAGGAACCTCAATTCTACTACCTTTAGCCGCACCTATACTAGGGATCTCTGTTTTTGCTGGTGGCATGTTGAATGTAAGTGCATTTGGCGTACGCAATTGGGAATGAGCGTTATATAGGTTATCTAGTTGATTTTGAGTTTTTCCTAATGGACTGTTGACGCATACCAGCCTGAGTTACTTTTTCTTCCATCACATAGTCATCTGAAAATGGATGATGTCCCATCCATTCTTCCAGATAAGAATAATTAATGTTGACAGAGTGAAACAGCATTTCCTTCTGATTGGTAAACTCATCGAAAGCACTATTTCAGCTTCGTCTATACCAGGGAAGTTAGATTCGGAACGAAGAGAACCATTTCACTGGTTTGGGTAAAAAGGAATATGGATTAGGTTTCCGTGTCGTTTCCCAGTCATCTCTGCAACATCAATACTACTTACTAATAATTGTTCTTCTTGTTCAATAATCCGAGAGTATAATTCATCATTTACATTAACCACGAATACTGCATCCCATTCTAACCCAAAAAGAACGCATACAGTTGGTAGCTGTACGCGCTCAATAGTTAGTATTAGAAAAATGTCGACATTCATCTAATTTTATTGCATAGGTTTGATACTGTACACTTCTTTATCGTTCTCACACGATTGGGAAGTTTTTTAATTTGTCTATGTCGTACAGATTGATAAGAAAGCCGAATTCCTCTCAGGTATAGCTTAGTAGTGTCGCATGTTGTAATTCATATAATTGGATGGCCACTGCATCTACTTTCTTCTTGCTGTACGCTCCAATTAAGATATCGAAGTCGATTAACTCTGACTTACCTGGTTCCAGTAGCTTTGTAATTTGCATAACTAGCTTGTTCATATGTGTGCCGCCTTTCCTTGCATATAAGTAGCGTCTGCCTGCCGTGCTGTGACTTTGCATGAACTGTCCTGCTGTTCATTTAATACAGTTTCCATTTCCTGTCGTGCCGTCTGTTCTGCTACTTGACTGAATTAGGAAGCTAAATTACTCGGCTCTATGGTTGTCATAGATTCATTTAAATTGCTCTATCCGGAACCAAAGGTCTAGCCTATGGTTTTCATTTCTACAATAAATAGCAGTAGATATAAAATCTACTGGCTACTAACAAATATATATCTACTTAAATATTACCTTTTCTCCTGACTCAGTATATACAAAATACTTTGTATTATTTTCATTAAGTAAGGTGATATCTGTCCCTATTGGCATATCAAATATATTCATTATTGCTGGTTCTATCTCAATAATAGTTCCCCAATCACAAATTGACATATTTGATGCATCAGCAAGATATTCGTCTGTATCTATATCCGACAAAAATCTCCACCCATTATCAAGAGCATTTACTGGTTTTTCTTTCATACACCATTTCAATTTCCCTTTATTTTGTAAAATATTATTAGATACAACGCTACCACCTAATCCACTACTCTTTTTCAACTAATCACCTCCATGACTTTTTTCATATCATCAGTTCCACGTTCTTCAATTAAATACTTTATTATTTAATTATAAAACATTATATATATAAACTACGTTTCACTTCTGCCAATAACTCTGTTAGCTCAGTTTTCTCTGGATTTTTCTTCACTATTTTTTTTACATTTCTGTCCAAATAATTATAAAATGTTTTAAAATCCAAAAAAGCTATTTGTTCAATTTCAACCGCTGGGTAACCTAGTTCTATCAAAACATGTTTTTCATCTAAAGGTCTTGGTAATTGTGCCATATCATATTCATCTAAATCAGACTGAAAAAAGGCAAATACTATCTCTTGTCCATAACCTTCTCTTTCGGCAAAGCTTTTTAATGCTTTTTCTAGATATTTTCCATTTATGAAATTAAAATAAGTTAGCATTAATTTATCAATATCTACTTTACTTTCCTTTACTTGATATTCTCCACTCATTTTCGTCCTCCAATCACATCATATTTTTAGTTAATCATAATAGGGAATAAGTTTGTTATTTCACCAGCCTCATTCAGATACCCTCTATATTTTAAACCGTTTGAAGCAGTTCCTTCAACAAGCCTCCCATTTACTTTTCCGTTCTGCAATGCTTCCTGTCCCCATTGATAAATTTTGTCATCACTAATCTTAGATGGGTCGTAAACTGTTTTAGGTTCCTTGATATTTTTATATGATACTGGTTCGGCAACATTACCAGCCATATCTTTTCTAGGTATTTTATACTCTACTTCATAAATTCCTTCAATTGATTGATGTGGTTTTTTAGACACAATTAAATCATCTGGATTGATGAAACCTTGACTTTTCACTGCTTTATTAAATTCATCCATATTGTGACCACCAACAATACCTTTTTTAGTATTAACATTTTCAACATATTTTAGATGATTTTTTGCATTCCCAACAAAATTCAATTTATTAGCCCCAACATCCACATTCTTTACTTCAACCTTAACATCGACATCTCCACATTTTATTCTCGTAGGAATATCTTTTTTTTCGGATGGCATATTGAATGTAAGGGCATTTGGCGTACCCAATTGGTAATGAGTGTTAGATAAAAGATCTAGTTTATTTTGAGTTTTGCCTAGTGAACTGTTGACGACATCTTGGTAAATTGGGGAATAGATGGACGCCATCTTCTCTGTACTTACCACATTCCTTACTTGATTTAAATCGTTTCTTTTGTTGAATTACCGTCGCGATGATTAAATTATTTATCTAACGTATCCTTGTTGCTACCAACAACTTGGATTCTTTTTATTGAATTTATTTCATGCAAGATAATCCTCCAGCCATAACATTCCTATACCTTCTTAATATTATATTGTTATCTTGGAGTGTTGGTAACTTCATCAACTTCTGTAACGACTTATGTTTAAAAGTTAATAATTACAATATAAAAAAGGGATGAAAGATATAAAAAAAACTGGAAGAAAATACATCTTCCAGCTTAGTTTATGAGTTAATCATTGTTCACTCGACTCGTCTTATCTAAAACTGAGTTTCTTGTTATTCAATAGGACCCATGAATTCAGTGACAATTAATATATGCTCTATTAGTTTCACTTTTTTTAGATTTTCAGCTTTTTCTGTTCCACCTAATCCTAATAAAGGGGTGTATCCAAAACACTCGTCATAGTTAGGGGCACTATATTTACTAGTCGCTTCAGGATAAGGCTGCCACATTAATTCATCGTTCATAAAGTCATTATCTTTTAAATCATCAAAAAAGAATTCAAATCCGGATGAAACAACATTAACATATCCTTTCCTAAAGTTTAATAAATTTACATACTTATCTTTTTCCCATACTATAATATCACCCATTGCAGTTGTAAAAATAGGAATCGCCTGCTCATACCTTAGGTAACTTCTCTCTAAAATATCTAAATAATCGTCTGGATTAATAACTTTTAAATAATTATTTACGAAACTACCAAAACCATATTTTCCCCATGTTTCTATTAACTCTTCAGGAAGTTTATCCTTATACTTCAAAATAACATCTTCATCAACAGTTTCATGTTTAATAAAATCGCTAAATATAGTTTCCACTTAAAAAGCCCCTTATTGTTTTCTTGGCTTAATCATAAAATGTTGCTTTTATTTTCTATTAGATAACTCTTTCCGCTCCCCATAAATTCAGCTTTTTAATATAGATCATTTTCAGATTCTTTATACTCAGTAATAAGAAATCCAACTTTAGATGTTTGATGGTTTCTACCTTTAAAGTCTCTTCCATCAATACCATAGGCTGACCATCCATCTTTCCCAATGTAAAAAGTCAGTATGTTCTTGTATGCGAACTTTTTAGCTACTTGATCTTCACTGATGAATTTTAACTTGTTTTGAGTTAGAAACTTACAGATTCTCTCTTGTGAATTATCCATTTTTACTCATCCTCTCATTTTTATATGAAATGTTCTTTTATTGTTTGGTGGGAAAAGAGTAGCGAATTATAGTTTTGTCTGCCTGTTCATAACACAATTCGAATTAATTCTGAATCGTGTCTGAATTGCACCGTGCACAGGCAGCACTCACTAAACAAAAAACGATCTCATCAAAAGATGAAATCGTCTTTGTTATATATATTGTTGCCATAATGATGCCACACATCGCTTAAACGTTGCTGTGACAACAAATATGGAGACGGTGGGAGTCGAACCCACGTCCAGAGGCTCTAACACTTAAGCATCTACGCGTGTAGATTGTCTATTTGGATTCGCGTGGCATTATGCCGGCAATCAGGGCGTCATGTACGCTATCTTGGAAGTCTCTTCCGGCTGCCTCAAGAGGCAACAGCCGTCGTATCCCACTAAAGGTTGAGCCCTACAAATGCCACATGGGCGATGGAAGTGTAAGGCAGATTCAACAGCTTACGCTGCGAATGCTAGGTTGTTGTTAGTTTTGCCTGTTATTATAAGGTGCCGTTTCTGACGGAGCCGGGCCCTCCGACGCGCAACTCAAGCTCAGACGACCCCTGTCGAATCCGTAACGCCCCCAAAGGGATGTCAGGATGGCCTTTTTCAAGGCTTCTGAACTACTTGAACATTAATCAGTATACCTCATTTTTACATAAACTTCAATACTTTTGTTTATCTCTAAGAGCACGATCTATTTCACGTTTTGCATCTTTTTTCTTGAGATCCTGGCGTTTATCGTAATCTTTTTTCCCTTTACCTACGCCTATTAATACTTTTGCAAAACCGTCTTTTAAATACATCTTAATCGGAACAATTGAAGTTCCCTGTTCTTTTGTTTGTCCAATCAATTTGCTAATCTGTTTTTTATGGAGCAACAGTTTCCTCGACCTAACCGGATCATGATTAAACTGATTCCCGTGGTCATATGGACTAATATGCATATTGGTAATCCATGCTTCGTTATTGCGGATTCTTACAAAAGCGTCCCTCAGTTGGACTTTACTATTGCGAATTGCTTTGATTTCAGTACCTAGAAGGACAATACCTGCCTCAATCGTTTCTTCTATTGCAAAATCATGATTCGCCTTTTTATTAACAGCGACTACTTTCCCCTGGCCTTTCGCCATTTCTTTCACCCCTTAATCCATTACGCCCCGGCGTAATTGCGTCCCAATTTCGAATTGCGCTTGTGCCTGCAGGACGCAGGTATGTAACCTTTCAAAATTTGTGACATCCCGCCGGAGGCTTAACTTGGGAGCGGCCTAGACCGCCCCGACTTTATTTTTTCTTTCTAGGTTTAGGTTTACTTCCCGCTTTTTTAGCTGCGCCTTCATAAAACTTTTTCTTTTTGCTGTATGTTCCGGTTTTCTTTTTATCTTTTGACTTATCACCGGGTTTACCGTCACCGTCTCTTTTCTTTGCATGGATGACTTTCGGCGATTCCTTACGTGTACGACGGACGTTTTGTTTCATCCCAACGATTTCAAAATCAATTGCCGATTCCTCCGGTTTCACGGAAATCACTTTCACAGTCACTTCATCGCCAAGCCTAAATTGCTTACCAGAGTGTTCCCCGATCATCATCATTTGTCTATCGTCAAATCGGTAATAATCATCCGTCATATGACTGACATGGACAAGTCCTTCGATTGTGTTCTCTAGTTCAACAAACAAACCGAAGTTTGTCACCGACGAGATAACTCCTTCAAATTCTTCGCCAATTTTATCGAGCATGAACTGTGCTTTTTTCAATGACTCCGTATCACGTTCTGCTTCGACCGCACGACGTTCCCGTTCAGATGTATGCTCAGCTATATCTGATAATATCGCGCTCCAATGCGCAAGCGTCTGTGCCGAAACATCTTTTTCGATTAGATATGTCCTGATCAAGCGATGAACAATCAAATCTGGGAAGCGACGGATGGGTGCCGTGAAATGGGTATAAAATTCTGTGGATAATCCAAAGTGTCCCAGACTTTGATCTAAATACTTCGCCTGTTGCATTGAACGAAGAAGCATTGTAGAAATAACCGTTTCTTCTGGAAGACCCTCAATCGATTCAACGATTTCCTGCAACGCTTTTGGATGGACCTTATTCCCCGTTCCTTTTACAACAACGCCGAAGTTAGTTAGAAATTCGAAAAAGCGTTGTAATTTCTCAGCCTTTGGATCTTCGTGAATCCGGTAGATGAATGGTACTTTAAGCCAGTGGAAATGTTCCGCGATCGTTTCGTTCGCAGCAAGCATGAATTCTTCAATAAGGCGTTCTGATACGGTACGCTCCATAATGACAACATCAGTTGGCCATCCTTTTTCATCAACAAGGATTTTCGATTCCTTGAAATTGAAATCAATGGCTCCACGATCTTCTCTTTTCTGTTTCAAAATACCCGCGAGGTCAGCCATATGATTAATCATAGGAACGACATGTGCATACTGAACTGAAAGCTCTTCATCTTTTTCTTCGATGATTTTATAGACTTCTTGATAGGTCATGCGTTCTTTGGAGCGAATCACACTCTCAAATATTTCGTGTTCAACGACTTTCCCATTGCGATCTATCGTCATTGCGCAAGACAAAGTAAGCCTGTCAACGCCCGGGTTCAATGAACAAATTCCGTTCGATAATCTATGCGGCAACATCGGAATAACTCTATCCGTCAAGTAAACGCTTGTTCCACGGTCGTAAGCATCATCGCCCATTGGAGAGTTTTCCGTCACATAATAACTGACATCCGAAATATGAACAGATAATATATAGTTACCATTGTCATTTTTCACAACTGAAATGGCATCATCAAGGTCTTTCGCATCCGCACCATCAATTGTAATCGCGAGTTCTTCACGAAGATCACGACGTTTAAACAAATCTTCTTCCTGAACTTCATCAGGGATTTTATTTGCCTGGTCTAGTACTGCTTGTGGAAAATCAATTTCAATTCCATGCTTATGGATAATGGACAAGATGTCCACGCCAGGATCATTTCTGTGTCCAAGGATTTGTGTCACCATACCTGTTGCTGATTTCCCGTCAACAGGCCAGTCAGTTATTTCAACAACGACTTTGTGGCCGTCAACTGCATCAAGCGAATCGCCTTTACCAATGAAAACGTCCATAGGTAACTTTTTATCATCGGGAACAACGAAACCGAAGCCTTTGTTGTCCTGGTACATGCCTACAACTTTTGTTGTTTTACGTTCCACGACGCGCGTAATTGCCCCTTCACGTCTTCCGTCTGATGTGGCATTAGTGACACGTACGAGAACAGTATCCCCGTTCATAGCGCCATTCACTTCATGTGGCGGGATGAAAACATCGTCCATTCCTTCAGTTTCCGGCGCAAAAAAACCGAAGCCTTTTGCATGTCCGATGAATTTACCACGTAATAGGTTCATGCCTTCTGGCACACCATAACGATTCGATCTCGAGCGAATGATTAGCCCTTTTTGTTCAAGATGCACGAGCATTTTTACAAGTTCTTTGAATTCCGCAGCTTGTTCAAATCCCATTACTTCTTGTATTTCCTGCACAGTTAGTGGCTTATAAGTTTCTTCTTTCATTAGAGACAGCAATTTTTCTTGCATGTCTTTTTCTAAACTATCCAATTGCGTCACTCCTTCTAAGTCTATAGCATGGTCATAAGTCTTATTGTTCACACATTCCAGTTTAATGATTCCAGAAATTCAAAAATATCTTCATGAAGTTTCATTTTTTCCGGTCCTAGTGTAATAACATGCCCCGATTTTTCATACCAATTGATT
Organism: Sporosarcina sp. Y1004; assembly: GCF_057669665.1. Lineage (NCBI taxonomy): Bacteria > Bacillati > Bacillota > Bacilli > Caryophanales > Caryophanaceae > Sporosarcina > Sporosarcina sp. Y1004. The sequence continues at coordinate 50,641 of NZ_JBYHFQ010000006.1, read as the reverse complement.
TGTTTTTCATTTGATTCTGTAGTCTTATAAATGACATTTGCGGAATCAGGATCAATCACCTCATCGAGTGTTCCTTGGACGACGAATAGCGGGGAATAGATGTGATCGATATTGTCCCGCACCTCGTAGACAAGCTCGCGAAGATCTTTGAGTGAAGGCATTGTTTCGCTACGTAAGTCCTCAATATCAAGTTCAATTTCTTCTTCGCTTTTCCCTTCATATTTCTTATATTCACGTGCATATTTAATAACACCTTCATACATTACATCCGTCGTTCTCATCGACATTGGCGCGCACATCGTAATAATGCCTTTCACTGGTTTTTTATACCCTAATTTCAGTGAAAATACGCCACCTAGGGATAATCCAGCTACTGCGATTTCATCGTAACCCGCTTCTTGCAATTGACGGTAGCCTGAAAGAACATCGTCCCACCATTCTTCTGGACCAGTATGTATTAACTCTTCTGGCGGTACGCCATGGCCTTTATAATGAGGCGCAAGTGTTGTATATCCTTTTTTCTCAAGAAATCGTCCTAGCATTCGGACATCTGCAGATGTACCTGTAAATCCGTGAAGAAGTAAGACTGCACGTTTCCCTCTCTCGAAAAAAAATGGCTTAGGTTGTGCAATTCTCAATTCAATCATCCTTTCGAAGAAAAGCCTAAGGTACCGCTTTGGCGCCTGAGGTCTAGACACGACCTCAGTAGCGAAGCTTATACTTTCTTATTTTTTATAAAAAATGCCTGACCAGTCGGAAGGTCAGGCGATAGTGGTCTATTTATAGTTTAACATGCAAAAGATTATACTTTCATAATGACGATTGCCAATACGATAAACAAAACGGCAAGTACAACAGTAACCCTTTGAAGTACAAGGTCAAGTCCACGCGCTTTTTGTTTTCCGAATAGCTGTTCCGCTCCACCAGAGATGGCTCCTGATAGACCTGCGCTTTTCCCAGATTGCAATAATACGACTACGATCAATGATAGTGCTACGATTACGAGCAGTGTCATCAGCAAAGCATGCATTTTGTTCCACCTCCCGATTCGAACTTCACAACAGTTTTATTTTACCAAAGACGGACAGCGGTTACAACCTATTGCACTACTTTTCCGACTGAAGTCTATATAACCTAAGGCTTCGTTCGCCATATAATCACAATCAACTCATTGCTTTATAGTCCCAATTCATTTACTTCGACACAAAACCCCGCACGAGGCGGGGTTCTGTTAAAACCTTTTATTTTCTCAAGTTATAAAACGTCTTAGCCCCAAGATAAACAGCAGTATCATCTAGCTGATCTTCAATACGTAATAATTGGTTGTATTTTGCAACACGGTCCGTACGTGAAGGTGCGCCAGTCTTAATTTGACCTGCGTTTGTCGCAACTGCGATATCAGCGATTGTCGTATCTTCTGATTCACCCGAACGGTGAGAAATGATTGCCGTATAGCCTGCACGCTTCGCCATTTCAATTGCATCGAACGTTTCAGTCAATGTACCGATTTGGTTCACTTTAATAAGGATTGAGTTACCAATACCTTCTTGAATGCCTCGTTCAAGCTTTTCTGTATTCGTTACGAATAAGTCATCTCCGACAAGTTGAACTTCTTTACCTAAGCGTTCAGTCAATAGTTTATGACCCGCCCAGTCGTTTTCATCCAAACCGTCTTCGATAGAGATAATCGGATATTTACTGCAAAGCTCTTCGTACCAGTCCACCATTTCTGCAGACGTTCTAACGACGCCTTCTCCAGCGAGATTATATGTGCCATCGTCTTTGTTGAAGAATTCAGAAGCAGCTACGTCCATCGCAAGAAGTACATCTTCACCCGGCGTGTAGCCAGCTTTTTCGATTGCTTCAAGGATGATTGACAGTGCTTCTTCGTTGGATGATAAGTTCGGAGCAAAGCCGCCTTCATCACCAACAGATGTATTTAACCCTTTACCTTTCAATACAGCTTTCAAGCTATGGAATATTTCAGTACCCATGCGAAGGCCTTCGTGGAAAGATTCTGCACCTACTGGCATAACCATGAATTCTTGAATATCGATGTTATTATCGGCATGCTCACCACCGTTAAGAATATTCATCATCGGTACCGGTAATTGTTTAGCATTGATGCCGCCTAGGTACTGGTAAAGTGGAATGTCTAGATAATCTGCAGCTGCATGCGCAACAGCAATGGATACACCTAGAATGGCATTCGCGCCTAACTTCCCTTTATTTTCAGTTCCATCTAGTTCAATAAGTGCATGATCTATCGTTACTTGATCAAGTACCGAGTATGCATCTTCCAATTCCTCTGAAATGACTTCATTCACATGGTCAACTGCTTGCAGGACACCTTTACCTAAGTAACGCCCCTCATCACCATCACGTAATTCCACCGCTTCATACTCGCCTGTAGAAGCGCCAGATGGAACGATGGCACGACCGAATGCACCGCTTTGTGTAAATACTTCAACTTCTACTGTTGGATTCCCACGTGAATCAAGTACTTCTCTAGCTTGGATAAGTGTAATGATTGGCATATATTTCTCCCCTTTTAAAATAATGGTGTACCGGTCATTTCTGCCGGTTGTTCTATTTGTAACAATTTTAGCATTGTTGGAGCCAGGTCTGCGAGTATTCCACCTTCCCGCAAAGAGACTCCTGGTTTTGTAATAATAACTGGAACAGGATTCGTCGTGTGCGCCGTCATCGGTGCTCCGTCCTGCGTAGTCACTTCATCGGCGTTGCCATGGTCAGCCGTGATGATAGCAGAACCGCCTTTTGCGTGAATTGCGTCGATAACTTTACCAAGGCAGTAGTCGACTGTTTCAATCGCCTTGATGGTAGGTTCCAACATTCCACTATGCCCTACCATATCCGGATTTGCGAAATTAAGAATTATCGCATCGAAACGATCTGCTTCAATTCCTTCAATCAAGGATTCAGTCACTTGAAAAGCACTCATTTCAGGTTGCAAGTCATACGTTGCAACTTTCGGCGAGGCTATCAAAATTCGTTCCTCTCCTTCGAACTTATCTTCCCGACCGCCGCTCATGAAAAAGGTAACATGTGGATACTTTTCTGTTTCTGCAATCCGAAGTTGAGTTAAGCTGTTTCGAGAAATAACTTCGCCAAGCGTATTTTCTAAGTTTTCACTATTATAGACGACATCTGCTGTGATGTCGTCACTATAATGTGTAAATGTGACAAACTTCAAATCTTTATACATTTTAACTCCTGTTTCAAATTCTCCGAATGTAGGATCCGTTAACGCACGTGATAATTGAATGGCACGATCTGGTCGGAAGTTAAAGAATACAACTGCATCTCCATCTTCTATCGTCGCAACTGGCTGGCCAAGTTCTTCAATAATGAAAGGGACTACGAATTCATCATGAACGCCCCGTTCATATGATGCCAGTACGCCGGCAGTTGGCGTAACTGCTGTCAAGGCAGTACCTTCTACAATCGCCTGGTAGACCTTTTCCAATCGCTCCCAGCGCTTATCACGATCCATTGCGTAGTAGCGCCCTGAAATGCTCGCAAATTTACCTATGCCGAGTTCTTGCATAACTGTTTCAGTTTTCTCAATGTAAGAAAGGGCAGATTGTGGACTCACATCTCGACCGTCAAGGAAAGCATGGACGAAGACTTTTTCAATTCCATTCATCTTTGCAAGTCGGAGGAGTGAAAACAAATGCTCATAATGACTATGGACTCCGCCGTCTGATAATAATCCCATCAAGTGAAGTGCAGAGCCATGTTTCTTAGCATGTTCTACTGCCCGTAAAAGTGTCTCATTGTCGAAAAAGTTTGCTTCTCTTATTGATTTATTGATACGTGTTAGATTTTGATAAACAACTCGGCCGGCACCAATATTTAGATGGCCTACTTCAGAATTGCCCATCTGCCCTTCAGGTAGACCTACCGCTTCTCCACTAGCTGTCAGCGTTTCATGTGGGAAGTTGTTCCAGAGAATATCGTAATTCGGCTTATTAGCCAGTGCAACGGCATTGCCTATCTTGTCGTCTCTAAGACCAAAGCCATCCATTATGATTAAAGCTACCGGACTTTTACGCATTTGCCCCAGCCTCTAACAGTTTTAAGAATGAATTAGGATCCAAACTAGCACCGCCGACAAGAGCGCCATCAATATGTTCCATTGCTAAAAGTTCTTCTATGTTGTCAGGTTTAACACTGCCGCCGTACTGAATACGTATTTGATCTGCAACTTGTTTCGTAAACAAGTCTGCGATTGTCGAGCGAATTACGCCGCACACCTCATTCGCATCTAATGCAGTAGCCGTTTTTCCGGTTCCGATAGCCCAGATTGGTTCATAGGCAATAACCGCTGTTGCAGCTAAATCAGAACTGATTCCTTCGAAAGCTTTCTGCACTTGTAAAGCAACAATATCGTTGGTTTTGCCACTTTCACGTTCTTCAAGTGATTCTCCTACGCAGACGATTGGCGTTAGCTTGTACTCGAATGCAGCATGAACTTTTTTGTTTACAGTGTCATTTGTTTCGTTGAAGTACTGACGACGTTCAGAATGGCCGAGGATGGCATAATTTACGCCAATCGCCGAAAGCATCGCAGGGCTTACTTCTCCCGTGTATGCTCCTTCTTTCGTATCGTGCATTGTTTGTGCGCCTATACCGAGCACCGATTCTTTTGTAATCTGTGCAAGTTCAGAGAGATATAAAGCAGGTGGACAGATAACTGCTTCCACTCTTTCTGAAACGGGTATCTTTCCTTTCACTACTTCAACGAAGTCTCTCGCTTCGTCTGCATTCTTATACATTTTCCAGTTCCCTGCAATAATTCGTTTTCGCAAAATGTTTCCCTCCGTTTAGTAATCGTTCAGTGCAGTGACCCCTGGCAAGTCTTTCCCTTCCATAAATTCAAGAGATGCACCCCCGCCAGTGGAAATATGATCCATTTTTTCTGCAACGCCAAACTTTTCGACAGCGGCAGCAGAATCGCCTCCACCAATGACCGTGTAGGCTTTTGTTTCAGCCATCGCTTCAGCAACTTGTTTGGTTCCCCCAGCGAATGGCTCCATTTCAAACACACCCATCGGTCCGTTCCAGATAATTAGACTTGAATCTTTAATAACATCCGAATACAATGCCGCTGTTTCCGATCCGATATCGAGTCCCATCCATCCTTCTGGTATGGCGTCAATTTTCACCGTTTTCGTATTCGCATCTTTCGAAAAAGCATCAGCGATTACAGCGTCAATCGGTAAATATAAGTTAACGCCTTTTTCTTTAGCCTTTTGAATAAATGATTTCGCCAAGTCGACTTTATCCTCTTCAAGCAATGAATTTCCTGTTTCATAGCCTTGTGCTTTCGAAAATGTATACGACAGTCCCCCGCCAATTAACAAGTTATCCACTATATCTAAAAGATGATCGATGACGTCAATTTTGTCCTTCACTTTAGCTCCACCGATAATCGCTGTAAACGGACGCTCAGGCTCCGACAAAGCTTTGCCGAGAATATCCAGTTCTTTTTCAAGTAATAGTCCAGAAACAGCTGGAATATACGCTGCGATACCCGCCGTAGATGCATGAGCACGATGTGCAGCACCGAAAGCGTCGTTGACGAAGAAATCAGCTAATCCTGCAAATTCCTTTGCAAGTTTTGCATCATTTTTCTCTTCTCCCGCATGGAACCTGACATTTTCAAGCAGAACGATATCGCCGTTTTTCATTGTTGAAATGGCTTTCTCCACTTCGCTTCCAATGGACGAATCGAGTTTTGTAACCGGCTTACTCATCAGTTCAGCAAGTTGGACTCCTGCAGCGGTAAGCCGCATGTCTTCATTCACTTCGCCTTTTGGACGTCCTAAATGACTTGCAAGAATGACTTTCGCGCCTTGTCCGACCAAATATTCAATCGTTGGGATTGCTGCACGGATTCTAGTATCATCCGTAATCTTCCCATCCTCCATAGGCACATTGAAATCTACCCGGCAAAAAACCCGTTTCCCTTCAAACTGCATATCCTTCATCGTCTTTTTCGACACCATGAAAAACGCCACCTTCAAGTTAAATTTAAAAAGGAGGAACGGGGTAACCCCGTTCCTCTTACCCAACTATATTATAAGCCGTCTACTGATGTATGGCTATATTTAACCTTTTACAAGCCTTTTTGGTACATGTAGAGTGCCAAATCAATACAACGTGCAGAGTAAGCTGTTTCGTTGTCGTACCAAGAAATTACTTTAATCATGTTTTTCTCGAGCACCATTGTTGAGAGACCATCTACAGTCGAAGAGGAAGGATTTCCATTATAGTCTTTTGAAACTAATGGCAGTTCATTGTAGACTAAGAAACCTTTCAATTCATTCTCAGCTGCATGTTTGAAGGCATTGTTCACATCTTCCACTGTCACATCTGTCCCGAGTTCTGCAACGAAATCGACAAGTGAAACGTTCGGCGTTGGTACACGCACAGCCATGCCATCAAGTTTTCCTTTTAACTCTGGAATTACGATTGTCACTGCAGATGCTGCACCAGTTGTTGTCGGAATCATTGATTCGGCAGCTGCACGAGCACGTCTGAAATCCTCATGTGGTAGGTCTAGAATGCGCTGATCATTCGTATAAGAATGAATTGTAGTCATCAAACCGCGTTTTACGACGAATTGATCATTTAGAACTTTCACGACTGGAGCTAGACAATTTGTCGTACAAGATGCATTTGATACGATATCGTCTAATTCTGGATTGTATGTTTCATGGTTAACACCCATAACGAGTGTTGTTAGTTCACCTTTAGCTGGGGCAGAAAGAATGACTTTTTTCGCTCCTGCTTCTAAGTGTTTGCTCAATTTTTCCTTGTCGCGGAAGACGCCAGTCGCATCAATAACAACATCGACTCCAAGCTCTCCCCATGGCAGTAGTGCTGGGTCTCTCTCTTCGTAGACTCTAACTTTTTTACCGTTTACAACAAGCGTATTCTCTTCTGAACTGACTTCAGCGTCGAAAATGCCATGCACGGAGTCATATTTCAATAGATGTGCTAGCATTGCTGCGTCAGTCAAATCGTTTACTGCTACGATTTCAATATCTTTTTGTTTCATGGCCTCACGAAATACAACCCGTCCAATTCTTCCAAATCCATTAATTGCAATTTTCAATGTCATAGGATATTCCTCCAGTATATTTAATGTATTTAACTGTTAACTTTAACTACAAAAACCCTGTTTAAACCTGTTCCCTGAATAGAACCAACTTAGTCATGTACCGTTTTATTTATCAGCAAGTATCTTCAGCATTTCAGTTGCTGCGCCTTCATCTGTAACTAAATTTGTCTGCTTCGGAGCACTGGCCATATAAGCTAGGATAGCTTCTGCTTTACTGCTACCGCCTGCAACCGAAATAAGAAGTGGAACCTTCGTTAGATGTTTAGTCTGAATACCAACAGTCCTTAGTCTATGAACAGCGTTCCCATCCTTGTCGAAATAATAACCGAATGCTTCTCCTTTAGCGCCAAGGTTCAGCATTGTTTGTTGTTCTTCCTCTGGCGATTTTCGCATAGTTGCCATTGTTTGCGCGTCACCGATTCCATGCATTACACAGTCTGTTGTTTCATAAAGTTCAAGCATTTTCAAAACAGAAGGTTCTTTTCTGAACACTTCATGCGCTTCCTCACTTAACGACTCGGGGTAATAAAATGTACTGTATGTACCCCCAGATGCTGAGGCGAAAGATGCCGCAATGACATTTGCCTGCATGCCAATGTCATCCCCCACGCCGCCCCGAGCAGCTATAAACAACAAATCAGCGGCATTGTCGAGCTTTTCTATATAAGGAGGGATCGACGCAATCGTACTTCCTCCAGTAACAGCAACTATTTTGCCCTTACCAATCTTTGTGGAAAATAGCTTCGCCGCTTCCATACCGAGTAAATTTTTCGATGAAGTATCTATATCAGAATTACCCGAAACAACTTTGACTGATTGGATGCCTAATGCTTCTACTAACTTTTTCGCAAGCAAAGCAGATCCCGACCAGTCTTCCATAGACAATTCAAGTGCTTGTAGAATATCTACACCTTCTGTTGTGATTGCCGCGCCGTCTTTCGCAATTACAATTAGATTTTGTCCTCTAAGAATATCCAGCATTGTTCGTATTTCCCGTTCTGATAAACCAACCACTTGTCCGAGAGCTCGTCTGCCAATTGGACCGGCCATCTTCACAAATTTTAATATGCGGTATCTTTCCTGCATTAGCTCCATCATTTCTGGGACGAGCTTTCTTTGCGCTTCCGTAAATAAATCCAATGATCAAACTCCTTCCAACAGTGTTGGTCATTATTTGTCCCACGTAGTCATAAAACGTCCCACAATGGGCAAAAAAATACTTCTGTCTGTATTATAGCTTTTTTACTTCGCTACATCAAATATTTCACATTATTTTAGAATAGATTTATGATATCTACATATCCAATTGAACCGTGTAGAACGGGTACGCCATCTATTTCAATGACCGGAATCATTAACATATACAATTCATGGCTTTCATCGTCTTGTTCAATATCGATGGTCGTCCATGTTAATGGATAATCCTCACTGACAAGCCTCATCATCATTTCCGTCTCATCGCAAAGATGACACCCTGGTTTGGTATAAAACTTCACATGCATCCAAAACACCTCATTACTTCTATAGTCTATACAGTATAAGTGAAAAAGGGCTTCATGCACAAATTGTTGTCTGCGCTTGAAACCCTTCACTCCTATTACCAACTTCGACCTGCTCCTCCGCCACCGCCGGAACCACCGCCGCCGAAGCCTCCAAAACCGCCGCCCGAACCGCCTCCGCCGCCTCCCCCAAATGAACCAGGGAAGAAGATTGGTCCTCCACCTCGACGACCGCCTGAGCCACCTCCACCGCGACCTCCCTTATTCCTCATGATACGGAAAATGATATAAATCACTATGAAAAGCAATATGGGAAACGGGACACCAAAACCTGAATCACCCGAACCTGCACTTAGAGTTGAAACTGGTGCAACTGCCCCGTCCCATCCATACTCAGCTGCTATTTCATTATAATAGGATTTATAAGCCTCCATGATTGCTAAGTCGGGTTGCTGTTCATTCAAATAGGGAACCGCCACTTCGTCCATGATACGTCCAACTTTCCCATCTGGAAGCGCGCCTTCCAATCCATATCCCACTGATAGGTAAAAATGGCGTTTACCGTCTGAATTTTTTTCAGTTGTAACAACGAGCAAAGCCCCATTATCTTTTTCACTATCGCCTAATTGAAATTCTCTTAGCTTCTCTACTGCATACTCTTCGACAGGTTCATCCCCAATGCTCGGGAGGATTAATACTGCGAGTTCCGCTGTTGTCGCATTATATAATTGGATGCCTAATTGCTCAAGCTCCGCTGCCTGATCAGCAGATAGCACATTCGCTGAATCTTGTATGACGGGAACAGCGGCATCAGCCGATAATGCCGCAAAGTTTAGCGATGTGAATACAATTAGACATGCCGTCGCCAGTAAGCGGACAGCTTTATGAATCATTCCGAGTCATCTCCAAAATCGACTTCAGGTGCTTCATTTGCAGCTGCATCGGCTTTAAAGTATTCTTTTTCATCATATCCAAAGATGGATGCGACAATTTTTCCGGGGAACCTTTTTACCTGTCTATTGTAATTGGATACTACATCATTGTAATCTTTACGTGCCACGCCAAGTCTGTTTTCAGTTCCAGCTAGTTCATCCATCAGTTGTCTGAAGTTTTCATTGGCTTTCAAGTCAGGATAGTTTTCCACGACTACTAGAAGACGGCTGATGGCACCGGATAATTCTGTGTCGGCTGCTGCCTGGTCTTCCGGCCCTCGTGCACCTGCAAGTTTTTCACGAGATTCGGCTATATCACTGATAATTTCTTTTTCATGGCTTGCGAATCCTTTAACCGTATTGACCAAGTTCGGAATCAAATCAAGTCTCCGTTGTAATTGGTTATCGACTTGTGCATATGCCGAGTCCACATCTTCTTCAAGATTGACGAATTTGTTGTAACTTGGAACCAGTATCATAGCGAGTATTGCAAGTATAATTCCAATTACCACAATCGGACCTAAAATCTTCTTCATTTTTTCACTCCTATTCGTTATTTACTCTTATTTACCCTGTTCCATAACGTATTGAAACTTTTTCCTACACTCCTATATACTCCATCTCCCTACGAAAAGATTCATCTAACTTTGTAAGGCCGCAAAAAAATATACGTTCGCTTTTACCAAGCATACGTATACTTTTTTTGGATATTATAATTGTGTACAGTTTTTATCAACTATGTAAAGGAAACTTCTGCATCTCTCATTGCATAAAAGAGAGATTAACAAGACCTCTCAATGAGGTTGAAGCCATCTCTCATTTTTAAAAAAAGTTAAATCTACATTACGATTCTGGCCGCGGTTTCGTGGGATCTTCTTTCGGCGGTGGAACACTGGTTAACTCAGCTAATTTCAGTAAATAATACGTTTCTTCACGCGCCATATGATCGGCCATTAAAGGCGTGAGCGTTCCGAGCGTTTCCTTTTTAAGCTCCATCTCTTCTAATTCTTTAAGGAAGTTTTTAAATATCTTCATTTCTAAGTTAACGTCATTGTGAAACTTTTCTAACGCAGGGAACTTCATCACATTTGCGCGCAAGAAACCAGCCATTTCAATTGCTTTCAAATAAAAGGCATCCCAGTCTTTTTTGAAATTACGACTTTTATTTTTGAGCTGCGCCTCAACCGTGTCCAAATTTGAGTCTAGCGCCCCTGCGTGACCCGCAGCATCCAGTAACCATAAGAGATCGTGATGGAGCGGGTGAACAGCTGGTGGCATCTGTCCTTTTTCAAGACATGAAAACAATCGAATGGCTTCCTCTACTTCATTGACCATATGGTTGATAAAGGATGGAGATAATGAAATTTTTATATTCCCAATTAAATGTTCTTGAATCAAAAACAACTTAAATGTACGAATCTCTTCACTGGCTATCTTTGATTGTATTAAGACTGCTTGTAGTAATCGTACATCTAAAGACTGTCTTGAATTGTTAAGCAGTTCGTCAAATTGTGTAATAAAGTGACTGGCTGTCTTAATTTTCTCAATTTCAGTTGGTGCCAATGAATCGTGAATGAAACGAGCGTGATCTCCCAATATTTGAAGCCAAAAGTGAAGTTCAAACACTGCTTCTTCTTCAATTGTTCTCGGCAAAAAATCCCCTCCATTTATCTCTACTTTCATTTGTATGAGGCAGTAGGTTTTATTATGAAAACCACAAAACTAATTCCAATTCACCATATCGCTCTTGAGATAACTCAAAAGAACCTTGTCATTTTGAATAATTTTTCTTTAGTAACACATAATAAAAGTAGGAAATAAAAATAAAGGGAGTGCTTTTGTGGGAATAATGGATGGAAACCCGAAAAATGAGCCGATGCATTATGGAGAAGTAGTTGGAACGTGGGCCTATCTCGGCGCAAATAATGGATTAATTAGTGGTTATGAATTATTTATTAATCACGCAGGTGATAAGGATCTCATTAAGCTTCTACATGAGGCTATCAAAATGATGAAAAATGAAAACGATGATCTGTTAAAGTTATTGAAAGTCAATGGAGTCACGCCACCCCCTTCGTTACCTGAACGTCCTAATGCAAGTGCTGAGGAAATTCCAGTGGGCGCAAAGTTTTCGGATTTAGAAATCAGTGCGGCCGTTTCCATTAATGTTGGACAAGGACTTGTATCATGCAGTGAAGTTATGGGGCAATGCCTTCGAGAGGATATCGCAGTAATGTTTGGTAAATACCATACAGAAAGAGCTTTTTTCGGTGCAAAGATGCTGCGTCTCAATAAGGAGAAGGGTTGGCTTGTCTATCCACCCCTTCATAAAAGTAAAGCTGAATAAATGATTTCCATATTCAAAAAGGCGATGGTCATTGGACCATTGCCTTTTTGTTATACATTTATACGTCTGGTGAGAAGGGCTTAAAAACCGCCCTTTTCACTGGGTTATTTCCGGTCCGCTTTCGGCGAATTAATTACGACAGGTTTACCGAGGGGCAAGGATGTCTAGAAGTGACTTCGTCACTTCTAGACATCCTCTTTTCGGAGATCCTTTTGTAAATAAATGCCTGTCGCGTACCTACAATATTTAAGTGAAAAATGCAGTTGCTTTGAAAAAAAGGAGTAGATGAGCTTCTATGAAGATTGTAAGTGCCCGAAGATGCAATTTCGGGCACTCTAGCACATCGTACATTGTATTCTCTGCTTACATTTAGCAAAGAATATGTGACGCTTTATAAGAAAGTAAGACTTCCTTATAATAAATAGAGACACGATAGTAGAAGGCTTGAGCGGTCAAAATTGTATCTTTTACCGCCTCTCTCCTATAAGTAGCGACTTATTCTATCGTCCCGAAATGAGTAAGTAGGGATGCGAAAAAGTCGTATCCCTACTTACTTAGACCTCCCGATAAGCGTATATAAGTTAATTAATGCGATCTAAAAGCAACTATACAAGTAGCACCTAGTGTTTGATCAAATTATTTTCTAGTTATTTGTTAATCAATAAGTGATAAACTTACACGCATTTCTCCGTTTTAAAAAACCTTTTTACGATCGCGTTCATCTTTTAACATTTCAACAGCTTCTCTGAATCGTAAGGAGTGAATGTTTTCTCTCTCCCTTAAAAAGGCCAATGAATCATTGATGAGTGGATCATCTGAAACGTCAATCAGCCATTGATAGGTTGCTCGGGCTTTTTCTTCCGCTGCAATATCTTCATACAAATCGGCAATCGGATCGCCTTTCGCTTGGATATACGTCGCAGTAAACGGTACTCCAGCCGCATTTTCGTAGAAGAGATCATGTCCGTGGTTGACAAAATGATCGCCTAGTCCAGCTTCGACAAGTTGTTCAGGTGTCGCATCTTTCGTTAATTTATAAATCATTGTCGCAAGCATTTCTAGATGTGAAAACTCTTCCGTTGCGATGTCATTCAATAGCCCAATCACCTTACCCGGAACCGTATAACGTTGGTTCATATAACGGAGCGCAGCCGCAAGTTCCCCGTCTGCACCTCCGTATTGTTCCCTCAGGTATTTCGCAAGCGTTGGATTACATGTACTTACCTCAACCGGATACAACAGTTTTTTCTCATAGACCCACATAGCTAATCTCCCTTCTCATCGTTGCCATGGCCATGGTTCTTGATTCCAGCGCCAGCCGATTTCAATGGCCTGTTTTGATGGTATAGATGTCAGAGATAAGGGCCCGTATTTATTTTCATATTGGCGCCGTACATTAGCAGCTTCTTTAATTGCTTCCCGCCACTGATCTAGCGCTTCAGCGTCATCGGGATGGGTATTAGTGTACAACGTTAGCTCGACAACTACAAAGTCTGCCTGTTGCACCTTCAACATCATATGGCGTTCTTCTTCAAACGCGTTCATGAAATCCCCTCTTCCCGTGAGTACCCATCATCAAACGCTGGCCAAAGCGTTCCGCGGCGCAGTGCTTCTGCAGGTGAATACTGTGGAAGGCCAGGCTGCTGAAAATTCGTAAAAATCTGCGGAGGTAAAACAAATGTCTTTTCCAGTATAGGCGGACATGGATCTAGCGGGGAAACGAACGGTTTAAAACTTCCCCGGAACATAGGACGTTCCAATTTCATCACTCCTCGAAATATTGTATGACGGGAACGTTATTTTGCTACCATTGCTTTTGTTTAGCTAAAGGTAATGCTAATGTAATGATTAAAATAAGTAAGCAGAAAATAACTCCGAACAAAGTGATTATTAGCCAATCCAAATAAACACTCCTTTGTCTTCAGGAAATACGCCCAGTGACACTTAGTATATGTAGGTAAACGAATATTGTTAAAAAGGAATTGAAGTAACTATGAGAATCTAAAACTTTGATCAAAACAAAAAAGTTAGGCAAAAATCGCCTTCCTTTTTCTATTTCAAATATGCGCCGCTTGTTCTTCGCTCCAAAAAGATAAGAACTCTATTTGAGATGCATAGTAAGCGCGTTATTGGAGATTCTAAAGTTAATTAATGACTAAATGGTTTCACTTCACGCTTGACGACATTTGAAATTACAATAGGAGGTTCTAAAATAATGACTAATCAAAATATGAACATGAATGCAAGTGCTGACAAGAAAAAGAAAGATCCAACTACTTTTACAGCCTATGGAGATCCTGTAAAGGCCTCTTCACCTACTATTAATAATGATTTTAAGAAAGCAACTTCCACAATTGCTGAAAGTACTCAGAATGGAAATAGTCGAAAAGATTAAAAACTCCATGACCATCTGTATTTGCAAAATCAGCGATAGCTGATGAATTTGCTTTTATCATAATTTAACTTTTAACGATAAACTTTTCTCGTACGATCTATTTCTTCGTGTTCCAAGTGATCGCACACCGTCTGGGCTTTTAATTTCACAACTGATTACGTTTCCTTTATTAGGTACTTTACATTGCAAAGGTGGCAGCAAGTCCTTAAACTTCGAAACACTAGAACGGATTGTAAACGCCATGAAGACGCTCGAACGCAACGGTAAGCTGTACGGAATAAACGATATTCTGACGATTGAATAATAAGGAAAACCGAAAAGAGCTACGCTTGATGGCGCGGCTCTTTTTATGTCGTGCGATATCCGCATGACTAAACGAAAAAAGCCTGTACTTGATTGCACTAGGCTTTCCGCTCCTTATATATGAATCCATTTAATGTCGTACCTTATTCTTTCGCTAACTTTTTTGCGTGCGTGTCGTAATACTCTACCACCACATCCACTTCGACTTCCGGCTCTACTTCCGGTGTAAATAGCCATATGACAAATAATACGCCAAACGTGCCACCCCATACCACTACCCAACGCTTGTACCACATTTTCAATAAAATAACCCCCAATGAAATTTTATTTTGGCACTATTCTGATTATACACACTCCCAAATACTTCCGCTATAGCGAAAAAACTGTATTTATAGGGGATTTGGGCGGCCGGGTTTTCGGGTTTTCGACTGCTCGCCCAATCGCTTTATTGACTTCCGCTAATAGCGATGCATTCACTGTTTTCAGACAACGAAAAAACCCCCATTCAAAATACGTATTTTCTACGTAAATGAAAGGAGGTTATCGGAGGTCGCGTAGTGCTCGCGACCAATAACGTTGTTGCAACGTCACTTTAAATGCCCTCGGCGAGAATCGAACTCACATCTTAAGCTTCGGAGGCTCACGTGCTATCCGTTGCACCACGAGGGCGTTGCCTTATTATATAATGTTCTGTTGTAACAGACAAGACTAAGTATACTAGTGCGGCAACACGATTGCAATGCTTATTTTAAAGCGTTATATTTGACCTTCGTTGACCATACTATGTATGATAAAGTTACAGTTGAAACGATATCTAGTTTCAATAGACCTACAATCTATCCACCTTGAAGGAGGAAATGGAATGAATCTAATACCTACAGTAATTGAACAGACTAGCCGTGGTGAACGTGCTTACGACATCTATTCCCGTCTATTGAAAGACCGTATTATCATGCTCGGAAGTGGAATCGATGACAACGTTGCGAACTCTATCGTTGCTCAACTTCTATTCCTAGAAGCTGAAGATCCAGATAAGGACATTTCCATTTATATCAACAGTCCTGGAGGAAGCGTTACAGCTGGAATGGCAATCTTTGATACGATGCAATTCATCAAACCTGACATTCAAACAATCTGCATAGGAATGGCTGCATCAATGGGCTCGTTCCTACTCGCTGCCGGTACTAAAGGTAAACGCTATGCGCTTCCTAATGCTGAAGTTATGATCCACCAACCACTTGGAGGAGCACAAGGACAAGCAACAGAAATTGAAATTGCTGCTAAGCATATCTTATTCATTCGCGAAAAACTGAACTTGATTCTTTCAGAGCGTACTGGGCAACCGGTCGAAGTTATCGCGAAGGATACGGATCGCGACAACTTCATGACAGCTGAACGTGCAAAAGAATATGGCTTAATTGACCATATCATCACACGCAGTGATATGAAAGACGCACCTAAAACAAAATAATTAGTTAGAAAGCCGATTTTCCATTTTTGGAGAATCGGCTTTTTTATTTACTTAACTGGTGATTTCACGGTGAGACACGAATCTTCTTCCCGATACCAAAGCTTTTTTCTGAAAAGAAAAAAACCGCTTCTACATGTCTTCAGACAGCAGTAACGGCGAGTTATATCAATTTTCGTTTCCAACCAGATTGACAAGTGATTCTAAAGCTTGTTCTTCGTCATTTCCTTCTGCAATCAGTGTTACGCTTGTTCCTCGTGCAATGGCAAGACTCATAATCCCCATTATACTTTTCGCATTCACTTGGCGTTCGTCTTTTTTCAAAAATATATCCGCCATAAATCGATTTGCCTCTTGAACAAAAAGGGCTGCTTGCCGTGCTTGTAACCCCGTTTTCATCTTCACTTCAACTGTTCTTTCTGCCATGACAGTATCTACTCCTCTCTTGGTCCGACATCGGATTCACCGACTGCCGAGTCCACCACTGCGAAGGTTTTCCGCAATTTCTTCTATTTTTCTTAAACGATGGTTTACACCTGACTTACTTACCATTCCGCCCGTAACTAATTCTCCGAGCTCTTTTAAAGTGATGTCCTGATTGTCCACCCGAAGTCTTGCGATTTCTTGTAGTCTTTCAGGTAGTTCCGCAAGGCCGATTGTTCTTTCGATGAACTTTATATTTTCAACTTGGCGCTGTGCAGCTCCTATCGTTTTGTTCATATTCGCTGTTTCACAATTCACAAGACGATTCACACTGTTCCGCATATCCCGTATAATCCGTACATCTTCAAACTTCATTAAGGAAACATGCGCACCGACAATACTTAGAAAATCCGATATTTTTTCGGCTTCCTTTAAATACGCGATATATCCTTTTTTACGTTCAATGGATTTTGCATTCAAATGGTATTTGTTCATCAGATCGACTAGGTCTTCACTGTGTTCTTTATAGATTGAAAAGATTTCAAGATGATAGGAAGACGTTTCCGGATTATTAACGGAACCACCTGCTAGAAAAGCACCTCGTAAATAAGCGCGTTGACAGCATCTCTTTTTCACCAATTCCTTTGCAACCTCATTTTTGAATTGAAACGTACCCGTCAAGATGTAAAGATCTTCAAGAAGATCTTTCGCACCGTTTCGAATTCGACAAATATAAACATTATTCTTTTTCAAACGCATTTTTTTTCGGACAAGCAGTTCCACTTTATATGGATACAACCTTTTCAAATTTGAATAAAGCCGTCTGGCTATAGCGGCATTTTCAGTTTGCACATCTAGACTCAACTGCTTATTGGAAAAGGATAGTGCCCCATTCATCCTGATGAATGCTGCGACTTCTGCTTTTGTACAACAATCATCTGCTTCTATCTGTGTCATTTCTTTCTTTGTTTCTGATGCAAAAGACATGATTCTTCCCCTTTCTCGGCGACAATCAGGTCTGTTCCGTTTTTATCCCATTTTCCATATAATCGATAAGCCATTTAGCAACTTTTTCAGAGTCATGTATTATATTACCCTCATAGAGTAGGCCGATGTCTTTTACTACAATATTCGGGACAAGTCGTTGCAACGATTCAATGTCATTTTCGACAGGCCAAGGTGGTCCAGTCAATTTCTTGCCTTGTTGCAACGATGGAAGTTCTGTGCCATTTAATAATACTGTATCAATAAATGCTTCGCCTGCATGATCATAAAGTGCCTGGACATGCTCTGAGGCTGTATAGCGATAGGTCTCACCTGCTTGCGTTGCCAAGTTACTAATGTATACCTTTTTCGCTTTACACCCCAATACTGCTTTACGTATCGCCTGAACAAGTAATGTCGGTAAGATACTCGTATATAAGCTGCCCGGACCAATAATGATAAGATCAGCCGCTTTAATTGCCTCAATTGTTTCAGGTAACGGTTCAACTTCTTGAGGTGATAGATATACCCTTCGAATTTTCCGTTCGTATACAGGTATTTTCGATTCGCCTGTCACGATTGTACCGTCTTCAAGTTCTGCATGCAATGTGATTCGCTGATTTGCAGCAGGCAATACTTTCCCTTTTATGTTAAGTACCCGACTCATTTGCTCAACAGCACGGGCGAAGTCTCCAGTGATATCCGTCATTGCGGCCAACATTAGATTCCCAAGGGAATGGCCTTTTAAATCTTCTGATATTGAGAAGCGATACTCGAACATCTTCTCAATAAGTGGTTCAACATCTGAAAGCGCTGCCATTACTTTCCGGATATCGCCTGGAGGTGGGATATCGTATTCATCCAAAAGCCTGCCCGAACTCCCGCCATCATCAGCCACAGTGACGACCGCCGTTAAGTCGACAGGATGATATTTCAATCCGCGTAATAACGTTGACAATCCGGTTCCGCCACCGAAGACCACCACTTTTTTTATATGCTTCGATTTCGGCATAGCGTCAACCCTTTCTTTTTTCAATATCCCTATGCGTAATGAGTGTCCGATACTCCTCTTTGAACCGTGTTCCGAAAAACTCGGCGAGTGTAACAGAACGGTGCTGCCCCCCGGTACAACCGAACGCAATGACAACTTGTGATTTTCCTTCATTTTTATATTGTGGGATCAGAAACTTAAATAAATCTGTCAATTTTTCAATTAGCATCTGTGTATCGTTCCACTTCAGTACATAGTCGTAGACTTCTTTCTCTAGACCGGTTTTCGGTTTTAAGTCTTCGATATAAAAGGGATTTGGTAGGAAACGCACATCAAACACGACATCTGCATCAATCGGCATTCCGTGCTTAAAGCCGAATGACAGGAAATTCAATGTAAAACCTAAGTCTTCCTTAGAGGAGAATTCAGACATGATTTTCCCCCGTAATTCTCTAGGCTTTAATCCTGTCGTATTGAATATTGAACGAGCACGTCCTTTCATCTCAGTCAATAGTAGCCGTTCCTTTTTAATACCGGTTAGTGGTAATCCACCTTCCGATAGCGGATGCGAGCGTCTTGACTCTTTATAACGTCGGACTAACGTTTCGTCGTTGGCATCGAGGAATAAGATTCGGGAAGATACGCCTTTCATCTTCAATAAATTATCCAGTGCACCGATGAGGGAATCAAAGAGATCGCCTCCCCGCGTATCCATAACAGCGGCTATCCGTTTCATACGATTCTCCGATTTCATCATCAAATCCAGAAACATAACAAGCAGCTCTGGCGGTAAATTATCGATACAATAGAACCCCAGATCTTCGAAACTCTGCACGGCTACTGTTTTACCGGCACCTGACATTCCCGTTATGATAACTATTTCAACATCGCTGTTTGGCTTCCCAATTTCGGTCATTTCCCATCACCTTCCACAGAATTCTGGATTACTTCTTTTAATAGTTTAAATTCTTCGGTGTAAAAGAACGTCCCGTATTGTATACCCTGCTTGGAAACCGCATATAGCAAATTTGTGCGGTCTCCTTCCGCCATGGGAAGCGTCTGAAGGCTTTCAACAGAATGCCACTCAAGCACGCCTTCAGTGGTTGTTTCAAAAGGTTGACCACTGAAATCAGTTGCAATGAATGTATGAAGCATCCATTCATTTTTCACGTGTTCCCCTGTATCATCAGTAATCACCATCGTATAAACGCCTTTTAAGTATGGGTTAACCGGCTTTGCACCCGTCTCCTCGGTGAATTCCCTGACTGCCGTTTCGTAAATCGACTCACCGGGATCCATCTTTCCTCCTGGGGCCACGTACCAGCCACGGCGCGGTTTTTTCAACAATAATACACGATTGTCTTTAATGACAAGTAAGTTTACTATTCTCTGCATTTGACTATCCCCACTTTTTTAATCTGCATAATACTATTATACAACGTACCATTGGAAAACGACAAAAAAAGAAGGCTAACTACCGGATTGAACCGGCAGACAGCCTAACTTAAGCTTGCTATATCAAAAGGGGGGTCAATTGATACTTTTACTATACCCCTTTGATGTTGCATTACTGTTACAGTCAGGTTAAGGTTTCATTAAAAAGTTATGCTTCTGCGCCTAACTTTTCCATTAATTCCTCGACATATTTCTGTACAGCCTGTGCAGCGATACTGCCGTCTCCTGTAGCCGTTACAACCTGCCTCAATAACTTCTCACGGACATCACCTGCAGCATAAATGCCTGGTACAGATGTCTCCATGATTTCGTTCGTAGCGATATAACCATTTTCGTCTAGAATTCCAAGTTTAGCAAAAGGAGCTGTTAACGGATCCATTCCGATATAGACAAACATGCCATCCGTTTCAAATTCCTTTTCAGAACCATCGATCGTTGAAACAAGTGTTACGGAACCGACTTTTCCTCCATTACTGTTAACTTCTTTGACAGAAGAATTCCAGATAAATTCAATCTTATCATTTGCAAATGCACGATCTTGAAGAATTTTTTGTGCTCGTAATTCGCCGCGTCGGTGAACAATCGTCACTTTATCCGCAAACCGTGTCAAATAGGCTCCTTCTTCCACAGCAGAGTCTCCGCCGCCTACAACAACTAGCTCTTTCTTACGGAAGAAAGCACCGTCACAAACCGCACAATAGCTTACGCCTCGTCCGGTGAGTTCTGTTTCGCCTGGAATACCCATCTTTTTGTATTCGGCACCAGTCGTAATTATAATTGCACGCGCTTTATATTCTTTGTCCCCAACGACAATCGTCTTATAACTGTGTCCGTCAATAACATCTGTAACATCACCATAAGCATATTCCGCGCCAAACTTTTTGGCATGTTCAAACATTTTTGTAGAAAGATCGGGACCGAGTATATGTTCGAATCCAGGATAATTCTCAATTTCTTCCGTGTTTGCCATTTGACCACCCGGTATTCCACGTTCAAGCATTAGCGTTGAAAGGTTCCCGCGTGATGTATAAACAGCAGCCGTCATCCCCGCAGGGCCGGCACCAATAATGATGACATCATAAATCTTCTCAGTTGTCATGTGAACTTCCTCCTCCACAACATTTACAACATAAATCGTATAGGATTTTGGCCTTCTATTCAACTTTATTGCTTATGAATGACAGTGTATGGGAAGCGGCGTCACAACATTAAACATCGAATTGCGGAAGATATTCTATCAACTCACCAACGTATTTCGTCAAGGTGGGCACTGAGATACCAAATCCCTTTGCAATTGCTGTCTTGGTCACACCCGGATAACGGGATGATTGAAACATATAATCTGCCGCTGCTGCAAGCGCTCTTGGATTTCGGAAAGAATACGATTGGCTAAGCCCCGTTTCACACAAAGTAAACCACATTTGGAAAAGATGTGTCGCTTGTTTATCCAACGGACAGTATTTGGCATAGAGCAAGTCCGTCGTTTCTAGCGCCCTCATAAATGACTTATCGAACTTACTTTCCGGCATGAACTCATAGTCGAGCCCACTTGCCAGGAAAAGCCGTTCAAAATTACTTAGTTTTTCAATTTCGATATATGACGGATGTGAGATAATTTCCTGCTTATGTCCTGACTTTCCAAGAAGATAAAACCCAAACATCCTTTCACTTCTATAGGGATTTGTAATTTTACTTAAAAGAAATCCCCTATCCTGTTCAAGTGAATCCGATTTTATGATCTCTTGGACATCTTTCCAAGGCTCATATCCAACCTTCGTTGGATCTAAGTCGACTAACTTTGCATATGCATCTCTTGCAACTGTTTCGTGTCCAGAAAAATAAGCAGAATGGGAAAGCCAGAAATAGTAGCCCGTATCTCCTTCAAACCCTCTTTTCTGTAAACTTCTGAGCCAGTTATATGCTTCTTTATGTCGGCCAATCAGCGCAAACGTAGCACCTAGTTTATAGCGATTTTCAATTTGATACGGTTTTATCTTCACGAGTAAAGCAAGTAAAGACTCTAAGTCCTCTTCCTTTTTTTCATAATAATAAAAGACCGCAAGATTACAGAGTGCATGGATATTTCCTTTATTGCCCTCTAAAACGACATGGAGTAATTCGCTGGCTCGCTCATTTTGCCCAATGTAAAAGTAGGCAAGTGCTAAATTGTTATACGCCGCCCAAAACTCGGGATAGTCGACTATAATTTGCTCAAGCAATTCTACAGCTGCCGTAAAATCCCCTGATTCCATCAATCGACGAGCTTTTTCCTGGAGAAAATATACTTCACCATCCGGCATTTCATCATCATTAAATGATTCTTCTTGTTCTGCAAAATCAATAATCTCCATTGAATCATCAGCAAAAGTACCATCCGGATTAAGTGAAATATACTTTTCGGCATACATTTTTGCATCACGTAACATACCCAAATGTGCATGTACTTCTGCCAAGTAGAAGATAATTTCCTCTTCAGACGGGTCAAGAGTATTCGCCGTCATAAGCAGCTCGTGAGCTTCTTCAAAACGTCCCTCTTCCATAACAAGCACACCGTATTCCATAAGAATCTTTGGATCTTCAGGACTGAGTTCAGTCGCTCTTTTTAAATATCTTTGTGCATCATCAAAACGATCGCGCTGCATTGCTTGAACTGCTTTATTATAATAAAATTCACCGTCCGGATTGAACGAAATGACATTTTTTTCATGATTCTTACTAAGTTTTTCCAATCATATTCCCCCACAAAAATAAGAAGGAACGCAAAGTACGTTCCTTCCCGTATTGTCCCCCATTATATCATAATTAACGCGGACACTAGCTACTTTCAACTATTTTCCTCTACGATTGAGTTTTGTTGTCGAACTTTCATCTGCTCTTCAGTGAAGATAATTTTTACCGGATTTCCACCTGCGAACACGCCTGCCGGAATATCACGGTTAACAAGGGATGCCGCAGATATAACCGCTCCGTCGCCGATTTCGATTCCAGGTAGGATCAGTGTATTCGCTCCGATTAAGACATTCTTTCCGATGACAACGTCACCAATACGGTACTCATCAATTAAGTATTCATGGGCAAGAATCGTCGTATTAAAACCGATAATTGAATTATCACCGACCTTTATCCGTTCAGGGAACATAACATCTGGCATCACCATGAGTGCAAATGACGTCTTATGTCCAACTTCCATTTTTAAAAAATTGCGATACAGAAAGTTTTTCATGGGCATGAACGGTGTATACCTTGAAATTTGAATGACAATAAAGTTTTTTGCCACTTTGAAAAATGGAACTGTCTTATATATATGCCAGAGCGAATTTGCGCCATCTTTTGCGGGGTACCTTTCAGTACGTCTCACGCCTCTATACCTTTAACCATGTGCAACAGGTCTGAAATATGTTGCAGCATAAAGTCCGGGTTAAATGACTGTAGAAATTCTTCGCCTTTTGCAGACCACGCTACTCCAGCGGTACGTACTCCAGCATTTTGCCCACCCACTATATCATGATAGTTATCCCCAATCATCAGCGCTTCATCCGCTGTGGCACCCAAGCGATTGAGAGCCAACAGAATGGGTTCTGGATCAGGTTTAGTTTTCACGACATCATCCATTGCGATGACTTCGTCAAATACACCTTCCACGTCAAGAAGCCCCAAACCTCTGATAACCATATCTTTTTTCTTAGTGGAGACAATCGCCATTTTCATGCCCGCGGTTTTCAATAACCTCAATGTTTCTGATACACCGTCAAATTCGCTTGACAGCTCATCATGCATTGACCTATTCCACGCTCTATACTCTTCTATCAGTAATTCTGTTTTTTCAGGGTCAACCGAGTCAAATGTTTCATTCAAAGTCGGCCCAAGAAACGGCAGTATGTCAATTCGCTCATACTTCCCAGGATAATGATTACCTAGGACGTACTGGAATGTTTGGATAATCAATTCATTTGTATCAAGTAACGTTCCATCAAAGTCGAATAAAAGTGTTGTAATTGGTTTAGCCATCTGAAATCGGAACTCCCTTCTCTTTCTTTTGTTCAGCACGCCTCCAGACAAATGCGACAATAATTGTCAGCACAAAGGCTGTTATAACCCTAATTATCAGTAATGGCAGAATAGGAATGCCTAGCGGAATAAAGATCAAGGTGTCTTCGACGATCGCATGACAAGCTACAAGAAATATGAATGCCAGTGTCGCATCTTTTTTGCTCACGCCATCCTCTTGTACTGCTTGAATCATTATGCCTGCACCATAAGCTAGACCGATGACTAGACCTGCAACAAGTGTCATTGAAGCATTTGGTTGTACACCGATCACTCTTGTGAAGGGTGCCAGTTTCTCTGAAAACTTTTGTAAGTAATTACGGTCTTTCAAAAACTGTACGAGAATCATGAGAGGAATAACAATCAGAGCAAGCTGCAGTACGCCGAATGATGCTTTTTGCACACCTAGCAAAATAATCTCAGGCCACCCACTCGGCAATTCCGAAACTTTCGGAGCCATCCCGTACTGTGCTGTCTCTCCTCCGCCTTTCCACATCAGGTTTATGATAATACCTGACATAAAGGCAAGTCCAAATCGCACTAAGAGCACGATCCATACTTTTACCCCAACCTTTACCGCCACGCCTGTTTCAATGAATATATTATGTGAAAAAGACAACATCACGGCAATGATGAATACTTCCTTCACTGTCAATTCTAACGATAAAACACCTGCGATTCCCGCATATAAATTGAGTGCATTACCAAGAACTAACGGAATTGCAGCTTCACCACTCAAGCCAAATATCCCCATAAACGGTGCGATTAACTTAATTAGCCATGGCAACAAAGGAGTATGCTGTAAAATGACAACAAGCACTGTTATTGGAAAAATGATTTTCCCAAGTGACCATGTTGTACGTAGCCCCGCCTTTAGTCCATTTTGAAGTGTCCCCATTCCCCATTCCCCTTTTTCTAATCTTTATAATTTACATTTACTTTTTGAATATACCTTCTTACGATGAAAACAATGAGTGCTAAGATGATAGTAACAACAGATACAAGCTGTGCGGCCCGTAGTTCACCGATAACATATAAGCTATCCGTTCGCATTCCTTCTATGAAGAAACGTCCTGCTGAATACCATACTAGATAAAAGAGGAACGTTTCACCACGCTTCAAGTTCACTTTGCGCAATAAAAGAATGATGATTAGCCCTACGATATTCCACATGGATTCATACAAAAATGTCGGATGGTACGTAACGCCTTCAATGGTCATCTGATTCATGATCCAATCCGGAATAATCGTCGTTTCGAGGAACTTTTCCGAAACAGGACCTCCGTGCGCTTCCTGATTCATGAAATTACCCCAGCGTCCGATAATTTGACCGATTAAAAGGCCGGCTGCTGCAATATCAACCGTTTTCCAAAATGAAATACCTCTTTTTTTCGTATAAAAATAGGTCGTGATGAAGGCACCAATCAATGCACCATGGATTGCAATGCCTCCCTCCCAGATTTGAATAATTTGGCCGGGATGGTCTTTATAGTAATCCCACGAGAATAGTACATAATAGATTCTTGCGCTTATAATCGCAATTGGAACTGCCCAAATTAACAAATCAGTTAAAAAATCTGGGTGCATCCCACGTTTCACCATTTCTTTTTGAACAACAAAAAATGCGAGAATAATGCCCAGTGCAATTAGAATGCCATACCATCTAACTTCCAATGGTCCAAGCGAGAATGCAATCGGGTTTATTGCCAGTAATTCAAACATCCATCAACCATTCCTTTCTCTCACGAAGCATTAGTTTAGATTTCCATCGATTTGAGCATCCAGTTTTCTCGAAAACTCCTCTGCCGCATTGATGCCAAGCTTTTTCATCCGATAATCCATCGCTGCAACTTCGATAATAACGGATAAGTTACGTCCAGGACGTACCGGTACAGTGAGTTTCGTCAATTCCGAATCTACAATTTTCATCTTCTCGTCATCGAGACCCAGACGTTCGTATACCTTCTCAGGATCCCAAATCTCAAGATCGATTACAATTAAAATCCGTTTATCACTTTTAACAGCACTTGCCCCAAATAACGTCATCATATCTACAATTCCAACTCCGCGGATTTCCAGCATATGTTCTAGAAGTTTTGGCGCATTTCCAATCAAAACATTTTTGGCTACTTGCCTAATTTCAACGAGATCGTCTGCTACAAGACGATGTCCCCTTTTAACGAGTTCAAGAGCTGTCTCACTTTTACCCACACCACTTTTACCGGTAATGAGGATACCAATTCCATAAACATCTACCAACACTCCATGAACTGCAGTCATTGGTGCGAGTCTGCCACTAAGATAGTTCGTCAGCATACCCGAAAATCGTGTAGTCGGAATGTCTGTACTCAAAATAGGGATTCCCCTGTTGTTCGCTGCCACCATTAATTCAGTCGGCACATCCATATCATGTGCCACTATGATGGCTGGAGTTTTTTTTGTACAGAGTCTTTTCATTCGATCTATTCGTTCGGACTTCGTCAAATTTGCGAAAAACGATAGTTCCGTTTTACCGAGAAGTTGAACGCGATCTGCCAGATAGTAATTGAAATAGCCAGCCATTTCAAGACCTGGTCTTGAAATATCACTTGTATGTATTTCCCGCTCGATTCCCTGTTCGCCTGCTCTCAGTTCTAGAAAGAGCCTTTCTTGAACATCTTTCACTGTTACATAAGCCATTGATGCGCCCCCCTTTTTTCATATATCCCAAACGTCTAAGCCTCATTTTACCATGCCCACTTTCAAATGAAATGATTATGTGTCAAAACGGTCCACAAGCAGATACTTTTTTCCTATATAAAGGGTGAGTAGAGATGTGGATTGTAGATCGCTTGGCGCTCTGGGCTTGTTCCATTATTGATAGTAAATTTGAGATGTATGGAATGAAATTATAATGTGAGTACTATTTGATTCTAATTACATTGAAGAATGACAGACTACAGATTGCAAATCTAATCCCCAACAACGAAATGTGCCTTCATACATAGAATATCCAGCGCAGGCGCGTCTACGTGGTAGCCGGAGTGATAAGACTTATGGAGGGATGCAGTTCAATCCCTTCCTGGTCTCCTTTCCGGCTTATCGCGGTAGGCATCCATAAAGCGCCAAAGCGGTATTAGCAGGATCTCTGATTCGTTCCATTTATACTCTTTTAATTTAAAAAGGAACAGTTGTAGCACCTACAAACCGGTGCTACAACTGTTCCTTTAGTAACTCTTATTGATCTATTCTTTTTTCGCATTATAACAAACAAGCACAGAACCTGTTTTTGCTTCACCAAAGATATGAAGGGGTGATGTATTCCCTTCTATATCCTTTTTAAAGCGGATTGTCCGTTGCAACAATTGTTCTTGCTCAACAGTCCGATTGACATCATCCAGCTGAAGGTCAAGGCGACCCATGTTGGATGCTATCTCACCTGACAAGGCAGAGCCAGCGGGAATATAAATTTCGACCGATCCACTCATTGTTTTTGTTTCAATTTTTTCTGCGGCAGAATCAGTTGTTGTAACAACGACATGTCCGTTTAGGGATTGTACTTATAACAAAACTTGTCGCACAGCCCCGTCAGTTGAAGTGAAATGTTTCACAATCTATTTTTTCATGGATATACACTTCAAGTTTTTATTGTCTCTACGGAATCGGCATTTCTTCCCACGAATAATCCGGTGCAGTTGCAATCCATAAGGTATCTCCCTTGATATCCACATCATAAACAACGATGAAATCTCCCGCATCAAACACTTTTTCAGATTTACTTTCATCTTTCGTGTTGATGGAATAGATAGCTTCACCCCTATGTTTGATTCCGAATAATTTCTCTCCTTTTTTTATAAGTCTAACTACCATTTTATCAACTTGAATTTTACTCCAATTTTCCTCTTTAAGATTTCGGGTCCAAATTCCACTTTCTATGGCAATGAATAGCCTATTATTAATCACTTTCATATCATCAGGTACGTCATTACGATTCGGCATGGTTATTTCGTTCCACCCATCATTTGTCTTTTGAAGAATTTTTCTTTCTTCTGTGAATATCACCAAATCACCATTATCCGAAATTTGAACATCATAAATTGGTTTGGGTACAATAGCTTGTTCCCAACTCTCCCCTTTATTGGTCGTATAGTAAACCTTTCCATTTGATAGCACAGCTATATGGTTGTTGATTGAATAATCGATGTTTTCAATCGTGTGATCTAATGAAAGAATTTTCGTTCCTTTACTTTTTGATGTAATACCTGCCCATAATTCTTTTTCCGTAGCTACATATAATTGATCATTCCTATCAAACCACGCGTGCGTTACATAATCATTAGTTTGGAGTTCTGTCCATGTTTCTCCATTGTTATGGCTCCATTCAATAAAAGGTTGTTTGGTTGTACTAAATTGTGTTGGCTTTTTGTCGCCCCATACCACTAAATTGTTCTTTCCAGCGACAACGCCTGTAATCGCCATCCCTTTTTTTGTTAGGTTATCGGTGCCATTACGTCTGGATATTAATCCTCCGCCGTATGGTAATTTATGAATGGCACTGACCACATCTCCGTTTTTGGCATTGAATGAAATTCGAGTAAAACGGCCATCTTGATCATTTCCAACTACCGTCAGAATGGGCGCACCATCGATATTATCAAGTGTGAAATGATAGCCTGTTGCCCAATCTTTTCCTTGTTTTAGTCCGTATTTATCCTTTGCTAGTTGGAGAACATCAGAGCTATCCAACTTGATTTCATCGTAGGGTATTGTTGGACCCGGAGTTTGCTTTCCCTGTCTAAAATCGATAATTTTCTTTTCTGAGATACCAATAATTACAAAATCATCCGTACCTGGAACGATAAAGATCATAGTCCAAATAAAGCGTTTACCATTTACTCCTCTCGAGCCTCCCTTCGTTTCATCAACGCTGTTTACACTTGTAAGTGTTGCGTTTACATTCCATTCTTTTGCTCGCTGCAATCCAATGTCAATTGCTTCTTTTAGCGTAATTTCACCATCTGAAGCGATTCCTTCATGACCAATCAAATTTGCAAAAACTAAAAAAACAACTAACAAACAAGCAGTTTTTTTAAAAAACTTCAAAATTACCACCATCCTATGCTTAATGCTCCTATTTAGGATGGAGTAAATACTTCGTTATATACTCTCTTAGATCCAATATAACAAACAAAATACTCCTTTTATCAGAGAATCCTTCTTGCACTAACCTCCGCCGTTAATTGAACAAGATCAGGTACTTTCATAAAAGATAATGAAATTCGATATACGCTTTCCTAAATAGGCAATCCAGTGTAGGCGCGATTTAGTGGTAGCCGAAGCGATAAGACGGAAAGTGGTCTTCTTTCCGGCTTATCGCGAGAGGTATCCACAAAGCGGCGAAGCGGTAGTAGCGGGATTAGCAGGAATTCTAATTCGCTCCATAAATTCAAGTCACTTATTAATACTCTTTAGACTAAAAAAGAACAGCTGTAGCACCAACAAACCGGTGCTACAACTGTTCCTTTAGTAACTCTTATTGATCTATTCTTTTTTCGCATTATAACAAACAAGCACAGAACCGGTTTTTGCTTCACCAAAGATATGAAGGGGTGATGTATTTCCTTCCACGTCTTTCTTAAAGCGAATTGTCCGTTGCAACAATTGTTCTTGCTCAACAGTCCGATTGACATCATCCAGCTGAAGGTCAAGGCGACCCATGTTGGACGCGATTTCACCTGATAAGGCAGAGCCAGCGGGAATATAAATTTCAACCGATCCGCTCATTGTTTTTGCTTCAATTTTTTCTGCGGCAGGATCCGTTGTTGTAACAACGACATGTCCGTTTAGCGATTGTGCTTCTACATCTTTCACAGCCCCGTCGATATACACTCGGCCATTCAGCGTTTCCGCTTCAATCGTATTACCCGTAACGCTGTTTAATGCGATTGCACCATTCACCGTTTCAAATTCACCGTTTTTAAACGTCAATTCTGCTATCTCAATTTTCCCATTCGCAGTCTTTACACGCACCTTATCCGCTGTTACGTCTTTCATCTTAAACGAACCGTTCATCAATTGGACGGATATTTTTGCATAGTCTTTTTTCGGGATATATAATTCAACATTCACTTGTGCCATTTTCATATCACTTGAAAGTCTAATTTTCCCTTCATCGTTAACGAACAACAATTTTTCAAGAAAATCTTTTTTGGCTTTTTCTTCTGATTCACTATTATAACTTTTCACCGTAAAGTCTGCGCGAACTTCTTCCGTTTCACCAGTGTGAATTGTTACTTTACCATTGTCGACATCAATCACTACTTTATCGATACCGCTGGCATTCTTGGCCATCGTATGGGTGAATGTTTGAGAATTTCCAAACGGTGAATCGAATTCAAATGTTTTCACTTTTTGTACGGCAGTCTGCATGAATTGCATAAACCTGTCCCCGACATTAGAGAAATCTTTTCGTAAATCCTCAAGGAATTCATCCATTGAAGGATGTCCCTGTTCCTTATTCTCAGCGTTTGGTTCTACTTTTTCGAAAGGATCAACCTTATCCTGTTTTTGGCTCACAGGTTCTTCGTTAGACTCATATGTTTTCTTTTCTATTGGTCGTGCAGTTGCTGGTTGGTTCGTCTGTCCCAATGTTTCTAGAAGTGTCAATGCTTCGTCAGTCGTGATTGTACCGTTTTCCAACATAGTTAAAATCCGTTTCCGTTCAGTTTGCATAATTACTCCTCCTAGTATGGTGGTGATTCGGATTTCTCCGTAAATTTACATCTAAGTATATATACGAACAGATGTGAAAAAAGTTTCATTTCACAACTTTTTCAGCATCCTCAATCATAAT
Organism: Sporosarcina sp. Y1004; assembly: GCF_057669665.1. Lineage (NCBI taxonomy): Bacteria > Bacillati > Bacillota > Bacilli > Caryophanales > Caryophanaceae > Sporosarcina > Sporosarcina sp. Y1004. Next base: position 19,815 of record NZ_JBYHFQ010000006.1, on the reverse strand, counting down.
CTCCATCCTTTTTCTTTCCCGTTCAAGAATCGGCTTTAAATAGTATCCTGTATAGGAAACGCTAGATTCAGCTACTTTTTCAGGAGTACCTGTCGCAATAACTTTCCCGCCTTTGTCACCGCCCTCAGGACCTATATCAATAATGTAATCAACGGTTTTTATCACATCAAGATTGTGTTCAATTACCAACACAGTATTGCCTGTATCCACAAGTCTCTGTAACACAACTAGTAATTTGGCAATATCATGGACATGCAAACCGGTGGTCGGCTCATCAAGGATGTAGAACGACTTTCCGTTTGAGCGTTTATGCAATTCTGATGCCAGTTTCACACGTTGTGCCTCACCACCTGACAATGTTGTCGCAGGCTGTCCAAGCTTTATATAACCTAGCCCCACATCTACAATTGTTTGAAGTTTACGGTTTATCTTTGGAATGTTTTCAAAGTACAATAATGCGTCATCCACCGTCATCGCTAGAACATCCGCAATATTTTTCCCTTTATATGTTACTTCCAGTGTTTCACGATTATATCGTTTTCCATGGCAAACCTCACATGGTACATAAACGTCTGGTAAGAAGTGCATTTCTATTTTAATAATCCCATCACCGCGGCATGCTTCACAGCGGCCACCCTTAACGTTGAAGCTGAAACGACCTTTTTTATATCCACGAACTTTTGCCTCATTCGTCGATGCAAAAACATCCCGGACATCATCGAACATGCCCGTGTAGGTCGCAGGATTGGACCTAGGCGTACGTCCGATTGGCGATTGATCAATTTCAATAACTTTTTCAAGTTCCTCAAGACCAGTTACAGTTTTATATTGTCCCGGCTTCTGCTTTGATCTGTTCAGTTTCTGGGCAAGTACTTTATAGAGAACTTCATTGACTAGTGAACTTTTCCCTGAACCTGAGACGCCTGTAACCGCTATAAATTGCCCAAGCGGAATATCTACATTTACATTTTTTAAATTATTTTCAGAAGCGCCCTTAATAACAACTTCACGGCCATCAGGTTTACGTCGTTCCAAAGGAAGCTGTATGAATTTTTTGCCACTTAGATACTGACCTGTCAGTGATTTCGGATCATTCATCACGTGTTCAGGCGTACCCGCAGAAACGATTTCTCCGCCCGCGACACCTGCACCTGGTCCTATATCTATCAAATAATCAGCCGCCATCATTGTATCCTCATCATGTTCAACGACGATTAGTGTGTTGCCAATATCACGCATATTTTTAAGGGTACTAATCAGCCTATCGTTATCACGTTGGTGAAGTCCTATTGATGGTTCATCCAAAATGTAGAGGACACCTGTTAGTCTCGACCCAATTTGTGTTGCCAATCGAATTCGTTGTGCTTCTCCTCCAGAAAGAGTTCCCGCTGCTCTTGAAAGCGACAAGTAGTCGAGTCCTACATTAATAAGGAATCCAAGCCGCTCTTCGATTTCTCGTAAAATGAGTTTCGCGATTTGTGTATCTTTTTCAGATAGTACAAGGTTTTTGAAAAACCGGTCTGCTTCAACAATGGAGAGTTCCGTCACTTTCCCGATATGGACATCGTTTACTTTGACCGCGAGTGATTCCTTTTTCAATCGATAACCTGCACAAGTAGGGCATGGTCGCTGTGACATGTACTTCTCCATTTGTTCACGTATATAATCAGATGATGTTTCCTTAAAACGGCGTTCCACATTTGCTAAAACACCTTCAAAATAAATGTTGTTATCCCGCGTTCCCCCGAATTCGTTTGTATAACGGAATCGAATCTTTTCATCGTCTGAACCATTTAATAGTTTATCAAGGTCGTCCTGTGCTAATTCACTAACCGGCACATTCATGGCTATGCCAAAATGATCTGCGACAGTTTTTAAAAGTTCCGGATAGTATTGAGAACTTGTCGGAGCCCATGGAACAATTGCATTATCTTTTAAGGTGAGTGTTAGATCTGGTATCACTAACTCCGGATCTACCTCTTGCTTTGTCCCTAGCCCGTCACATTCCTGACAAGCACCAAACGGACTATTGAACGAAAACATTCTCGGTTCCAATTCACCAATTGAAAACCCGCATAATGGACAAGCATGGTGTTCACTAAACAGGATTTCTTCTCCATCCATAACGTCAACCATTACAGTTCCTTCAGCGAGCCGAAGAGCCGATTCAAGAGAGTCACTCAGACGCGGTGCTATGTCTTCCTTAATGACAATCCGGTCAATGACGACTTCTATTGTATGCTTCTTGTTTTTGTTCAATTCGATATTGTCATCCAAGTCAATGATTTCACCATTTACACGTATACGCACGTAACCTTGTTTCTTTATATCTTCAATCAGTTTGACATGCGTTCCCTTTCGACCCGAAACAATCGGTGCAAGCACTTGAATTCGTGCACGATCTGGCAGTTTCATCAGATGATCGACCATTTGCTCAATTGTCTGCGATGAGATTTCAGTTCCATGAATTGGACAGATTGGTTTCCCTACACGTGCATAGAGAAGTCGTAGATAATCATATATTTCAGTTGCAGTTCCGACAGTAGAACGAGGATTACGACTTGTCGTTTTCTGATCTATTGAAATCGCGGGCGATAGCCCTTCAATAACATCAACGTCAGGCTTGTCCATTTGTCCTAAAAACTGTCTGGCATAAGAGGACAAGGATTCAACGTACCTTCTTTGCCCTTCAGCGTAAATTGTATCGAAAGCAAGTGAAGATTTCCCGGAACCGGAAAGGCCGGTCATAACGACCAGTTGATCACGAGGAATCTTCACATCTATATTTTTCAAGTTATGCGCACGTGCGCCCTGTATGACAATTTCTTTATTTTTCATAAAATCCTACCTTTCAGACTTCAACTCCAAGATCGTATCCCTTATTTCAGCAGCACGTTCGAAGTCGAGTGCTTTTGCAGCTTCTTTCATCTCTTTCTCCAGAGTTACTAAAAGTGTCATTTTTTCGTCCTTCGTCAGTTTCTTGCCTTGTGTCACCTTTTCTAGATAAGTAATTGCTTCTTCAGATACGAGCGTTGCACGGATGACGTCGCGAATTTCTTTCTTGATAGTTGTCGGTGTTATGCCATGTTTCACGTTATATTCTCTTTGAATATCACGGCGTCGACGGGTTTCATCAATCGCTTTCGTCATGGAATCCGTCATTCGGTCGGCATACAGGATGACGTGACCATTCGAATTACGTGCTGCACGCCCCATCGTCTGGATGAGTGCACGCTCGGAACGAAGGAATCCTTCCTTATCCGCGTCTAGAATCACAACAAGTGATACTTCCGGAATATCGATTCCTTCTCTCAAAAGGTTAATGCCGATTAGCACGTCATATGTTCCAATTCTCAGTTCCCGAATGATTTCAATTCGTTCAAGCGTCTTGATCTCAGAATGAAGATACTGTACTTTTATACCAATTTCTTTTAGGTAGTCAGTTAAATCCTCTGACATTTTCTTCGTCAATGTCGTAATTAGTACCCGTTCGTTATTTTTCGTCCGTTCTCTAATTTGACCAATCAAGTCATCTATTTGTCCATTAATTGGACGGACTTCAATCGTCGGATCCAGTAGACCTGTTGGACGAATAATTTGTTGAATCATTTCGGGTGTATGTTCAATTTCGTAAGGACCGGGTGTTGCAGAAACATAAATAGCTTCATGTACATGACCTTCAAATTCCTGGAAAGTCAGCGGCCTGTTGTCAAGCGCTGAAGGTAAACGAAAACCATGTTCCACAAGTACTTTCTTCCTTGCCTGGTCACCGTTATACATTCCACGTATTTGAGGAAGTGAGACATGACTTTCATCTACAATGACTAGGAAATCATCTGGGAAATAGTCAAGGAGCGTGTAGGGTGTTGCCCCCGGCGGACGAAGTGTCAAATGGCGGGAATAGTTCTCTATACCAGAACAGAAGCCCATTTCCCTCATCATTTCAAGGTCATATCGCGTCCTCTGTTCAAGGCGCTGCGCTTCTAAAAGCTTATCTTGACTACGGAATTCTTTCAAACGTTCTTCTAGTTCTATTTCAATGTTTTCAATTGCCTTTACCATTTTGTCATCACCCGTAACGAAATGGGATGCTGGAAAAATGGCAACGTGTTCTCGTTCACCCAGGATTTCACCAGTAAGTGAATCCACTTCACGAATGCGTTCAATTTCATCGCCAAAAAACTCGATGCGGAGGCATTGTTCATCCTGTGAAGCTGGCAAAAGTTCGACAACATCGCCGCGCACCCTGAATGTACCGCGTGTAAAACTTACATCATTCCGTTCGTATTGAATATCTACAAATTTACGGAGCAATTCATTGCGTCCAATCTCCATTCCCGGTCGCAGCGATACTACATGTTCATTATATTCTGTCGGGGAACCGAGACCATAAATGCATGAGACGGAAGCGACGATTAGTACATCATTCCGTTCAAATAAGGAAGATGTAGCTGAGTGTCGCAACTTATCAATTTCATCGTTTATACTTGAGTCTTTTTCAATGAAGGTATCTGTATGAGCGATGTATGCTTCCGGCTGATAGTAATCATAGAAACTGACAAAGTACTCAACAGCGTTATCAGGGAAAAACTCTTTAAATTCACTATATAATTGACCAGCAAGTGTTTTGTTGTGGGCAATGACAAGTGTTGGTTTATTAATTTCTGTTAAGACGTTCGAGACTGTGAATGTTTTTCCGGTTCCAGTTGCACCGAGTAAAGTCTGGTGCTTCTCTCCCCGTTCATGACCCTCCAAAAGCTTCGCAATTGCATACGGCTGATCGCCTTGCGGAGTGTAAGGGGCTTGCAAATTAAATTTTTGGTTCATCGAAGTCACTCCCATATATACTACTTCTATCTTATCACTTTACCCATCTTTTGACGAGCAAAAAGCGAACATACGTTTTTTCAATGGATTTATTTTCTAATTAAAGCGAAAAAAACGCTGCATGTCTATTCAACATGTAGCGTCAACTCACTTTTCAATCATTCTCTTCAATTTTAACAAGTCTTTCTGAATACAATAAGAAGGCGCTTTCATCCCGACAATCGAGTGCTGCATCAATTAAAACCGCGAGTCGATACTTCGTCTGCTCCCTGTGTAAATGTTTTAAGAAAAGATCCAAATAAATTTCATTCAACAACTTTTCCGCTTGAAGCGAAGAACTGTTTTTTCCGACGGCCTTCAAAAACTCGGCATATGAATAGTTGTTCTCCATCGCTCTCACCCCTGATGCCTTTTATATAGTATATCTAATTTCAGAGAGAAGTTGCAAGGGTTTTTTGAATATTCTATTTTTATTCTTTCACAAAAGATTAATCCCGTCTGCAATTACTTACAAACGGGATGAATTGACCTTATTCGTCTTCCTTCTTTTCCCCAGTCAATCTAATAGTAGCTTCAGAAGTAATGAGAATGACAGCCCCTACTAGAAATGGTATTGTCGAGACTCCATAAAGGTATAGGGAAGCAACTATAACAACCGCTGCTTGAATCCATTGAACCGAACGAACGATTTTCCTAATTGAGCCAGGTCGCGTGTCTTCCTTCTCAGGAAACAGCATATCCATTCGGAAATCATCCCCCGCACGCAATGCATAAATAAGCTGAACTGCCGAGGCAAATGCAAGCGCCCCAGAGAAAATGAATACAACGATTGGGAATGGAATGAATATTGCACCAAGTGCTGAAATTACAGTCAACCTCACCCATAACCAAAAAATATCATCCGTTCGAATAAATGTACGCTTAATCAGGTAGGTCTGTGAAACACTCTTGCCGAAAGTGGGAGAACCTGTTATAAATCCAAGCCAACCTCTTCTACTAACGGATCCTTTCAGATGCGGAACGTCCGTAAAGTAGTTAGCGAACCGGTAAAACCGCATCATACGATTCTGTTCAAGTGAAATAAAGTGATCGTATGGGAAAGGCTTTACCATCCTCTTTTTCCGCCAGTAGAAATTGTACATTCCGATAAGGACTGCAATAACTGGAATGTAAAGGAAACTTCCCACAAGGAAAGCATAAATAAGTATTCCCGCCAATAAAAACCGCACGGCCCTGTCCAACCAGACCTTATCTCCTTCTAAAACATGTCTAAAATTATATTCCGACTCAACGAATGCCCACTTAATAAGCACTATGAAGATTGCGATGGCGATGAATTCTGTTTTCGTTCCAGTCCCCGTGGCAGAAAGTAACGGGAGTGCCACTATATAAAGAATAAAAGGCAATGGCAATTGTGAGAAAAAGCTCCAACTTAAAGATCGTTTTATATAAGAACCTAGTTTAATTTCTAGCGGCAAAAAGTATACTGTATCTGCCGGTTTCAAGAGTGTCACGGGTGGCGATATAGCAAGGACAGCACCAAGTAAGACAGCCGTCAGTAGAGCCGCTGGAAAGTCTGCTGGCACTTCTTTTAGCCACTCACTATACGTGTATCCCCCCGCTCCAATTGTAAAAACAAGAACAATTGCCAAGTGTCCCGTAAATACATACTTCAAATACTTTTGAAGTTCGGTTATATAATGGACGAACCGAGAACCCCATATTTCACGCAAATTGTTCATTGTCATGATCCTCTGTCATCGCAATATACAAGTCATCCAATGATGCTCCTGGTCGTCCGAATGCTTTTCTCAAGTCATCCATCGTCCCTTCCGCCCGCACTCGTCCTTCGTGCAGCAAAATGATCCTGTCGCAATGTTTTTCCGCGGTCGACAAAACATGGGTCGACATGAGGATGGAAGCCCCGTTTTCTGTTCTTTCCGTCATCTGTTCCAACAGAGATTTGATAGCAATCGGATCAAGACCTACAAATGGCTCATCAATAATATATAAAGAAGGATTAACGAGAAATGCACACATAATCATTACTTTTTGGCGCATCCCTTTTGAAAAATGTGCAGGAAACCAGTTTAAACGCTTCTCCATACGGAATTCTTTCAATAACTCACCCGAACGAGCATCAAACACTTCTTTATCAAGACCGTACGCCATTGCCGTTAACTCCAGATGCTCCTTGAGCGTCAACTCTTCATAAAGAATTGGCGTTTCTGGAATATAAGTGAACGCCTTTCTATACTTCTCGGAATCCTCGCTGAACGTCACCCCATTCACTCGGATTTCTCCGCTATGGGGATTCATCAATCCAATAATATGTTTAATAGTCGTACTTTTACCCGCCCCATTGAGCCCAATTAGACCTACTAGCTCACCTTGTCCGATGTTAAAGGATAAATCATGCAGGACAGGCTTGCGTGTATAGCCTCCTGATACGTCTTTCAATTCAAGAATTTCCATACCCAACCTCCATTCTTCAATTCATTTTAGCAAAATACTGTGCAAAAAGCTTTCTACTTCATGCAGCTGCTAGTTAAAAATATGCTACACTTGTCCCATTCATGAAAAGGAGTGACGAAATGACTGCATGTATTTTTTGTAAAATCATTGAAGGCACCATCCCTAGCGTCAAAATCTATGAAGATGAGCACGTAATCGCTTTCATGGATATTATGCCTGTAACGAAAGGGCATACCCTAATCATCCCTAAAACACATCGCGAAAACATCTATGATTTAACTTCGGAAGAAGCGGCCCAGCTGTTTTCGGTTGTTCCGAAAATTGCCAACGCACTAAAAGATGAATTCAAACCTTCAGGAATGAATTTACTCCAAAACAATGGTGCCCCCGCCGGTCAAGCCGTGTTTCACTTTCACTTGCACCTTATCCCTCGTTACGATGAAACGGATGGGTTCCAACCGACATTTGAGACAAATGAAGCAGAATCAGACAAAGAACGCATTCAGGAAATTGCACAAAGTATCCGTACAAAGTTGAGAAGTTAAGCTTGCAAAGTTTCTGAAAACAGTGTAATATTTGTAATAAGTTTTTCGTTGCCGATCATGAGGATACGTCAAGAAAAACTAAAATACTAGATGAGCCGAGGAGAGATTAGAAATGAAAACAAAAAATCTTGTGTTGATGTCATTATTGACTGCTGTAGGTACTGCATTATATTTAATCATTCCCCCAATTGCCGGTGGAATGAAGCCTGATTTCATGCTAACAATGATGTTTATTGGCATATTGTTATTTCCGGAAGTACGTAGTGTATTTTTACTAGGAATGACAAATGGTATCCTATCTGGAATGTTTTCATCCCTTCCAGGAAGTCTAATCCCGAATGTTATCGATAAATTAGTAACTGCATTTGTAGTCTATTTGGTTATTATCGCCTTCAAAAAGATTGCTAGCAACCTAGCAGCTGCTACTGTCGTTGCAGGGCTCGGTACATTATTATCAGGAACTATTTTCCTTTCAGTCGCAATTTTCATATTCAACATAAATCTTCCATTTTCAGTTTTATTCCTCACAGTTGTACTTCCAGCTGTTGCAATGAACGCAGTTGCCTTTTTCTTGATCTATCCAATCGTTACAAACTTGGTAAAACGATCTTCGTTCAAAACTGCATTATCCAATTAAAATGACTACTCAAGCTTTCCGTCTACAAGTGGAAAGCTTTTTTTGATTGCTCAGAAACCTTATAAGTGTTTTAATTAAACTATAGCAAGGAATACTATTCATATACAGGAAGGAGTGCATTTTAGAATGAAAGCATCTACATTTTTCACCGGACTAGCAGCAGGTTCAGTCGCGGCTGCGGTTACGGTATTATATTCAACACCGCAATCAGGAAGACAACTACGAACATCTGTAAAAAGCGCTTCCAGCGACATGAAAGAGATGTTTAAAGACGTAAAAGTTAAAGTTGCTGATTTAAAAGAATCCATTTCACATTTGAAGAAAGAATCACGTGAAACTGTTCCCTCTGCAATTGAAGGGATAAATGATTCTGTTGAAAAATGGCAACAGTCTACTGAGCCAAATAGAGAACGGATGGAGAAAGAAATTGCCGCAATCCAAACCGCTCTTGAAGAACTCGAACAGACTATCGCGGCACAACAAAAATAAATTCAAATCCAATAATGCAGTCAGATTCTCACTTGAAGACTACGCTTTGCAGGTCTTTTTCGTGTGATTGTGACTGCGTTTTTTTCTTTCTACTTCTATTTCCCACCTAAATTATTATCAAATTAAAAGTTTTTTTGCAATTCTTACTTTTTTCTTCTTTGCTTTCCTGCTATAATAAAAAGAAGCGTAAAAAATAGGAAGTAGGTGTTACCATGGCAGATCAAAGATATTCACCAAAAGAAGCAATGATTTTCAGTCAAAGGGTTGCGCAGATGTCAAAAGCACTTTGGAAAGCTGTTGAAAAAGATTGGCAACAGTGGATAAAACCTTATGACTTGAATATTAATGAACATCATATTTTATGGATTTCCTACCATCTTCAAGGAGCTACAATTTCCGATATAGCTAAATTTGGAGTTATGCATGTATCGACCGCATTCAACTTTTCGAAGAAGTTAGAAACACGGGGTTATTTACGCTTTTATAAAAAAGACGATGACCGACGTAATACATATGTAGCAGTGACAGATGAAGGTGAAAGACTCATGCTCGAAATGAACGAAAACTACTATAACACCAACCATGGTATTTTGGAGGGCTCTCTGCCGATAAAAAATCTTTACGGCAAATTCCCGGAATTCCTGGAGGTCATGTCTGTGGTTAAAAATATTTATGGTGAGGATTTCATGGAAATTTTTGAACGCGGTTTTGAAAATATTAAAGATGCTTATGATGATTCCACAGGCGAAATGATTGCAGTTAGTCAAACAAAGGATTCCGAAGAATCTAAAAGCCCAGTATTTTCCTCAGAGGAAAATTAATTTCATTTTATACTCACTTCTGCTATGATTACCTTGGTACGTTAAAGGGGAGGAATAGATTTGATCCTATTTATCACAATTCTGTTCTCATTATTCTATCTGTTTCAGATCAATAAAATGACATATGCGCTTTGCGAGTCCAAAGAGATTCCTGAGGAAAAGCAACCGAAAATATACACGACCGTAAACGTTCTTGTAACAATACTGATTGTGTCATTTTACCTAGAAATTCTGTTACAAGTATAAAAAAAGTCCACTCCCTTTTGTACGGGAATGGACTTTTTTCATTTTGAAGCTTCTGACACTAGCGATTTAACGCTTTTCTCATCTTAGTAAACGAAGGCTGCACCGACAATGATTAGTAAGATGAACAATACAACAATCAACGCAAAGCCCGAAGAACCCTGGTTATATCCGCTCATAAGAGCACCCCCTCTCTCTCTATGTATCCTATGCGGAATCATTGAGCCTTTGTAGGCAGATTATCCGAGGGGAACCTTTTTGTTTTAGAATCGTTTTATGATATAATATCTACTGTTGCACATAAAAGTTAGGGGAGATTTCAAAATGAAAAAAACTGTTTTAGCACTTACAATGGCTGCATCCGTTCTTGTACTTTCAGCATGTAGTGACAAGAATACTGATGAGGAAATCATTGCTACTTCTAATAATGGCGATATTACAAAAGCAGATTTATATGATGAAATGAAAGATGCAATTGGAATCCGAGTTGTTGAAAACCTAATTCTCCAACAAGCGATTGAAAGTGAATATAAAGTTTCAGATGAAGAAGTAAAAGAAGCGATTGCATCACAGAAAGAACAATATGGTGATAGCTTTGAAATGTACCTATTGCAAAATGGCATGACAGAAGAGTTCTTCGATAAAAATGTTAAATCCCAATTGATTCAACAAAAAATGATTGAATCCATTGAAGTAAGTGATGAAGAAATCAATGAAGGTATTGCTAACAAGAAAAAAGAAGTCAATGCACGTCATATTTTAGTAAAAGATAAAAAGACGGCAGACGAAGTTCTTGTTAAATTGAAAGACGGCGGTGATTTCGCGGAACTTGCGAAAGAATACTCCACAGAAGAAGTTGCACAAGAAACAGGTGGCGATTTAGGTTGGTTCGGACCTGGTAAAATGGTACCTGAATTTGAAGAAGCCGCATTTGCACTTAAAAAAGGCGAAATCAGTGAGCCTGTAAAATCAAGCTTCGGTTTCCATATCATTGAACTAGTTGACACACGTGAAGCTAAACTTGAGCAAACAGATGAAGAACTCAAGGCAGAAGTCACGGACGGTCTCAAGAAAGTTAAATTCGAAGAGAAACTTGTCAAGCTGTTAAAAGACTCGGAAATCGATATTAAATCGGAAGAGTTTAAAGATGCGCTTGAAGGTTACCTTCCAGCTGAAGAAGAAGCAAAAACTGACAAGAAATAATACGTTAGTTAAAGTCTCTCGGATGGCTTTCAAATAAAGGCATTCGCAACTTTTCATAATTTCATACCCAATGAAAAAAGCTGTCTCCGTATGTGGGAGACAGCTTTTTTCTATACTCATTAGTCAATCGTTGGTTTATAAAACGAACGGTTGTCGAGTGGGAATATTCTTTCAGTGAATTCACCTGGAGCCGTCTTGCCTAATGCACGATTCAACATATTCATCTTCGCGTCAATGTTATCAATATAATGAAGAATTTCTGCCTCTTTCAGCATTGGCCGTTTCGGGCTTCCCCATTCTTCTTTACCATGATGGGATAGAACCATATGTTGGAGCAACATTACTTCTTCCCCAGCTATTTCAAGTTCGTCCGCCGCTTTTGAAATTTCAGTGACCATGATTGTTATATGGCCAAGAAGATTTCCTTCAATTGTATATTGTGTTGCAATCGGCCCAGAAAGTTCAATTACTTTCCCTATGTCATGCAATATAATTCCTGCATACAATAAATCTTTATTAAGCGTTGGATATAAATCTGCCATCGCTTTTCCAAGTTTCAGCATGGAGACGACATGATCAATTAGACCGGAAACATAGTCATGATGATTTCTAGTTGCGGCAGGATATGTCATGAAAGCAGTCTGATGCTTTTTCAGTAAATGTCGTGTAATTCGTTGAATTTGCGGGTTTTGCATTTCAAAAAAATACTGCATCAATTCTTCGTAGAGTACTTCTTTACTTGTTTCTGATGACGGGACTAAGTCTGCAATCGATACGCCTTCATCTTCTTTAATAGGACGTATACTTTTGATACGCAGCTGGTTTTTCCCACGATATTCGTGCACTTCACCGCCAACTTTTACAATTGACGCTGCGGCATACGTTTTAGCATGTTCTTCAGTCGTATCCCATAATTTTGCTTCGATATCACCGCTCTTATCTTGTAAAATGAGTGTCATGAACGGACTTCCTTGCGTTGTGACTCCTTTTGTAGATTGTTTAATAAGCAAGAAAAGATCCAGTGGTTCTCCAGTTTTATATTCTGCAATTTTCTTCATAAGACGCTCACTCCCTGTGCGCTCCCGATATCGGAAACGTTTAATATTGTTGCATCCCGCCATTTATCCTTCATCGCTTCGTGGCATGTGAAATAAATGAACTGATGCTTGTTTTGAAGATTGTCCAATAGTTTAATCATACGCGAAAGTCGCTCTCCGTCAAAGTGAACGAACGGATCGTCCATCATTATTGGAAAAGGAGCAGTAACTAGCATTGATTCCGCCAGGGCTAATCGAAGAGATATGTATGCCTGCTCTTTTGTCGCTTGGCTAAGCTCCACAATCGGGTAGCGCATCCCATCCTTCGATAAAACTTCAAAATGCCCAGACTCCGTTACGGTTAGCGATTCATAGTTCCCTCCCGTTAACTCGCAGAACAATTGCTCCGCTACTTCAAGCACTTTAGGCAGCTTTTTTTCTTTCAAATCGAACATCGTACGTTTGATGGCTTCCGAAATCGCTTTGCGTTCAGACCACTTTCGAGAAAGGTCCGTAAGTTCCGATTTTTTCATTTCAAAGAGTTGCAGTTTATGGCTGTAGTTTTCGTCAGTTAAAAGCTGTTCCGTTTTATTGATAAGTGTAGCCTTCTCATTAACAAGAACACTCAACTCCTCATCGATAGATGATTGTGCTGCCGTATTAGACTCCGCTTTTGTTGTCAGGTCCTCTACAGTAGTTACTTCGCTAGGAAGTTCTAGAGGTCCGTGGGTCGCCAATTGCGCCTTTACATCTTCTAGCTGTCCTTGTAACTGAAGTGATTCCTGGTGCATGTCATATGCGTTGTAAAACGCTTCTTCCGTGTCCGTTTTTGCTTCAGCCAGCAAATCCTGCACCTTTCCTTGCAATGAGCCTGCAAGAGCCGACATATCTTTTAACTCCGTTCCTTTGCGTTCCTGGTTGGACTTCAATGACTTCATTGTTTCCGCCCGTTCCTTCAGTTGAATAAGGTCTCTTCTCAAAATCTCATAAATCGCTTCTTGGGGTACTGCTTTCTGCAATGCTCTTTCAACTGCGTCTACTCTTTCCGTCATATGTTGTCGTGTCATTTGTCGCCGTAAGTCAGCATCATTCAAATCTCGGTTAACCTCTTGAACTTCCCGTATCATCCGGAATAATTCCGGGACAATTCCGGTTGATGGCATTTCCTTGAAACCGTATAGCTGTAAAAATTCTGCAAGTTCTAACTCAATTTGCTTTCTAATGGTATATGCATTGTCTAGTTCGATTTTCAGTGTATGATGCTTTTTTTTAAGCGCTATTAATGCTTCTTTCAACTCTACTGACTTTCGCTTATACATAAGGATACGCTCTGTGAGTTCTTCCATCTGCCACTCGTTTCCATCATATGCAGCAATTACACTTTCCATCTCCTGTTGCTTTGAAGTGTTTGAAGTCTGAGTTTCTTTTTTTGAATATAAAAAGAATCCTAGTCCTGCAACAAGAACCCCAGCCACACTAATGATCCATTCTTTTTGGACGAGACCAAAGATGATGAAAACGAAAGCAAGTAAGAACAGAAGTATAGGTACTACTAACACTTTCTGTTCAACAGGTCTCCCTCCTAGTAAGATGTATGCTTTCGCTTCAGCAAGTTGCTGGCGTATTCTTGGCCAGTTTTGTACACGTCCTAATTCCTCCTCAGAAGGCGCATGACGTTCACTATCACTAATTTCAGATTCTTTATCCGACAACTCATTTTCTAGTTGCACAAGCTGACGATTTATATACCCAATTTGCTGATCACTATCAGCTAGGCCGTGGATAATTTTGTGCATCTGTTCTTCCTTTTGAATTGAAACATCTGCCTGGAATAGAGATTGCTCCGCTTCAACTTCCCTGACACCTAGTCTGTCGAGTAGACGTCTTTTTAAACTGGTTAACTGACTCACTTCGTCATCTGCAGCAGCAACCGTAGTTTGCCATCTATGCCACTCAGATTCTTTGGCCAGCAAAACTTCAAGTTCAGTGATGGATTCAGACTCCTGTTTTTCAGGCATGCGTGCCGCCACGATTGCCAATTCTTCTTCCAATCGTTCTATAGACGCTTCGACTTCTGTCAGCTTTCCGACCAGTGTTTCATAACGTCTTATACCCTCTGAAGGAAAGGTTGCGTTACCAAATTGTGAAAGTCGCGCTTCAATAGCTCGTTTTCTTTGAAGGAGGGGGAGCAGTAAACGCATAACAGCAAGCCTCTGTGCATTTTGTGACAGTACTTTTTCCTGACTTTGTAACTTAGCTAGACGTTCATCAATTTCCTGGATTCGTTCAATCGAAGGTGCATACTCACCTATTTTTTCCTGTTCTTTCTTCAGTTCGATTTCCAAGTCTCGAAGTTCCGCAATTTTAACGTTCATTTGTGGAATTCTACCTGTCTTTTTAAATAACTCCCCCAACTCTTTGTCCATTCGGCCACCAAGCCGCAATAAGGAGTCAACTCCAGTTGTCCCCGACGCAAGAAGAGTTCGGCTTAACTCGTCTTCATCCATTTTCTCGAATCCCTGCAACTGTAAGAGAGAGAACGAAAAGATAGACTCAAATGAAGCTCGGTCGTACTGCCGAAGGAGCATTTTCAACTCCTCGTCTCCGCCCTTCGTTCCATCTTCAAAATAAACAGTGACATCACCAGCAGATTTCCCGCGGATACGCTCGACGATGCATTTTCCATAGATATCATCTAATAGATGCACTTGACCGCCGTACTTACCGCCCGATTTCGGTTCGTAGCGTAAGAGCACATTGTTTTTCAGTGGGAACCCAAATAAGATATGAAGGATAAACTGCTGAATCGTCGTTTTTCCAGCTTCATTCAATCCATAAAACACAGTAGTGCCTGGACCAAAATCTACAACGACATTTTCGTGTTTGCCAAATCCAAAAATGTTCAGTCTTTCAATTTTCATATAAACACCTCATTCCATTTCTGACATTTCTGCCGCAAGCAATGCATTGGCCCCAGCTTTTACTTCCTCTATTTCACCATCAGTTAAAATTTCAAGATATTTGACACCCCGTGCGTGCTGATAGACGTCTTTTAAAACATCCTTCCAGTCATCAACCGTCCAGTCGTCCATTAATCCTACAACAGACTGTACAAGCGCACTTGAAGCCGTTGTGAGATTCAACTGTCTGGCAAATGAAATCTTCTGTATCCAGACGTACGGTTCGTTATCCCCGACAAAATCGCGTAGAACTTCGAGCCATTCTTCTTCAGGTGATTGGTCGAAAAGAATTACGGACTCACTATCGATATCAATCATCAATAGTTCCACAATGCCCGCTCCATTCTGTTGTCGGAATAACTCAAGCGCTTTCGAACAAGCTGACAGCCATTCATTGGCATGACTCATTCCGGCACACGACACTTCTAATCTGCCAAATACAATCGCTGACGCCTCGATAAAATGAAGTGAGGATTCTGTTTTCGAAAGTTCGACTTCATAAAAACCTTTTTTACCTTGTTCGTTGCGATGACGCCCCTGCAAGTTTCCAGGGTAGACGATAGGAGGGGCATTATGTAACTGTTGCCGTAGATGAATGTGCCCAAGAGCCCAGTAATCATAGTGCTTGGCAAGTAAATCACTTTTTGTAAAGGGCGCATAGACTGCATGTGTTTCATCTCCCGCTAAACTGCCATGCAGCATACCGATATGAAATGGTTCATGATTTTCAGCAACGGGATAACGGTCAATCACCTTATCACGAATATGCCTTTCTTTATAGCTAAAACCATGAATTACAATGTCTTGTCCTTTCACCGTGAGTTGAACCGATTCAACCTCCTCAGTAAAAACATGGGTATTTGGCGGCAAGTCAAATCGAGTCCATCTTCCACCAAGGTGATCATGGTTCCCGTGCGATATAAATACGGGAATACCCACCGCATCCAATTTCTTCATTCCTTCGTGAAATTTCATCTGTGCTCGTAAACTACGATTTTCACCATCATAAATATCACCCACGATTAAAACAAAATCTGGTTTCGTTTCTACCGCATGATCAATCAATTTTTTGAATGCGGAAAAAGTACTCTCGCGTACTTGAGTCAAATGATTTTCCGCAAGTCCTGTCATACCTTTAAAAGGGCTATCGAGATGCAAATCAGCCGTGTGGATAAATCGAATTGTTGACAAATGAAACACCTCCTTAATTCAACGAATACTTGTTCTAATTTTACCATATATAAAAAGAATCCGTGAATGAAAGTCTACATGTCTACTTAAATCTCTCATTAACAAAAAAGTTGCAGGTCAAATCAATATGACCCACAACTTACATTGAACCTATTATTCCTTACCGAGTTGGATTGCTTTTTTAATATCCTTCAATGAACGTGACGGACCGTACATCAGAACACCGCCTCGGTAAACGCGTGCGCCGAAGAAGCCAAGAAGGAAAATCGTCACAAGCATAATTCCAATTGCTAATAGCGGTTCCCATACTGGTAATTCAAGCATACCGACGCGTAAGAACATAACAAGTGGAGCAAAGAATGGGAAGAAGGAAGCATATTTTATATACGCCATCTCAGGATTCCCAAGTCCCGTTGCTGCAATCATGAACCCTGCCACAATTAACAGTGTCATGGGCATGATGATTTGCTGGACATCTTCCGTACGACTTACCAAAGACCCTAGAAGAGCCGCTAACGTCGCATAGAGGAAGTATCCTAACAGGAAGAAGATAACTGCATAAACAAGCGTACCGATATTCATATTTGAAAAGCCGAAAACAGAAAATAACCCATCTGCCATTTCAGAAGTTGTTGTTTTCAAAGCAATGAATCCTGCTAATCCAAGCAGCACCATTTGCAAAAGACCGAGTGACCCTATCCCTGCAACTTTTGCAAACATATGTTTAACCGGTGAAACACTAGAGATTAGTATTTCCATAACACGTGACGATTTTTCTGTTGCCACTTCAGTAGCAATCATGCTCGCATAGACAATGACCGCAAAATAAATTAAAAACATCAATACATAGACGAGACCGCGCGCCTGGCTTAGCTCTTCTTCAGATTTCGCTGAAGGAGATACCGATTGCTGTTCAAACTGTATAGGGGCAAACAACGTCTGAACTTGTTCACCGGACAATGAGAGCTCTTGCGCTTTCATCTCCGTCTGAATTGATTGGAGTGCATCTTGCAACATCATCGGAAGGTCAAATTCCATGGCACTCATCGATGAATAACTTGCTTGAATCGTATTACTATCGTTCAGGTCAAGCGTCAAAAAAGAATCAATTTCCCCTTCTTTTACCTGAGCTGTCAGACTCTCTTCCGACTTTGTGGAGACTTCCATCTTAATATCTGAGTCATTCGCATCGAACTGCAGTTTCAGTCGATCCGCAAGTACCCCACTGTTATCGACAACTTGCAACACTTCCGTTGATTCACTGTCTCCACCAGTCATGCTATTAACCTTATCGATGATTTTTCCCATATTTGCAAAAAGAAATACTGCAGCAATCATGATGGTCGTTGTGATAACGAATGATTTTGTTTTCGCTTTCGTCATGAAAGCCTGCTTAAAGATGATCATAAATTCACGCATGTTGTTTTCCCACCTTTTCGATGAAAATGTCCTGCAGCGACGGCTCTTCAATTGCAAAGTGGCGAATTGGTCCGGATTTCAAAGCCTCTGTCAGGAGATTGTCCGCAACCATTTCGGATTCCACTTGGTAAAGCGCGCCTTCTATGGATTTATGTACGGATGTTACACCTGCAATTGAGTCCAAAAGCGATAAGTCATTGTCTGAATTTATACGTACATTCTGCTTTCCAAATGATCGTTTTACATCACGCAGAGTGCCACTTACAATTTGTTTCCCTTTATCAATAATACTTAGTTGCTCACATAATTCTTCAACGTGATCCATTCGGTGACTCGAGAAAACAATCGTCGCGCCTTCGTTTCTAAATTCTATTATTGCTTTTTTCAGCATTTCAACGTTAACGGGATCCAAACCTGAAAATGGTTCATCAAGGATTAACAGCTGAGGATTATGCATGAGAGAAGCCACTACTTGTATCTTTTGCTGATTTCCCTTGGATAACTCTTCAACTTTTTTATTGGTATAATGCGTAATTTCCATTCGCTCCAGCCATTTATTCATTGCTGCTTTGGCATCCGACTTTTTCATCCCGCGCAATTGGGCTAGAAAAATGAGTTGTTCTTCCACTTTCATTTTAGGATAAAGCCCACGTTCTTCAGGCAAATAACCGATCTCAGGACTTGTTGCATAGGAAATCGGTTTCCCGTTCCAGGTTATCCGTCCTTCATTGGCGTTCAATAAACCAAGAATCATCCGAAATGTTGTCGTCTTGCCCGCTCCATTCGCCCCTAGAAACCCGTACATCGTTCCTTTGCCGACGGAGAGTGTTAAATCATCTACTGCAGTGAAATCCCCAAACCGTTTTGTTACATTTTCAAGTAATAATGACATCTTATTGCTCCTTTCATCTTCCCTATTGTTAACTATACGTATCTAGTACGCCGAAGTTTCAATTTAATTACTTTTGTTAAAAATCAGTTTCACTATACGAAGTGTTCAATTCAAATTTCTTTTCCGATTTTTTAGTAGTATAATGAAGGTAATTAGAATGGAAAGGATGAATTAGGTGAGGACATATAAATTGACAGCTTTCGAACCAACAGGGGAATTAATTATTGAAGAAACATTCATGTCTGATACAGACGATGAAGCTAAAGAAAAAGGACAAGTAATACTAGAAGAGAAAAGCCTTTTAGAAAAAACACACCGCCTCGCATCTCCTGCAGGTAAGTTACTATTATTCCATTCATGACAAATAGCACTTCTAAGTAGTTTTAACTTCTTAGATGTGCGTATGATTGAAGCAATCATATTTGGTTTAAGCCGAAGTCATTCTATAATAGAAGTAAATATTTATTGCTCAAACCTATAAAAGTGAGGTGCGTAAAATGGAAATCGCATTAATAGCACATGATGAAAAGAAAAATGAAATGGTGAATTTTACGATTGCTTATGAACATATCTTTTCGAAACATACTTTATTCGCAACTGGGACAACTGGAAAAAGAATTATGGAAGAGACCGATTTAGTTGTCACACGATTAAACTCAGGACCTTTAGGAGGAGACCAGCAAATCGGCGCAATGGTTGCGACAGGCGAGCTGGATCTAATCTTATTTTTCCGCGACCCCCTGTTTGCACAGCCTCATGAACCAGACGTCAGTGCATTGTTGCGTCTGTGCGACGTTTACGGAATTCCACTCGCTACAAATATCGCAACAGCTGAGCTTCTGATTCGCTCTGTTGAAGAAGGCTATTTTTCATGGCGTGAAGTGACTGATAAATACAAGTAAGTTGTTGAGTATAAACAAATCTCTGCGTCTGAGAATGAAAATGTGGCCTTAAGTAATTGATCCAACACTGGGCACCGCGTGTATAGTTGTCTTTGAATCGCTTTGGATCGAACAACTTCTATACCCTCATCGAGATGTTTTAATAAGTAGGGATGCGACTTCGTCGCATCCCTA